>NZ_JAWVZL010000025.1:0-39001 GCF_033722195.1 Marinobacter sp.
GCTCGGAGGCGATCAGTTTCAGGAAGGTCACCATGGCTTCCTGTGAATCCAGCATGCCTTCGTCCATGTTGATATCGATAATCTGGGCGCCATTTTCCACCTGATCCCGTGCCACACTCAGGGCTTCCTCGAAATCGCCTTCCACAATCAGCCGCTTGAACCTGGCGGACCCGGTTACGTTGGTTCGCTCCCCCACGTTAACAAACAGGGATTCGTCATCCACTCGGAAGGGCTCCAGGCCGGACAGGCGCAGTGCGGCCTTGGGCTTGGGAATCTTCCGGGGCGGGTATTTGGCAACCGCCTTGGCGATGGCCTCGATGTGGTCGGGGCGTGAGCCACAGCAGCCGCCGATGATGTTGAGGAAGCCGTCTTTGGCAAACCCCTCGATGATCTCGGCCATCTCCTCGGGCGTCTGGTCGTACTCGCCGAACTCGTTGGGCAGGCCGGCGTTGGGGTGGGCGCTGACATAGGTGTCGGCCTTGTCCGACAGCTCCTCCACATAGGGCCGCAGGGCGTCCGCACCGAGGGCACAGTTAAGACCGACGGAAATGGGCCGGGAGTGGGCGATGGAGTTCCAGAATGCCTCGGTGGTCTGGCCGGAGAGGGTGCGGCCGGAAGCATCGGTGATGGTGCCGGATATCATGATGGGCAGCGTGATGCCGCTGTCCTCGAAATACTGCTGGGTGCCGAAGATGGCGGCCTTGGCATTGAGGGTGTCGAAAATGGTTTCAATCAGGATCAGGTCGCAGCCGCCTTCCACCAGGCCCGACACCGCTTCGTAGTAGTTGTCCACCAGGGTCTGGAAGTCCACATTGCGGTAGCCCGGATTGTTCACGTCCGGCGAGATCGAGGCGGTGCGGGAGGTGGGCCCCACGGCACCGGCCACGAACCGGGGCTTGTCCGGGTTCCTGGCGGTGTACTCGTCCGCCACCTGCCGCGCCAAACGTGCCGCCGCCAGGTTCAGCTCGCGGGCAATCGCCTCCAGCCCATAGTCTGCCTGGGAAAGCTGGGTGGAGTTGAAGGTGTTGGTCTCGATGATGTCGGCGCCGGCATCCAGGTAATCGGCGTGGATGTTGCGCAGCAGAGCCGGCTGGGTCAGGTTCAGCAGGTCATTGTTGCCCTGGACCTCGTGCTCGTAGTCGGCGAAGCGCTCGCCCCGGAAGGCCGTCTCGTCCAGTTTGAGGTTCTGGATCATGGTGCCCATACCGCCGTCCAGAATCACAATACGTTCTTCCAGGGCCTGCTTGAGCTGGGCAAGACGGGTGTTGCGATTATCGGTCATACGGGCTCTTCCGGGATCCAAATCGGGTTTCTGGGCGCGGGATGATAGCAAAATTGCCATCAGGCGTCCCGGGGGGCGATCACTTTTGCCACCTGGGTTCATAAAGGCTGACTATTTTAGTGGGTCTTTTAACTGGGTGCGAACTCACATAAAATAGCTGCATAATTTCCCAACAGGTAGGACTCATGGCACTGGTAACTGTCACTGACTCAGCGCGGGACTATCTCGCGCAGCTGATCGAAAAACAGGACGTCGAGGGCATGGGCGTGCGTATTTTCGTGACCCAGCCCGGCACCAAGCACGCGGAGACCTGCCTGGCCTACTGTCCGCCCAATGAAATTGTGCCGACGGACGAGCAGGTGGACCTGGAAAAGTTCACCCTTTATCTGGACCACAATTCCGTACCCTTCCTGGAAGAAGCCTACGTGGACTACTCCAAGGACCAGATGGGTGGCCAGCTCACCATCAAGGCGCCCAATGCCAAGGTGCCGAAGATCGACGACGACGCCCCGCTGCCGGACCGTATACGTTACGTGCTGGCCTCCGAGATCAATCCGGGCCTGGCATCCCACGGCGGTGAGGTGTCCCTGGTGGATGTGGTGGACGAGTCCGTGGCTGTACTGCGTTTTGGCGGCGGATGCCAGGGTTGCAGCGCGGTCAGCCTGACCCTCAAGCAGGGGGTGGAGTCCACGCTGAAGGAGCGGGTGCCGGAAATCAGCGCGGTGCGGGATGTCACCGACCACTCCATCAAGGAAAACGCCTACTACCAGTAAACGCTGTAGTTACTTGAATAGTGATGGCGTGAGTAGTAGTGACGTGAATCTTGGGACCGGATGCGCCCGGTCCCATCATCTTTTTTCTCCCTCAAGTGCACGCCCCTCACTGTCCTGAAATGCATTGCCGTCCGGTTTAGGCGGGCATTGCGGCCAATGTGGTGCCATCCCCGTTCCATCATCATCCTTCCAATTAACAACGGCCTGTTGCAGGCTCGGGTCTTGATGTGTCGCACTGGCCCGGGCAAATCGTCCGGGCTTTTCACGATGGGGTCTTTTTTTGGTGGATGCTGCACTCTGGTCCATACCGCTGATGGCCGCTGCCGTTGGCTGGGTTACCAACTGGCTGGCAATCCAGATGTCCTTCTATCCGGTTGAGTATGTCGGCGTTGGCCGGTGGCTCGGCTGGCGCGGTGTGATTCCCCGGAAGGCCGAAAAGATGGCCCACATCTGTATCGACCGGACCCTGGCCCAGTTCGGGGACCTGAACGCGGTCTACCACAAGCTGGAACCCAAGCGCATCGTGGAGCAGGTGGTGTCCCAGGTGAACCCGCGTCTGGACGAGTACATCGACGAGGTCATGTACGACATCCAGCCGGTACTCTGGGACAACATGCCCAACTTCATGCGCCGCCGCATCTACCAGTGGGGCCGGGAACAGCTGCCGGCACGGATCGAGTCTCTGGTGGAGGATTTCGGCGATGACCTGTCGGATCTGGTGGACCTGAAGGCCTTGTTAAGCCGGGAGCTGCAGCGGCATCCGGACCTGATGAACCGGATATTCCAGGAGGCCGGGTCGGTTGAGCTGGACGCCGTGATCAACCGTGGCGCCTGGATTGGCGGTCTGCTGGGCCTGGCCGTGGCACCGCTGTGGCTTCAGTACCCGGAACCCTGGCTGCTGCCGGCGGCCGGTTTTGGTATCGGGTTTGTCACCAACTGGCTGGCCATCAACCTGATTTTCCGCCCCCTGGAGCCCCGGCGCTTTCTGTTCTGGAAAATCCAGGGACTGTTCCTGCGCCGGCAGCGGGAAATCAGCGAAGTCTGGAGCCGGCTGGTGGCCAACGAACTGATCACCGTCGAGAAGGTGGCCGACGCCATGATCAACGGCGAACACGGCGACCGCACCCGTGCCATCATCCAGAAACACCTGCGGCCAATGCTGGACCATTCGGTGGTGATGAAGCTCACCGCGCAGGTCACCATCGGCATGACCGGTTACACGGATCTCAAGAAGGCCATGAACAACAAGGCCCTGGTGGCCACCGGGCATGTTTTCAGCGACCCCCGTTTCAATCGGGAGCGGGCCCCGGTGGTGGCGGCGGTGCTGTGTGAGCAGATGCAGTCACTCGGGCCGGCGGAGTTTCAGGACGTGTTACGCCCGGCTTTCAAGGAAGAGGAATTCAAGCTGATGCTGGCGGGCGGTCTGCTGGGCGCCATTGCCGGCCTGGTACAGTTCGGACTGATCAACTACTGGCCCTGACGGGCAAACAGGGAGGGTGTGCCATGGCATTCTGGTACAGTGTTCTGATTCACGCCGGCGCCAGCGCCCTGGCGGTACTACTGGTGCTGGCCGGCTTCCACCGCTGGGTCTTGCGGCCCTACCTGGACAGCAAGGTCCGGGAGATGCAGAACGCCGCCGATGACATCGAACCGCGGGTGATCCGCGGCGTTCGCACGGGCATGACCGAGGCAATGCGGGAGATGCCCGAAACCGCCGTGCGGGACAGTACCCGGCAGTTTCTCAAGTTCGGCTCGGAGCTGTTCGAAAACGGCCTCAGCAGCTTTCTCGGTACCGGCGAGGAGATCCAGCGCCGGCACCGGCAGAACCCACCCGACTCAGCCGACCCGGGCCACCGGCGCTGAGTCAAAGCGTTGCCGGTCCCGATCCTGCCAGAGTCGCTCTGCCATGGTCATGGCGGCCTCCTGGCTGTCGGCCTGACCGCACTCGAAGAGCGCCAGGGCGGCGGTTGAGAGGGTAGCGGCCTCGCCGTAGCTGTCCTCGGAGCGGCCCTGCCATACCGACAGCATCTGTTCCGGGCTCAAAGTTTCGGGCTTGAGGTGACGGCGCTCGAACAGCGCCGGCCAGTTGTCTTCCTCCGTTCTGCCCCCGGTGTCATCCTGCCGCGCACGGAACACCTTCAGGGCGTTGTCCGGATTACGCTCGATCTCCCCGCCTTCGCCCCGAATCACCGCAATGCGCTGGTAGCCCAGCAAAAGCCCGGCATTCTGGTGCAGGCCTGCGTAGGGCGGGTGGAAGATGCCCTGCAGGACCGTGCGGGCACTGAGTGGGTTGATCAGGCGGGACAGGCTGTGCACCGGGGAGCGCAATCCCAGGATGGGCCTCAGGTCGATCATTTCCGCCAGGCGCGGCGCGAACGCCGACAGCGGCATGTAACTGAAACCGCCGGCGTCCAGCTGCTCAGACACCTGCTGCCAGCTCTGTGCCGGTTGCAGGCCGAACTCCGTCATTACCTCCGTCAGATATAGGCGTTCCGGCGTGTGGCCTTCGGCGCCGTGCACGAAGACCCGCAGTCCGTGCTGGGCCAGGAGCAGCAGGGAGAACAGGAACCAGGGCGCATGGCGGCGCTTGCCGGCGTAGGACGACCAGTCCAGATCCACCGCCAGGGCAGCAGGGGGCTCGGCAGCCTCCCGCACGGCATCCACAAACCCGGCCAGCTCCTCCGGAGTTTCCTCCTTGACCCGAAGCAGCATCAGGAAAGCCCCCAACTGCACCGGCTCCACCTGGCCGGCCAGGATCATCGCCATGGCCTGGCGGGCTTCGGCACGGCTGAAGGAGCGTGAGCCGCGCTTGCCCTTGCCCAGAATGCGGACGTAGGGCGCAAAAGGGTGCTCGCCGGGTTTGGTTTCGGGTAGCTGGTTGGCATCTTGCTCTGACATGGGCGTCCTGTCTGTGTCCGATGGTGAGTGTTGGCCACCACCCTAGAGGCAGTTGGTGGGCCGGGGCAGGCCGGCAATGCGGCAGGCGGTCTTGGCGGGGGTGCCGGGAAACAGCTGCATCAGATAGATGCTGTTGCCCTTGTCCTCGCCCAGGGCTTCCTTTACCGCTTTTACGAACAGTCGGTTGGAGGGCGGTGACACCTCATGCTGCTGGTAGAAATCCCGCAGGAAGTGGATGATTTCCCAGTGGGCCTCTGTCAGCGCAAGGCCGTCCTCCCGGGCGATCTCCTCCGCCACTGCTGGCGTCCAGTCTTCGGCATGTTCCAGGAAGCCTTCGCTGTTGCGAGCCGGTTGTGCCATTGTCCTACCAGTTGATGATGCTTGCATGGGTTTCGGTGAGGGCCACCAGCTCGGGCATGGCGATGGCCGTTACGGTGCCATGGTCGGCTCCGGCAAGGCCCCGGGCCTCAAGGTCGTCCGCCAGCGCCATCACATTTTCGGCCGGCAGGCCGTGATCACCGGCAACCGCCAGCACCGCGTTCTCCATCAGCACCAGGCTGTCACCGGCACACAGGCTGGCCAGGCAGCGACCAAAGCGGGGATGGTCGGGGGCCTTGTTGATCAGGTGCAGTCTGGTCATCCTGGCTCCTGTTACGGTGGTCATCAAAGCTGCACCACCTGCCCGAATCGGGCCAGCAAGTGGGCATTCAGGTCTACCGGTTCGGCCGCCGGCAGCAGCTCACCCTGGCTGAGGTGATAGCGGCTCAGCGCCTCCCGCTCCACCAGAATCTCCTCAATGCCGAAGATGGCGGCGGCCTGCAGCTGTTTGCCGAGGGTTTTCTGGGCCAACGCCGAGCCGTCCTGCCCGGGTCTGAGCCAGTTAACGCCGGCGCCGGCAAACAGCAGCGCCACCGGCTGGTCGAAGGCGGCCAGTGAGAAGGCCATGTCCAGCGCTTCACGGCCACGCCAGTCGCCGTAGGGGGGCCTGTCGATCACCATCAGCACCGCCATGGCCTAATCACTCCCATGAAAATAGAGGGTCCGGTCGGACCGGGTCACCCCTTCGACCCAGTCCCCGAGACCAGCGATCCTGAAGGGCTCCGCCAGGTTGCTGGCCGGCGCCTGGTAGCGGGCGCGTTCGGTCTCATCCAGCAGGCCGCGCCTTAGCGCCGAGGCCACACAGGCCACCGCCGGGATGGCCTGCTCGCGGAGGAAATCGCACCACTGCCGGGTCCATTGAGGCTCATCGCTGGGAGCGGTCGCCAGCGAACTTGCCAGGTGGACCCCGTCGCCATAGAGAAACACCCGGTCGATACGGTGGCCACGGGCCACCACCGCACGGGCGAAGGCCAGGGCCGTTTGCGGGGCCTGGCTGGTGTAGGGCGCGCCGGTGATCACCAGGGTGTAGTTCAAGGGCTCGGGCATGGCGGAGCGAGGTTCCGTTGGGTCTTGAGGATCAAAGCCACAGTGTAACCGGAAATAAAAAACCCCGGTACAGGACCGGGGTTCGGGATTCAGCCTGAGGCCGGATCAGTCTTCGCCGCCGAAAGCCGACAGCAGGTGCAGCAGGCTCACGAACAGGTTGTAGATGGACACGTACAGGCCGATGGTGGCCAGGATGTAGTTGCGCTCGCCACCGTTGATGATGCGGCTGGTCTCGAACAGGATCATCAGCGATGCGAAGATGGTGAAGCCCGCGGACACTGCCAGCTGCAGGGCGGAGCTTTCCATGATGAAGCCCAGCACCATGGCACCGATCAGCACGAAGGCGCCGGCGGTCAGGAAGCTGCCCATGAAGCTGAAGTCCTTCTTGGTCACCAGTGCCACACCGGACAGCCCCACGAAGGCGACGGCGGTCAGTGTCAGGGCGTTGGCGACCACCTGGGCGGCGCCGGCGGCCACAAAGGCGCCGATGATCGGGCCCAGGGTATAACCCATGAAGCCGGTCAGGGCGAAGGTGGTGACGATGCCCCAGGGGCTGTTTTTCAGCTTGTAGGTGGCAAACAGCAGGCCGATGTAGCCCACGATGGTAATCAGGAAGCCTGGATGGGGGGCATTCATGCTCAGGTAGGCAACGACGGCGGAGAACGCCAGCGTCATACCCAGCAGTAAATAGGTGTTGCGCAGCACGCCCATGGCGTCCGCACTGATACCGGTACCGGCCCTGGTGCCTGTCTGGCTGGCCGAAACCGCGCCCTGACTTTGCTGGGCACTGTAACGTCTGTCTTCCATTGTCATCTCCGATTACATCAAGGCATGGACAAAACTTGCTAGAGCTTATCATAGTGATGAGCCCGTGACTTTCAATCATTTATGACCGCCGCGCCGAGGATTTATTTCATTAAACCGTGTTAATGTTTGGCGGTTCGGACCCAACGTTGACAGCGAGACCCATTCCGGTATCATGCTCCCCGCTGTCGTCCAGGCAGCCAGGGACATCCGATTGGTCTTGCCGAGCGTAGGCCTTACTGAGTGTCCCAAGTGATCAAAACGGTGGGCTGGCAGAGTGGCTTAATGCAGCGGTCTTGAAAACCGCCGAAGGTTAGTAGCCTTCCCGGGGTTCGAATCCCTGGCCCACCGCCACTTTTCTCCTCCTCGCTGTTACTCCAGTCTATCCCCTTGTTGCTTTCTCCTCCGTTCGTACGCCGCCTCACCGGTTGTCTCCTCATCCTTTGGTACCTTTTCCCGATAGCTGCCGGCCTCCGGTAGGCATCCGCTTCGTATACTTCTCACCGTCGCATTCCATCTGCGGCCCTATCAGGGGAGTGTCACCATGAGGCGTTCTGTTGTGTTGGTTGCGGTTCTGGCCTGGGGCGGGCTTGCCCAGGCCTCGGAGTTCATCGGCATACATTACCTGGCGGCGGCCCAGGTACGGGATATGGAGCCGGCCATGTTCGCCAATCCGGACTCCTTTTTGCGCAAGGTGCAGGCGTTCGAGACCCGCGCCGAGTGTGAGGCCGGTATGGCCAGGGCGGTCAACCAGCTTGAGGCGATGGGCGGTGAGTTACGGGCGCAGACCATCGAGATGCTGCGGCCTTTCAACTCCCCGACCCGGGTGATCAATTACCAGTTCGTCGGCCACTGTCTGCAGCGCGGGGCAGGGGATGTCTACGAGGCGGTCTGGAACGGGCGCAGCCCCACCTACTGAGGCGCGCCCGCAGTGCCGGCGGTGATCAGCGCAGCTTCTTGGTCATCCTGAACACCAGTTCCGGCGCCAGCCGCTTGGCCCAGAGCGCGGACATTTCCTTGCCCTTGCCAACCGGAATTTCCCGGGTGCCCCTCGCCAGGCCGGCCAGGATGACCTGGGCGGCCTCGTTCACGTCCATGCCGCCCTCGATGTAGTCATCGTCTTTGCCGAAGGCCTCGCCATTGGCGGCCAGGGCGTTGTGGGCGATGGCGGTGCGGATGAAACCCGGCACGATGGTGGAGACCTGGATGCCATCGTCCTCCACCTCGGCCCGCAGGGCATCGAAAAAGCCCATGACAGCGTGCTTGGCGGCGCAGTAGCCGGTCCGATTGGGAACCCCGACCTTGCCGGCCACACTGGCGGTGACGGCAATGTGGCCCTGGCCGCGCTCCAGCATCAGCGGCAGTACCGCCTTGGTGAGGGCGATCTGGCCGAACACGTCCACATCCAGCAGCTTGCGGTAGACCGACAGGTCGGTGTCCTTGCACAGCGAGCGCTGGGACAGGCCGGCGTTGTTGATCAGCAGGTCGACCTGGTGGAAGTGTTCCAGCACCGAATCCACCGCCGCCGGCATGGCGTCGGTGTCGGTCACGTCCAGGGGCAGGACCAGAACGCTGCGCTGATCCAGGCCGGCGTCGGTGCAACGGTCGGCGACACGGCGCAACTCGTCCTGGCGCCGTGCCGACAGCACCAGGCGGGCGCCGTGCCCGGCCAGGGCCACAGCCAGGGCCTCACCAATGCCGGAGGAGGCGCCGGTGATCCACACCACCTGGTCGCGGAAGCGCTCCTCCGGCGGCGTGTCGTTTTTCTTGAGCAGGGAAAATGGCTTGATCATTGCGGTCTCCAGAGCGTTGAGCCTGCCGGCATCGCGGATGCGGTCAGAGTAGGGTTGTTCAGGGTGCGGGTTTGGTCAGGGCTGCGCGGATGGCCCGCACCGCGGCCAGGGCGTGATCGCCATCGCCGTGCACGCAAAGCGACTCCGCCGGCAGTTCCAGCCAGTGCCCGGTGATGCTGTGGACGCCGCCGCGCTGGGCGAACGACAGGGCCTGGTCGACGATCTGCTCCTGCTCCTGGTGAACCGCCCCGGGCTCCCGCCGGGACACCAGCCGGCCGGTGTCGTCGTAGGCGCGGTCGGCAAAGGCCTCGAAGATCAGCGGTACGCCGCAGCGCTCGGCCAGGCGGCGGTGGGCGGGGTAATCCAGGGAGACCGGTATCATCAGCGGCAGGCCCTGCTGGTAGGTGGCAATGGCCTCCATGACCACCTCCAGCAGCTGCGGGTCCCGTATCATGTCATTGTTGAGGGCGCCGTGGGGTTTGACGTAGGCAAGGCGCTGGTTCTCGGCCCGACAGATCCCTTCCAGTGCGCCCAGCTGATACCAGATCAGGGCCCGCACCTGGGCGGCGGAATGGGGGATGGAGCGGCGGCCAAAGCCCTGAAGGTCCTGGTAGGACGGATGGGCGCCGATACTGACTCCGTACTTGGCGGCCAGCACCACGGTATCGTGCATGATGTTGGGGTCGGAAGCATGGAAGCCGCAAGCCACGTTGGCCATGTCGATCAGCGGCATGACCTGATCGTCCTGGCCCATGGTCCAGCTTCCGTAGCTTTCTCCCAGGTCACAGTTCAGTTTCATAGAAGCCCCAGCGTGGCGATTCGACAGCCCCGATGCTAACCCAGTGAGGCGGCCCGGCGGTAGACCGGTGTCAGGCCTCGGCGCCAATCGCGCGGGCTCTTCGGGCGCGCTCCGCCAGAGTGTCCGGGTTGTTGTCCGGCACTGCCCAGCCCTGCAGGTTCTCCTCGATCAACTGCACCAGGGCGTCGATGTGGGCGGGCGAATCGTTCAGCGCCGGGATATAGCTGAAACCCCTGCCGCCGGCCTCCATGAAGTAGTCCCGGTTTTCCTCATTGATCTCCTCGATGGTCTCCAGGCAGTCCGAGGAAAAGCCCGGGCAGAACACGTCGATGGACTCGACGCCATGCCCCGGCAAGGCTTTCAGGGTTTCATCGGTGTAGGGCTTGAGCCACTCCTCGGCACCGAAGCGGGACTGGAAGGTGGTCATGTACTGGTCTTTTTCCAGTCCCAGCCGCTGGGCAAGCAGCCGTGAGGTCTTGTGGCACTCGCAGTGGTAGGGGTCACCCCGCTTGAGGTATTTCATCGGTACGCCGTGGTAGGACAGCACCAGCTTCTGCTTGCGGCCGTGCTCGGCCCAGTGGTCCTCGATGCGTTTGGCCATGGCCTCGATGTAGGGCGGGTAGTCCGGGTAATGGCTGATGAAGCGGAAATCCGGTAGCCAGCGCCGGCGCATGAAGTCCAGGGCGATGGCGTCAAAGGTGGAGGCGGAGGTGGAGGCCGAATACTGCGGGTAGAGCGGCAGCACCAGCAGTTTGCGCACACCCTGGCTCTTGAGATCATCCAGGACCTTGGGGATACCGGGGTTGCCATAACGCATGGCAAAGGCAACCACCACGTTCTTGCCGTACTTGGCCTGCAAGGCCTTGCGAATGCCTTCGCACTGGGCGGCGGTATGGGTCAGCAGTGGCGAGCCCTCGGCCTCCCAGACCTTGCGGTAGGCGGCGGCCGATTTGCGGGGCCGCAGGCGCAGGATGATGCCGTTGAGTATGAACCACCAGATCGCCCGGGGCACCTCCACCACACGCGGATCCGCCAGAAATTGCGCCAGGTATCGGCGCAGCGCCGGCGTGGTGGGAGCATCCGGTGTACCCAGGTTGGTCACCAGGATACCCAGCCGTTCGGGCTGGTCGTGACGGAAATTCGCTTCACCTTTGTAGCGCATGGTCAGGTGGGTCCTCGATTGGTGGGCGGGCATTGGAGTCGCTAAGTCTACGAACACCCCGGGCCGAAGGATTACGGAGGCCCGGACAAACCGGCAAAATCATTCGATTTCGGCATCCTTCGGGCCTGCGGGTTCCGGCTCGGCATTATCCCCGTTTCCATGGAGTTTGCACCAGGCGTCGTAGGTGCTCATGAACACCTCGCCGGTCAGCCCCTGCAGGAAATGGCTGCGGTTGAGCTTGTCCATTACCGGGCCTTTGACGTCGGACAGGTGCAGCCGGATGCCGGCATCGTGGAGGCGGCCATTAATGGCCTCCAGGCTCTCCAGGGCAGAGGCGTCGATGTAATTCACCGCAGGGCACATCAGCACGAAATCGGTCAGTTCCGGCTGCTCCATGATCAGGGTGTAGATGCGGTCCTCCAGGTATCGGGCGTTGGCGAAGTACAGGCTCTCATCCACCCGAAGGATCATCACCCTGGGGTCGGTTTCAACCGTGTGGCGGACGATGTTGCGGAAGGACTCGGAGTTCCTGATGCGCCCGACCAGGGCGCTGTGGGGACGGCTGGTGCGCCAGAGGTAGAGTATCAGGGACAGGGAAATGCCGGTCACAATGCCCGGGATCACGCCAAAACCCAGGGTGATGGCGATGGTGCCCACCAGCGCCGAGCCATCATGGCGGGAGTACTGCCAGGTCTCCCGGATGGCGGCCAGATCCACCAGGGACAGCACCGAGATGATGATGGACGCAGCCAGCACCGACACCGGCAGGTGCTCGAACCAGGGCGTGAAGTAGACCGTGACCAGGCCGATGCCCAGGGCGGTGAAGGCGCCGGCTGCCGGGGTGCGGGCGCCGGCATCGAAGTTGATGATGGAGCGCGAGAAGCCACCGGCGACCGCGAAGCCGCCGGAGAAGGCGGAGGCCAGATTGGCGGTGCCGAGACCCAGCAGCTCCTGGTCCGGATCCACCCGTTCCCGCCGCCGCGCTGCCAGAGTCTGGGCCAGGGACACCGACTCCACAAAGGTCACGATGCTGATCAGCAGTGCCGGCACCATAAGCTCCCGAATCAGGGCCCAGGAGCTCACCGGCAGGGCCAGGGCCGGCAACCCGGCAGGCACCTCGCCGACCACGGCAACGCCCCGCTCATCCAGCGCCAGGTACGACACCAGGGCGGTGCCCATGGCCACCGCTGCTACCGGCCCCATGCGAATCAGTATGCCGGTCAGACGGTTGCTGACATGAAAGTGAGACAGCACCGGCGCCAGATGGCGGCGCACCAGATACAGGAACACCAGGGCGGGCAGGCCAATGGCAAGGGTAAGCTGGTGCGTCTGGGGCAGCGACATTGCCAGGCTCTGGCCCAGCTCGATCAGACTCTCACCGTTGGCCTCGATGCCCAGCAGGTGCTTGATCTGGCTGGCGGCGATCAGCAGGCCGGAGGCGGTGATGAACCCGGAGATTACCGGGTGGCTGATGAAATTCGACAGGAACCCGAGCCGCAGCAGACCCATGGCCAGGAGGATGATGCCGCAGAGCAGGGCCAGGACGCCGGAGGCCACGGCATAGCCGGCGGTACCGGCACTGGCCACGTCGCCCACGGCGGCGGCGCTCATCAGCGAGATCAGCGCGACAGGACCCACCGCCAGGGTGTTGCTGGTGCCGAACACGGCGTAGGCCAGACAGGGAAGAATACTGGCATAGAGGCCGGCCTGGGCGGGAAGACCCGCCAGCAGGGCAAACGCCAGTGATTGCGGGATAACGATGATGGTAACCAGCAAGGCGGCGTTGGCATCGCTGGCGAGCCGGTAGCGGTCGTAATCCCTCAACCAGCGCAGCAGGGGCAGATAACGGCTGGCTCTGAACCCCATGGAAAGCCTTTAGTCCTGGTGTTCCCGCGCCTGCTGCTCCATTCGGGGTCTGGCCCCGGAGAGATCATAGCCGGCCTGGCGGGCGCGCATGAGGAGCGGCTCCACCGGCTGGCTGCGTGCGCTGCTGAGGGCCCAGAGCACAGTACAGCGGGTGCCTGTGCGACAGAACGCCAGCATTGGCTTCTCGGCGTCGCTCAACAGGGGGGCAAAGCGGTCCACGTCGCTGTCACGGATATTGCCGGATTCCACCGGCAGGTAGACCCAGTTCAGGCCATGTTTCCGGGCAGCCGCTTCGATATCGGCCATGGCCGGCTGGCCGGGCTCCTCGTGGTCGGGACGATTGGCCACGATGGTCCGGAAACCCAATCTGGCAGCCTCGGCAACGTCATCCACAGTAATCTGGGGGGCGACGCAGATGTCATCGTCCAGTTTTCTGATATCCATGCTGATTCCACTCTCGCTCGATCGGGTTGATGCCGGACCCGGCCCCGTCGATGGAGCCGGTCGCCTCATCATACCCATGACCGCGGCCGGAGCGAAAGCCATCCGGCGATTCCGGCTGGGGCGTCCGCCGCGGCTTCGGAGGAGCGGGTGAGCATCTCAGGTGGCAGGCTCGCTCTTGGCGCCCTGTTCACAGAAAAGTTCATACAGTTTATTCAGCAACGCCAGTGCCCGGGCATCGTGGATGCGGTAATGCACCTGTTTGCCTTCCCGGCGGGGCTGAATCAGTCCCTGCCGGCGTAGCACCCCCAATTGCTGGGACAAAGAGGGTTGTCGAATACCGGTCAGGGATTCCAGATCGCTGACCCCCAGCTCACCCCGGGTGAGCTGGCACAGCAGCAGCAAGCGGTCGCGGTTCGCCACGGATCGGAGGAACTGGCTGGCCTCGTCCGCCGAGTCCTGCATACGTTCCGGGTCCACCAAAACATGTTCTTTGGTCATGAGGATAGTTAAGCCAACATATTCACGAGATAGAGTGGTCAATTAATGGTAGTTACAATACATCTTTTTGATGGTGGTGCGCGACTGTAAAAAAAGGGGGCAGACAAAAAAAGCCCGGCACTGAGGGCCGGGCAGAGGCGTGCGAGTAGTATCCATGAAAGACTTCCAGACAACCGGCGTCAGCAGGGACACCGGTATGATGAAGTATTGACCATATTTTGAGCACTTCAAGTTTTTCTCCCGCCGGATCGATCACGATTTGTCATATTGGCAACCTACTTATAGCCTGAGCTCGGCAGCGGGCAATTTGGCTGTGACGGAGTCCGCAACGCTGAAATTCAGGGCGCCCTGTAATACAATGGCGGTCCGGGCGCACGGGTGTGCGACCCTTGTCAGTCGCAGAGAGGTAGCCATGTCAGACCAGCCGGATAAAAAGCCAGACAACGACGTCCAACTGGCCGGCAAGATCAAGGATTCTGCCCGCCAGATCTGGCTTGCCGGGCTGGGCGCCTACACCAAGGCGGAGGAGGACGCCGGTCGTTTCTTCGAGCGTCTGGTCCACGAGGGCGAGGAGCTGGAAAGCAAGACCCGCGGCGTGGTGAAAAAGCAGGTACGTTCCGTGGAGCACCGGGTCGAGGATGTCCGCGAGCGCGCCACCGGTACCTGGGATCGGCTGGAAAACCTCTTCGACGAGCGTGTTTCCGGCGCTCTGCGGCGCCTGGGCATCCACCGCCGGGAAGACATCGAGGCCCTTGAGCGGCGCATCGAATCCCTGGAAGCGGAACTGCGGGAGCTTAAGTCGAAGGGTTCCGGCCCGGCGCCCCGAAAGCGCACCAGCGCCGGCAAGACTCAGAAATAGTCCAGACTCATGGCCTGGGCCTGCAGGCGTTCGTCCTCCCCCAGGTAGGGCGCCAGCAGATGCATCATCTGGAATACCCCCCGTCCCGGATCCACCGATTCCCGATCATCCAGATGGGATAGGCTATCATAACTTACCCAATAACATATGGTTAGGGTAAGTTGCTCACAAAGGGCATCAAGTTCCTGCTGCGAGATGTTCATCATACCCTGGCGTTCCAGGCTGGTGCAGATGGTGCGGAACGCGGTTTCCTTTTTCCGCAACAGCCTGCGGAACCGGACCTGGAGGTTGTCGTAGCGTGACAGCACATTGACCAGATCCTGGTACAGAAAGCGGTAGCGGGTGACGGCCTCGAACAGCAGGTGGAGAAAGATGCCCTGCTGGTCCAGGGAAATATCCACATCCTCGGGAACCGTGATCAGATCCGACAGTTCCTCCTCGAAGCGGTCGAACAGCTCGCAGACGATGTCGCCCTTGCTCTTGAAGTGGTAGTAGAGGTTGCCCGGGCTGATGTTGAGCTCGTCCGAGATCAGCAGGGTGGTGACATTGGGCTCTCCCACCGTGTTGAACAGCGCGAGGCTGGTCTCCAGAATCCGGTCACGGGTCTTTACTTTCATGGGCGCGTCCTGCGGCTCGGGCTCATCTAAACATCGAACTCGGCCCAGACCGGGCAGTGGTCGGAGGGGCGCTCCATGGCCCGGACGTCGTAGGAAACCCCGGCCGCCTTGACGCGGTCCAGCATGGCCTTGCTGGCCATGATCAGGTCAATCCTCAGGCCCCGCTTGGGATCCCGCTCGAAGCCGCGGCTGCGGTAGTCAAACCAGCTGAAGGTGTTGTCCTCTTCCGGATGCAGGTAGCGGAAGGTATCCGTGAGGCCGCGCTCCTGAACCGCGGCCAGCCATTCCCGCTCCTCCGGCAGGAAACTGCACTTGCCGGTACGCAACCAGCGTTTGGCGTTGTCCTCGCCGATACCGATGTCCCGGTCGGTGGGGGAGATATTGACATCCCCCATGACGATGAGGCGGCTGTCGCCGGCGTCCAGTTCGTCCAGGTAGCGCACCAGATCGGCGTAGAACTTTTCCTTGGCGGGGAACTTGATGGGGTGGTCGCGGCTCTCGCCCTGGGGAAAGTAACCGTTGATCACTGTGAGAGGTTTACCGTCCACCTGGAAGCGGCCGGTGATCAGCCGGGTCTGCGCGTCGGCGTTGTCCCAGGGGAATCCCTTGCTGACGGACTCGGGGGCCTGGCGGGACAGCAGGGCAACGCCGTAATGGGTCTTCTGGCCGTGGAAGTGCACGTGGTAGCCCAGTTCCCGTATCTCCGCGGCGGGAAAGTCATCATCGGACACCTTTGTTTCCTGGAGGCCGATAATATCGGGCTGGTAGGTGTCGATGACGGCCTTGAGCTGGTGCATCCGGGTGCGAATGCTGTTGACGTTAAACGAAACAAACATCATGGGCGGAATCTCATCCGGGTCTGACGACAGATCCGAGAGCTTACCACAGTTTGTCCGCCGGCCAGATTGGCCGGTGTTACCTCACCAGCGCGCAATCCGGTGTGTTTTCATGACGGTAGCGCACGTGGGCGGTGTAGTTGTTGTCCCGGTCCTTGCGCACATTGGTGAGTCCCAGGTAGTCGGTCAGAGCACCCTCGTCGTCATAGCCGAGCAGGATGGGGTCCACCAGAAAGCCCAGCACAAAACCGGTGGGCCGGATGCGGAAGACGTGGGGTGCGGTGATGCGGTCGTCCTCTGCCGGCTCCAGCACGAAATCGTAGTTCTCACCCCGCGTGGGCGCCAGGAACTGGAAGTCCACGGACTCGCCGGCCAAAAGGGTCTGCCAGTTCTCTCGCACCAGATTGTCAAAGCCGGCGTCCACCACCACCAGGCCCTCGATGGGGACGCGGTAGTTTTCGGTGCCGCCCTCGTTGGTCTGCCAGTCGATGAGCAGGCGCTCATCGTTGACGTTCTCCACCTCCATGACTTCGTCGAACCGCGGCTGCCGGAACTCGAAACTGGGGCGTAACGCCGAATGCAGGTAGGTCAGGGATTTGGTGGCGAAGGGTGACTCATCGCCGGACTCGGTGTAGGTCACCTCATGATCCGTCGGATGCCAGAGGCCCTGGCGGCACTCACCCACAACCTGATGCCGGGAATCGTACAGTACCTCACCCTCCAGGGAGGTGGCGGTGCCGCTGAACTGCCATTCGTCGGCGGCCACGGTCCCGGACGCCAGACCCATGGCCAGGGCAAGTGCTGCCCCTGCGGTTCCGTTAGCGCGAAGACGGTGATTATGACGCCGGCGGTTCGTCATGAGGTTATCTCCGGATAGAAACGCTGCTTGAGCTGCATCAGCAGTGGAAATATCACCAACCATCCTAACGCAAGGGCCAGGAGTGATGGCAACAGCTGCGGCAGCGTCACCGTGCCCAACTGGGCCGCACTCCAGTATGCGAAGGGCCCGGCGATGGGCGCCAGCACAAAGGGCAGCCAGGCCCGGCTGCCCATCCAGGCCAGGGAGTGGGCCAGGGTGGTCATGAATACGGCCCACACCCCCACCAGCCACACCGGGGTCCATTGGGCTTCGCCGCTGCCATCGCTCATGAAGCCGAGCTGGAACCAGAGCCCGTCCAGCAGGGTTCCCAGCACCGTGCCCAGCAGGATGAACTGCCACTCCCGGCCGGGCTTCTGGCTGATCATCGCCAGATGCAGACCGACAATGCCGAAGGCCAGGGCGGCGCTGGCCAGGCCGGGATAGAGCACGCAGGCAAACCAGCCAGCCTGGAACAAGACAAAATTGATCAGTTTACGGAGTCCGTCGTGTTTGATCATACGCTCAGGATGTTGTCGCGCTTGTTGCCGGGTTTGGCCAGCAGGATCTGGGACACGCCAATGGCCCGCTCGCTGAAGCCGGCTTCGCAGTAGGCAAAGTAGAAGTGCCAGAGCCGGCGGAAGCTCTGGCCATAGCCCATCTGCTCCAGGTCCTCGGACCGGGCCATGAAACGCCGGCACCAGTCGTTGAGGGTACGGGCGTAATGGAAACCAATGTCCTCGGCGTGGGTCAGTACCAGGTCGGTCTCCTTGCGCACCGATGCCAGGATGGCCCCGAAAGACGGAATGAAGCTGCCCGGGAAGATAAAGCGCTGGATGAAATCCACGTTTTTCAGGGCCCGCTGGTAGCGCTGCTCCGGCATGTTGATGGCCTGCACCAGCGCCAGCCCGTCGGGCTTGAGCAGGGCGTTGATCTGGGCCAGGTAGCTATCGAGAAACTGGGGGCCGACCGCTTCGATCATTTCGATGGAGACCAGCTTGTCGAACTGGCCTTCCAGGTCACGGTAATCATCGAACAGCAGGGTAATGCGGTCGTCCAGACCCTCCGCCGTCACCCGGGCCCGGGCCAGCTCCAGCTGTTCACGGCTGATGGTGGTGGTGGTCACGTGGGCGCCGAAGTGCTTGGCGGCATGGATCGCGAACCCGCCCCAGCCGGTACCGATTTCCATCACCCGGTCGCCGGGCTGCAGGTCGAGCTTGCGGCAGATGGTATCCAGCTTGTGCACCGCCGCCTGTTCCAGGGTGGCATCGGGCGTCGGATAAATGGCCGACGAGTACATCATGGTGGGGTCGAGGAAGGTCTCGAACAGGTCGTTGCCCAGGTCGTAGTGAGCTTCGATGTTCTTGCGGGAACCGCTCGGGGTATTGCGGTTAAGCCAGTGCAGGCCCTTCAGGGCCGGCTTGGTGACCCAGCTGAAGCGGTCCTCGAAGGCATTCATGCGGTCTACGTTGCGGGTGAAGAACCGCAGCAGAGCCACCAGATCCGGCGTGCTCCAGTCCCCGGCCACGTAGGATTCGGCTGCGCCGATACTGCCGCCGGTGAGCAGGTCCCGCCAGGTGCTGGCATCGTGAACCACCAGTTCTGCCGGCGGGTGGGCGGTGTTGCCGTCGCCAAACACCCGGTCTTCCCGGCCGGCCTCACGCACGGTCAGGACCCCGTCCCGGAGCAGTTCGAGCTGCTGGCAGACCAGGCGTCTGGCGACGCGACTGGTAAGGGACGCAGGCTCGGTGTTAGACGTCTCGGTCAGGGAGGAATTCAGGTTCGCCATGAACTTACCTTCGTTGTGCGACTTGTTGCCGTTGAATTGTTTTGTGATGCCTGCGGCGCCTGGTCTACCGCGCGGCCATGGTCATCAGCCCCGAGACGGTAGCTCGGGTGCTGGCTGTCCAGTTTGTCCGGATGGGTCTGGAAGACCGCGCCCTTGAGCTTGAGCCTCAAGGCGTGCCAGTAGATGCCCGCCACCACCTTGAAGGACTCCAGGGGAAACTGCCGCAGGCTTCTGTGCAGTGTTTTACGTGTCAGGGGTATGCGTTGGACTACCAGGGTGGCGTCGAACACCTTGCGGCCGGACTCACTGACATTCATGTGGATGCGCAGGTCCGGGCCCCGGAAGCTGAACAGCCAGTGGTAGTCCTGCTCCATCGGGTTGTAGGGGGAGACGTGGAAGCGTTTCCGGAAATGAAAATCCTGGCTGTGCCAGCCGGCGCTGGTGCTGCGGCCCTCGCCACGCTCAAGGCAGTAGACATGGCGCTCATGCCAGGGGGTGTTGGTGATCTGGGCGGCGATGACCCGGGGTACGGCGCCCGCCATGGGGTCCTGGCCCGGCTCGTAGCAGAAATAGAAACTCACCGGATTGAACACGTAACCCAGGTAGCGCGGGTGGGTGATCAGTTCGATGGCGCCATCGGGTCGCCAACCGGTGGCCTCTTCCACCTGGTCCTGGATCGCGGTTTTCAGATCCGGTGTGGCCGGCCTGAAATAATCCTCTCGCTTGAGTGACATCCAGTTGAACCGGCCCACGGAAAGCCAGCGGCTGATCCGACCGATACGCGACCAGTCATCCAGGTTGAGGGCCAGCATACCGGTGCGGTACTGGAACTCGTGGTTGACCGGGCGCAGGCGCCGGTGACGGACGTGCCCCTCCAGCCACTGGCTGGCAAGGCTGTGGTGCTCGGCCGTGCTCACTGTCAGAGCTCCACCCCGAAGGCTTTGGTAACCCGCACCGCGCTGCGCACGCCGTCCTCGTGAAAGCCGTTGAACCAGTAGGCGCCGCAATAATGGGTGCGATTGACGCCGCCGATTTCCTGGTAGCGCTGCTGGGCCGCCACCGCCTCCAGGCTGAACACCGGGTGGGCGTATTCGTAGCGCTCGATAATCTTGTCCGGCGCGATGTCGTGGCTGCGGTTGAGGGTGACGCAGAAGGTTTCCGGGGCCTCGTGGAAATTCTGCAGGATGTTCATGTTGTAGGTCACCGAGACCGGCTCGGTGCTGTGGGACGGAATGAAATAGTTCCAGGCTGCCCAGGCCCTGCGCTCGGAAGGCAGAACCGAGGCGTCGGTGTGCAGCACCACGTCGTTGTTCTGATAGGGAATGGCGCCCAGCAACTCCCTTTCGGCGTCGCTGGGGTCCGCCAGCATCGCCAGGGCCTGGTCACTGTGGCAGGCAAAGACCACCTGATCGAAGCGGTGGCTCTCACCGTTGGCTGCCAGAGAAACGCCGTCGGCATCCCGCCGCACCGAGGTCACCGGGCTGTTCAGGCGCAGGTGGGGCCGCAGGCGCTCCATCATTTTTTCGACATATTGCGCGGAACCACCGCTGATGACCCGCCAGGTGGGTCGATCGTCCACCGAGAGCATGCCGTGGTTATTGAAAAACTGCAGGAAGAAGCGGATCGGGAAACGCTCCAGCACCAGTTCCGGCGCCGACCAGATAGCGGCGCCCATGGGCACGATGTAGTAGTTGCGGAAATAGCGCGAGTAGTGATTGCGGTTGAGGTAATCGCCAAGGGTCTCGCTGTCGTCAATGTTGCCGGCCTCCAGGTCCGCCCGGGTTTCCCGGTTGAAGCGCAGGATTTCACGGATCATTTTCAGGAACGACGGATTGAGCAGGTTCCTGCGCTGGGCGAACAGGGTGTTGAGGCTGGTGCCGTTATACTCCAGCCCGGTGCTGTTGCAGTCCACACTGAAGCTCATGTCGCTGACCTCGGACGCCACCCCGAGCCGGTCCATCAGCTTGATGAAATTGGGGTAGGTCCAGTCGTTGAACACGATGAAGCCGGTGTTGACCGGCCAGGTTCGGCCGGCCAGTTCCACCGGCCGGGTGTTGGTGTGACCGCCGGCGTAATCACCGGCTTCGAACAGGACAACGTCGTGGTGCGGGGCCAGAAGCCATGCCGTGGTGAGACCGGAAACGCCGGCTCCGACGATGGCAATCTTCTGACGAGGTGGGGTCATCTGCTGTTTTCCTGTTGCTGGTTCTGGTCACGGGCCATGGAAGCGGCCATACGGTCAATGATTCCCTGGGGCAGGTTGCCAAGCACCCGCAGCATCCAGGTAAAGCGTTTCGGGAACTGGATCTCCGCCTTGCCTTTCTTCAGGCCCTTGATGATGCGCTGGGCTGCGTCCTCGGCACTGATGAGAAAAGGCATGGGGAAATCGTTCTTGTCGGTCAGCGGGGTCTTCACAAACCCCGGCGACACCACGGTCACATCGATGCCCTCCCGCGCCAGGTCGGCCCGCAGGGACTGGGCGAAATAGGTGAGGGCGGCCTTGGAGGCGCCGTAGCCCTCGGCCCGGCCGAAGGGAAACCACCAGGCGGAGGAGCTGACGATCACCAGGCGGGCCTCGAGACCCTTCTTGCGCGCCGCCCGCAGGGACGGCAGCACAGCCTCCACGCTGTGGGCGGTGCCCACCACGTTGGTCATGATGTTCTTCTCCACCACCGAGGCGCGGTAATCGGAGATCTCCAGATACTCGCAGGTACCGGCATTGAGAATGGCCAGCTGGACCGGCGCATTCTCCTCGAGCTGGCCACGAACCCGCTCCAGATCCGAGGTGCTGGTAGTGTCCGCCGGCGCGACGGTGACCTTGCCCTTGCCCTTGCTGGCGAGCTCTTCTATGGCCTCCTTGCGGCGTCCGGTGGCGATGATGTGATGGCCTTCCTCCAGCAGGGCTTCGGCTACTGCCTTGCCGATACCGGACGTGGCACCGGTCAACCAGAGAGTGGTGGGCGAGGCGAGCAGGTTGCTCATGCAGCGTATCTCCTTAGCCAGCGCACGGCGCTGCCGAGAACTGGCAGATTCTCGTAGAGTAACTGGCCCGCATCGAAGTAATCCCGATGCAGGGTGATGAGATCTTCCTTCAGTTCCAGACGGCTGATGCCGTCCACCTCAATCAGCTCACCGCGACGGATCCGCTTGTGCCGCAGCTTCATCACCCAGGTCAGGCAGACCTGGTCGCCGTCCACCAGGGTGTCGCCAAACTCGAAACGGCAGTCGATGACATTGGCGTAGGCGCCCTCGAAATAGCCCATCAACTCGTCCAGGCCGTGGACGGTCTTGAACGGATCGGTGAACCGGATACGGTCGCTGTATACCCGCGCCAGTTCACCAAGGTTGCCGGAGCTCATGCCATTGAAGAGATCCCGGAAACGGGCGACGACCGGCGGCTCGGCGGGATTGGCGACCGGCTTGACTTGCTGGGTCTGGGTTTCGCTCATGGACGATTCCTCCGATTTCTGTCCAGGCGCAGCGCTTCTTCATGGACATGTTGGGGCAGGGGGTTAAGCTCACGAATGATACCGGCCTTCTCCATCAGCCAGAGCAGGTAGTAGGTAATGTCGATCTCGTACCAGCGGAACCCCTGCCGAGCTGACTGGGGCCAACGGTGGTGGTTGTTGTGCCAGCCCTCACCCAGGGTGATCAGGGCGAGCCAGAAATTGTTTCGGCTGTCGTCGTCGGTCTCGAACCGGCGGCTGCCCCAGACGTGGGCCAGGGAATTGATACAGACGGTGGCATGAAACAGCGCCACGGTGGAAATGAAAAAGCCCCAGACTACCAGCTGGAAGCCGTTGGTACCGAGCCCCGGCGCCATTACCGCCAGGGCTTCACCAAGGCCATAGATCAGCGCCACCGCAACCGCCGGCACCAGGGCGTCGTAGCGGTTGATGAATTTCAGCTCCGGGTACTTGAGCCAGTCCCGCACCCGCCGCTCGTCCATGGCAAAACCCGCGTCACAGGTGAACCAGCCCACATGTGACCACCAGAAGCCGTTCTGCTGGGGCGAATGCAGGTCCTCCGGGTCGTCCGAATGCTGGTGGTGATGGCGGTGGTGGGCCGCCCACCAGAGCGGTCCGCGCTGGGCGGCGCTGGCGCCCAGACAGGCAAACACGAACTGCCAGAAGCGGTTGGTCTTGAAGGTCTTGTGGGAAAAATAGCGATGGTAGAAGGCCGTGATGGCGAACATCCGCACAAAGAAAAAGCCGATCGCGAACACGATGGCAAAGGTGCTGACCCCGGTAACGAAGGCCAGCAGGCAGGCCAGATGGAGGGCGATGAATGGGAGGGTGCGAATAACGTTGAAAGAACGGGAATCGGTGTCCAGGTGATCTGAACCTGCCTCCGAGTCGAACCACCTCAGGATGTTTGCAAAATAACTCTGCACTCGGGTCATACCCAGCTTGCCCTTCTTTGCCATACTAATGATTTAACGGGGGGTTAACCGGAAAACGGTCCGGTCAGTTACATTACGTCCAGCTATCGACCAATGGATGCACCGCACACCATGTCCAACGATCCCTCATCACGCCCCAATGTACGCCGCGCAGCCATAATCGGTTCAGGTTTGTCCGGCCTGACAGCGGCCCATCGGCTACAGGCCAAAGGCGTCACGGTGACGCTGTTCGAAAAGAGCCGCGGCCCGGGCGGCCGGCTTGCCTCCAAGCGGCTGCCGGACGGCTCCGTCGACATCGGCGCCCAGTACTTCACCATACGCAATCCGGCGTTCCGGACTTTTCTCAACCGCTACGCGGGCCCCGATTGCTACCAGCCCTGGCAGGCCGACCTCAGATATCAGAAGCAGTCTGGGAAATGGGAGGGCTTTTTACCAGATCAGCGCTACGTAGGGGTACCGCGGATGACGGCCATCTCCCGTCGCCTGTCGGAAGGCCTGACCCTTCACAAGCAGGTCCGGATCGGGCAACTGGCCCGGGCCAGCGACGGCCACTGGCAACTGGTGGACACCGACGGACAACGATTCGGCGCCTTCGATGCCGTCATCATTACCACGCCCCCGGCCCAGGCCCGGGACCTCCTGGAAGCCAGTGATCTGGAGCCCCTGGTTCACACCTTCGAGGAGGACATCGGGCGCATGCAGGCCTGCTGGACGCTGGTGGCCCGCTTTGAGCCCGGCCTGGGGCTGGACTACCAGGGTCTGCAGCCGCGCTCCGACATCCTGCAGTGGGCCGGCAACAACTCCAGCAAGCCCGGTCGCGAGGACAGCGGTGAGTGGTGGGTGCTGCACGGACGCCCGGACTGGTCGGACGAGCACCGGGACGCCGAGCCGGCCTTTATTGAATCAGAACTGCTGCGGGTGTTTACCCAGGCCACCGGCGTTGAGCGCAAACCGGAGCAGACCCTGACCCACCGCTGGCTCTACGCCCGCTCCAGCGCCAAAGCCGGCCCCGGCCACCTCTGGTTCGACGAGCAACGGGTGGCGCTGATCGGCGACTGGCTGGTGGGTGGCCGTGTGGAAGGGGCCTTCGACAGCGCCGAAAGCCTGGTCCGTGACTGGCGGAGTTCCGGCCTGCTGGACTGAAACCCCCGTCGACCTCAGGAGGTCGACCGCAGCAGGGCCGGGCGGCGGTAGAAGTGGGTAATGGTGCCGTCGCCGAACTTGGTAAAGAAGGCACTGACCTCGGTGATGCGCCGCAGCCGGCGGGTGCGGTGGATGGGCTCACGCACCAGCACCTTGATGCCGCTGAAGTTGTCCTGGATGTTGGAAAATCGGGCCCGCATGGAGCAGGTCACCACGTCCCCGGCATCCAGCGCCAGGGCGTCCGCCAGGTAGGCGGAATGCCCGGCGACCTCGCTGGGCTCCAGGTTTTCCCGGGTGTCCAGATGGTCCAGCTTGATCCGGTCCACGATGCACTTGGAATAGCTGCGGGGATGCTTGCGGGCGTGCCGCCGGAAGGCCTCCCAGAAAAAGTTGTCGGTCAGTTCGGCGAAATAACCCATGTCGCTCAGGCAGGTATCGACCCACTGGAAGGTTTCCGGCTCGTCCAGTACCTCGTTGATGGCCTCCCGCAACAGCCAGTCGAAGCCCAGAGCGGTCTTGTGGGCGTAGACCTTGCGGTACATCTGGTGCCGGCTGTAGACAAAGTCCTCCAGCGCACCCAGGCCCTTCTGGGTAATGGCCAGGCCCAGCCACGGCTGCTCCACATCCCAGCCGAAACGCAGGTTGCTCAGCAGGTGGTCCAGGTTGAAGCCGCCGATGGTCACCGAGGAGTGAAAGCCGTCCCGCAGCATGTAGTCGGCACGGTCGGCGTCAATCTCCCCGGACACGATGGATTTCAGCAGGTCGATCACCAGGCGCGGGGTGGAGGCCTCGCTGAGGACGCCTGAGTCGGCGTCGGCGCCGGCGATAAACCCCCAGAAGGTATGGGCGTGGCGGCAGAAGGCCTGACTGGGCGTGACGTCGGTGGTTTCCATGATGCCCAGAACGTCTTCGGCGTGGAGGCCGGCGGACTCTAGGTCGATGGCCTGCAGCACGTCCCAGGCCACTCGCACCGAATAATGCTCGTGCTCCAGCTCATCCGGGCGCTCCGAGTAGATGCCGCTGATGTCCACACCGGCCCAGAGATCGTCGAACCGGCCCGGCCGCGCCATCAGTTCGTGAATCCGGCGGGCCTGGGTGAACTGGTGGGAGAAACTGGAATGGCCGCTGTCGTGCAGCAGACAGGCCAGGCGGATGATCTTGGCCAGATAATCGATGGCGTCCAGCTGGTGCAGGCTGAGGTCGCTGCGCTCACTGAGCTGGCGCTCCCGCAGATAGGCGTCGATCATGGCCCGGAACATGCGCCCGCCCACGTGCATGACGCCGATGCTGTGCAGGAACCGGGAGTGGGTGGCACCGGGGAACACCAGACTCAGGATGTCGTTCTGGCAGATGTTCCGAAGCCGCTGGAACAGCGGATGGTCGATGACCTGGATCTCGTGACGGTACAGCGGAATGCCGCCGTGAACCGGGTCCATGATCAGCTTGTCGTAGGCCCCCAACAGGTCATTGACTGCACTTCGCACGTAAAACGTCTCCAGAATCCGGGATTTCCTGAGGTGAAAGCTCAAACATCCCTTGTTATATCACACCACCGTGCCAGAATAGCCGTGTAAGGCAACACACTTACACCTGTGGTTGACGGCTGGTGGTTCAGGGTGACACCCATGACTTCGCGCACCGAGCGCATATTGATCATAGACCCAGACGAAAGTTCCCGGGCGGACCTGGACCGGCACCTGGAAGGAAAGGGCTTTTATGTCAGTGGATACTCCGAACTCCGCGACGCCCGCAGCCTGTTTGATGAAAACCCGCCCGACCTGATCTTCGTGGATATGACTCCCGGCGCCATCGCCGAATTCAAGGAGCGCCTGGAGAACCACGACAGCTGGATTCCCCTGGTGGCCTACGCCCATGCCAGCGAAGCCACCGAAGTGGTGGCCGCCCTCCGCGCCGGCGCCGCCGATTTCGTGCTCAAGCCCTGTTCCGACAAAGTGGCGCTGGACAACGTCATCACCAAACTCTTCGACCGGGTGCGGGTCAGCCGCCTCAATCAGCTCTACCGGCAGGAGCTGGAGGAGGCCAACCGGGACCTGCGGGCCGGCATCGCCGAGCTGCGGGCCGATCAGCGTGCCGGCCGCAAGGTGCAGCTAAGGATGCTGCCGGAGCGGGAGCAGAAGCTGGGGGTCTACCAGGTGGACCACCTGATCAAGCCGTCTCTTTACCTGTCCGGCGATTTTCTCGACTATTTCCGCATCAATGAAGACAAGACTCTGGTCTACATCGCCGATGTCTCCGGCCATGGCGCCAGCTCCGCCTTCGTCACCGTGCTGCTGAAGAATCTGACCAACCGGCTGCAACGTAATCTCAGGAGAGGATCCAGCGATGACATCCTGTTCCCTGACCGGTTCCTGGAGAGGATCAACTCGGAGCTGCTGGACACCGGCCTTGGCAAGCATGTCACCGTCTTTGTGGGGGTGCTGTCGGAGCGGGAGCGCACCCTGAGGTACGCCGTCGGAGCGCATTTCCCGATGCCGATCCTGTCGTTCGAGAACGGCGAAACCGCGTTTCTCGAAGGTAACGGCCTGCCGGTGGGGCTGTTCGAGGCCCCGCAGTGGGAGGTCTACGAAAAGCCGCTTTCCGGGCCATTCCGTCTGATTCTGTTTTCAGACGGAATTCTCGAGGTGATTCAGGCCCAGAGTCTGGATGAAAAGGAAGCGCGGCTACTTGAACTCGTGTCTGGAGGTCGTCACACTATCGCCGCTTTGAACGATGCTCTGGACCTTGAAGAGATCATGGAGTTACCGGACGATATTGCTATCGTGTCAGTAACAGATGTCGTTGCAACTTAATGGCAGATATCATGGCTGGCTATAAAATCCTGCAGGCAGAAAAACAGGGCATTTATCTCCTCAAGTTCATCGGGGAAATCCGGCTGAATCTGTGTTCGACCCTGGATAACCTGGTAGAGTCCATCACCCAGGATCCCGCCTTCAAGACCGTGGTCATCGATCTGACCGAAACCGAGATCATCGACAGCACCACCCTGGGCCTGCTGGCCAAGATTGCCATGGCGGCCGAGAAGCGCAGCCATTTCCTGCCCACTCTCATTTCCACCAATCCGGACGTGACCCGGATTATCTCCTCCATGGGTTTCGACAAGATCTTCATCATTGTCAAGGAACCCGCCTCCCGCATCGAAGAGCTGGAGGAAATTCCGGTTCTGCGGGCCAGCGAGCAGCAGGTCCGGGACAAAGTGCTGGACGCCCACAGGGTCCTGATGGGCCTCAACAACCGAAACCGGGAAGAGTTCAAGAACCTGGTTCGCGCCCTGGAATGCGAAGAGCCCAGCTGACGCCTGGACTGTCATCGCACCGGAATGCACGTCAGTTATACTGTACCCACAAAGCCTCATTGACGCCTGAACGGGAAACCTATGTCTGAACAATCAGGACCAGACCGGCACGGACAGCCGGCCAAGACTCACCAGGTTGCGGTGCTTGGGGGCGGCAGCTTCGGCACCGCCATGGTAAAAGTGCTGGCGGAGAACGGCCACACTACCCATTTCTGGATGCGGGATGCCGCCCAGGTGGAGGAGGTGGCCAAGACCGGCCGCAACAGCCGCTACATGCCGGATGTTGAACTCAAGGGCGACATCCGTCCTACCACCGACTTTGCCGCCGCCGTGGCGGACGCCGAAATCGTGTTCGTCGCCATCCCCAGCAAGGCCTTCCGAGCCGTGATCTGCGAGCACGCCGCGGAGTTCCGCAGCAACCAGATCGTGGTGAGCCTGACCAAGGGGGTTGAAAAGGACGGTTTCAAGCTGATGAGCGAGATCCTCCAGGAGGAGCTGCCGAAAGCCCGCATCGGCGTGCTGAGCGGCCCCAACCTGGCCGCCGAGATCGCCAGCCGCGACCTCACCGCCACCGTGATTGCCGCCAAGGACCCGGACGTGCGCCGCAAGGTACAAGAGCTGCTCGGTTGCGAATACTTCCGGGTCTACGCCAATGTGGACATGTACGGGGTGGAGCTTTCCGGCGCCCTCAAGAACATCTATGCCATTGTCGCCGGTCTGGCCTCCGCCCTGGAGCTGGGGGAGAACGCCAAGGCCATGCTGATCACCCGCAGCCTGGCGGAAATGAGCCGTTTCGCTGTCAGCCTGGGAGCCAACCCCATGACCTTCATGGGCCTGGCCGGGGTGGGCGACCTGGTGGTGACCTGTACCTCCCCCAAGAGTCGTAACTTCCGGATCGGCTACGCCGTCGGCAAGGGCCAGAGCCTGGAACGGGCCGCCGAGGAAGTGGGCCAGGTGGCCGAGGGCATCTACACCCTGTTGCTGGTGAAGGAAAAAGCCGATGACATCGGTATCTACATGCCGCTGGTGAAGGGGCTGCACGAGATCCTCTACTGCAACGCCTCCATCAAGGCGGTAATCAACGGCCTGATGATGGCGGTGCAGAACTCGGACGTGGAGTTCATCCTGCCGCGGACACTGACCCAGTAGGGAGCCAAGACGCATGCATCTTCTGGTAATGCGGCACGGTGAGGCCGGCTGGCACAGCAAGGACCAGAAACGGGAGCTGACCGAGGCCGGCCGTTTCGCCAGTGGCTCGGTGGCCCGGCAGATCGGGGCCTCGCCCTGGCGTCCGGAGCTGATCTGGGCCAGCCCCCTTGTGCGGGCGCGCCAGACCGCCGCCATTATCTCGGAAACCCTCAACTGTCCGGTGGAGGAAAAACTGTTCATCACCCCGGAGGACGATCCGGGCCAGTGCCTTAACGCACTGATGGACAGCCCGGTGGGTTGCCTGATGCTGGTCTCCCACATGCCGTTCGTCGGCGCGCTGTCCACACTGCTGGTGGACGGTCACCGCCGGGGCATTCCGTTCATGACCAGTCAGGCGGTACTGCTGGACATGCCGATTGTGGGGCCGGGCTGCGCCGATCTGCGCGCCCAGTTTCTGCCCGACAGCGAATAGACGCCTATTCCCGATTGCCGACCCAAGGAGGTTGTCATGAGCCAGAACCCGGACAAACTTGAGTCGCAGCTGGCCGGCGTGGATACCCGCCAGAGCCGGCCGCCCATCGAGAAATGGAACCCGGAACTGTCCGGCGATATCGACATTCGCATAGCCCGGGACGGCACCTGGTATTTCCAGGGCGGGCCCATGGCGCGGGAGGCCCTGGTGAGGCTGTTTTCCACCATCCTGCGGCGAGAGTCCGATGGCGAGTACTATCTGGTGACACCGGTGGAGAAGTGGCGAATCCTGGTGGAGGACACGCCGCTACTGGCCCACGGCCTGGAGGTTTCGGGGCAGGGCGAGGATCAGGTCATCCATCTGACCACCAACACCGGCGAACGGGTCCGTGTAGATGACCAACATCCCCTGCGTGTGGGCAGCTACCCGGACAGTGACGAGCCGCGGCCGATGGTGCTGCTGGAGCATGGCCTGGAGGCGCGCCTGGTGACGGCCGCCTTCTACGAGCTTGCCGGCTACGTCACCGAGCAGCCGGGCGGTGACAGCAACCGGGTCGGGGTCTGGAGTGCCGGGGTTTTCTTCGAATTGGGCGAGGGGGCTTGAATTCCCGGGCTCAAGCCCTATTTCTACGGTGGTAAACGCGGTCTTATGCTTGTTAGACTAGCATTTGCAAGCAATACCAGAGCCTGGCTCTCTTACGAGGCCCGGTGGTCGTGAGTCCCTCTGTTCAGTTTTGGCTGTTCATGATCACTTTCGATTGCCTTAACTAACATCTATTGTCATTGCGACACGCAAGGAGATCACATGGCCCAACCTCGTGTTGTCACCATCCATTACACGCTCACCAACGACCAGGGAGAGCAGCTCGACTCCTCCCGTGGCGAAGGGCGCGAGCCGCTGTCTTATCTGGAAGGTGCACAGAACATCATTGGTGGACTTGAGAGTGCACTGATCGAAAAAAACGCTGGTGACCAACTCAAGGTATCCATCGAGCCTTCCGAAGGCTACGGTGAGGTCAACGAAGAGCTTGTCCAGCCGGTTCCCCGCTCAGCGTTCGAAGGCGTTGATACCATTGAGCCCGGCATGCAGTTCCAGGCCCAGACCCCGGGCGGCCCCCAAGTGGTCCGCGTGGTGGAAGTGGGTGACGATACTGTGACCATCGATGCCAACCACCCGCTGGCAGGCCAGACCCTGCATTTCGATGTGGAAGTGGTTGAGACTCGCGAAGCCAGCGAAGAGGAAGCCGAGCACGGTCACGTTCACTGATCGCACCCGGTTTTCATAGGAACGGCCTCTTCGGAGGCCGTTTTTTTTGGGCGGGAGTAGTAAAAAGTGGTCAGATGAACGCTTTCATCTGACCCCGGAGGTTCGGCAGGCAAAAAAAGCGGCTCCGGGGAGCCGCTTCTGAACCTGCTTACATATTGGGGTAGTTGGGACCACCGCCACCTTCGGGTGTGACCCAGGTTATGTTCTGGGCCGGATCCTTGATGTCGCAGGTCTTGCAGTGGACGCAGTTCTGGGCGTTGATCTGGAACCGCTTGCCGCTGCCGTCGTCCTTCTCCACCACCTCGTAAACGCCGGCCGGGCAGTAGCGCTGTGCCGGTTCGTTGTACTTGGGCAGGTTTTCCTTGATGGGAATGTCCGGGTCCTTGAGCTTCAGGTGAACCGGCTGGTCTTCCTCGTGATTGGTGTTCGAGATGAACACCGACGACAGGCGGTCGAAAGTCAGCTTGTTATCCGGCTTGGGATAGCTGGGCTTCTTGGCCTGGTCCGCCGTTTTCAGGGTGGCGTAGTCAGGCACCGTGTCGTGGAAGGTGATAGGCAGGCTTCGGCGCAGGATGTTCTGCTCGAGGAAAGCGATACCGCCCCCGATGATGTTGCCGAACTTGTGCATGGCCGGGCTGAAGTTACGCTCGCCGAACAGCTCCTTGTAGAGCCAGCTGTCCTTGAACCGCTGCTCGAAACTGGTGATCTCCTCACCTTCCTTGCCTTCCTTCAGCGCCTCGAACACCGCTTCCGCACCCAGCAGGCCGGACTTCATGGCGGTGTGGGAGCCCTTGATCTTTGAGCTGTTCAGGGTGCCGGCGTCACAGCCCAGCAGCAGGCCGCCCGGGAAGCTCATCTTCGGCAGCGAGTTGAAGCCGCCCTTGGTGATGGCACGGGCACCGTAGGACACACGCTTGCCGCCTTCCAGATGCTTGCGGATTTCCGGGTGCAGCTTGAGACGCTGGAACTCCTCGAACGGTGACATGTGCGGGTTGCTGTAGGACAGGTCGGCAATCAGGCCGACGTAGACCTGGCCGTTCTCCAGGTGGTACAGGAAGGAACCACCGGTGGAGCCGGTTTCCTTCAGCGGCCAACCGGTGGTGTGCACCACCAGACCGGGCTCGTGCTTGGCCGGGTCGATGTCCCAGAGCTCCTTGATGCCGATACCGTAATGCTGGGGATCCTTGCCTTCGTCCAGCTTGAACTCGCGGATCAGCTGCTTGCCGATGTGGCCGCGGGAGCCTTCGGTGAACAGGGTGTACTTGGCACGCAGCTCCATACCGGGCATGTAGCTGTCTTTCTTGCTGCCGTCACGGGCCACACCCATGTCGCCGGTGATGATCCCTTTGACCTGACCGTCCTCAATGATGGGTTCGGCGGCGGCAAAGCCGGGGTAGACCTCCACGCCCAGGGCCTCCGCCTGCTCCGCCAGCCAGCGGCACAGGTTGCCCAGGCTGATGATGTAGTTGCCGTGGTTGTGCATACTCTTGGGCACGAACGCGCCGGGAACCTTGGTGGCGGACTGCTCGTTCTTGAGCAAAAAGATGTCGTCCCGGGTCACCGGTGTGTTCAGGGGCGCGCCTTTCTCTTTCCCGTCCGGAAAAAGCTCGTTCAGTGAGGTGGGCTCGAACACGGTGCCGGCCATGATGTGGGCGCCAATCTCGGAACCCTTCTCAACCACGCATACGGTTTTCTCTTCGCCGGCTTCCTGTGCCAACTGCATGATACGACAGGCAGCCGAAAGGCCTGCTGGCCCACCGCCGACGATCAGAACATCAAATTCCATCGATTCGCGTTCCACGTTGGTCTCCTCAAACTTCGCAGTGGATATAAGGACTTCGACGCTCGTTGCTCAAAGGCAAAGACTTCAGGGCCTGGCCATCGGGCAGAGGTTCCTGGCCGCGCTGAATAATCCTGTTTGTCTCCGGCAGCCGTGAGGGCTGTCTTCTTATATAGAGAGGGTGCAATGATAGCGAACTATCTGCTTTTACACGACTCTCAGGGCCAACCGGGAGAGGCCCACACCCGCCAAGGATATAATATTCCAGGAATCAAACAAACGTTTGTTTGAAATTTGCCGGACGCTTTGGCATTGTAAAGTGGTCAGGCCGGAACCATCTTTTGCTCTGGAGAGGGTTTCGGGCGAGACACAGGCAGGTCTTGAACCAGGCAGGCCTCCAACCAAAGATTATCGCCTGTTACTGTGAGTCGTTATCTAGTATCGTCTCACGCTGTCTGTTTCCCTGGCAAGGGCAGGTTGGCCGTACTGGCGGCTCTGGCGGGTCATCCGGGACTATTGACCCTTCCCGGCTTTGCCTTCAGTATTGTGGCGCCCTGGGGAGCCGCGCCGCGTCATGGCGGGGCAGGACAGGCTGATATAACGGTCGATTGGTCACCGGACGAATCGATGCGACAGGCAGGGCAGAGCCCGATCGGCTCTCGCTGCGAGTCATTAAACCCATCGTAGAAGAACGAGGAATCTATGAAGGTTCTGGTCGCTGTAAAACGAGTAATCGACTACAACGTCAAGGTACGCGTCAAGCCGGACAACACCGGTGTTGATCTGGCCAACGTCAAGATGGCAATGAACCCTTTCTGTGAGATTGCGGTTGAAGAAGCCGTACGCCTGAAGGAAAAGGGTGTCGCGAGCGAGATCGTCGTGGTGTCCATCGGTGCCAAGGCCTGCCAGGAGCAGATCCGTACCGCACTGGCCCTGGGTGCCGACCGCGGTATCCACATCGAGACCGACGAGGAAGTCCAGTCCCTGGAAGCGGCCAAGCTGCTGAAGGCCGTGGTTGATAAAGAGCAGCCGAAACTGGTCATCCTGGGCAAGCAGTCCATCGATTCCGACAACAACCAGACCGGCCAGATGCTGGCCGCGCTGGCCGGTATGGGCCAGGGCACCTTCGCCTCCGAGGTTGTGGTCGAGGGCGAGAAGGTCAATGTCACCCGCGAAGTGGACGGCGGTCTGGTCACCGTATCCCTGGGCCTGCCGGCGGTTGTGACCACAGACCTGCGCCTCAACGAGCCGCGTTACGCGTCACTGCCCAACATCATGAAAGCCAAGAAGAAGCCGCTTGAGTCCGTCAGCCCGGCGGACCTGGGTGTCGACATCGCGGCGCGCCTGTCCACGCTGAAAGTGCAGGCACCTGCTGCTCGCAAGGGCGGTATCAAGGTGGCAGACGTCGCTGAACTGGTCGATAAACTGAAGAACGAAGCGAAGGTGATCTAAATGAGCATCCTGGTAATTGCTGAACACGACAACAGCAGCCTGCGTCAGGCAACTCTGAACGTGCTGGCCGCGGCCAAGGCCATCGGCGGTGATGTGGATGTCCTGGTCGCCGGCGAAGGCTGTGGCGCCGTGGCGGAAGCTGCCGCCAAGGCCGAAGGCGTCAACAAGGTCCTGCTCGCCGATAACGCCGTTTACGGTCACTTCCTGGCGGAAAACCTGGCCGAGCTGGTGGCGGAAGTGGGCAAGGGCTACAGCCACATCCTGACCTCCGCCGGCACCACCGGCAAGGACTTCATGCCCCGCGTAGCGGCACTGCTGGACGTGGCGCAGGTTTCCGACATCATGGGTGTCGAATCCGAAGACACCTTCGTGCGTCCGATCTATGCCGGTAACGCCATCGCGACTGTGAAGAGCAACGACAGCATCAAGGTGATCACTGTTCGTCCGACCGCGTTTGACCCGGTCGCCGCAGAAGGCGGTTCCGCATCCGTGGAGAACCTGGACGTGGTCAAGGACGCCGGTCTGTCTTCCTTCGTCAGCGAAGAGATCGCCAAGTCCGACCGTCCCGACCTGGCCGGCGCGGACATCGTGGTGTCCGGTGGTCGCGGCATGCAGAACGGCGAGAACTTCAAGATGCTGGAGCGGGTCGCCGACGTACTGGGTGCCGCCGTGGGCGCGTCCCGCGCCGCGGTTGATGCCGGCTTCGTGCCGAACGACATGCAGGTTGGCCAGACCGGTAAGATCGTCGCGCCGCAGCTGTACATCGCCGTGGGCATTTCCGGTGCCATCCAGCACCTGGCGGGTATGGGCGATTCCAAGGTGATCGTCGCCATCAACAAGGACGAAGAAGCGCCGATTTTCCAGGTTGCCGATTATGGCCTGGTGGCGGATCTGTTCGAAGCCGTACCGCAACTTGAAGAAGAATTGAAGAAGGTCGTCTAAACGACTGGATTCAAAGAAAAAGGCGCCTGCTGGCGCCTTTTTTTTGGCTTTGTAATCCCGCCCTGGCGGGGTATCATCCCCTTTCATTTCCCATGGAGTAGAAACCTATGGCACGCGCATCCGCACGCCACCTGCTGGTCCCCGACGAAGCAACCTGCAATGAACTGAAAGCCCGTATCGAGAAGGGCGAAGACTTTGCCGCCCTGGCCAAGGAATATTCCAAGTGCCCCTCCGGCCGTCAGGGCGGTGACCTGGGTGAGTTTGGCCGTGGCCAGATGGTCCCCGAGTTCGACAAGGTGGTGTTTTCCGCGCCGTTGAAGGAAGTCCAGGGCCCGGTCAAGACCCAGTTCGGTTACCACCTGCTGGAAGTGACCAGCCGCCAGGACTGATCCTGTTCCGGTGACGCCGGCTCGGCGATGTCCCTGCCGGCGTCAATCCCGGTTTTTGCTTCGGCCGGATCGGTGCTCCGCCAGCATATCGGTGAGGGCGTGCAGGGCGCGGTTGGTCGTTCGCAGGGAGCGATAGACGGTCCGGCTGGTCTGGTCGTGACTGGTCCGGGCCTGACGGGCAGACTGGCGCACCCGCTCACTGCCGGAAAAGCGGTCAATGAGTTCGAACGTGGTGCCTGAGATCGCCCGATGCAGCATTTCCACCGCCGTTGCGCCGGTGTTGACGGTGGATTCCAGCAATCGCTTCTTGTTGCGGAATTCCGCCAGCTCGGCCTGGCGCTTGCGTATTCGGTTGTTCATCACGGCCAGGTCCGCCCCGAGGCGGCGCATTTGATGTTCCTGGTTGTGGGCCAGATGCCAGCACACAGCCGCCAGGGCGGCAGCGGTGAATAACAGCAGGGCAGTCACGAAGGTCATCGGGTCCTCTCCGTCATCAGCGGTATTCCAGGCGCATGTCCACGTCAATGTCCCGCTCCCTGAGCTCTTCCTCGATTTCCTTCATCACCTGCTGGTAGACCATTCTGCGTACCATGACAGGCAGGGTGTCCGCCAGCATGCGGGCTGAGCGGGACTCCCGCTTCGCCAGCGCCAGTGGGTCCACCACCCGCAGGGTCAGCATCATCTCCGGCTCTCGCTCCGGTGACTCACCAACGGACAGTTCGGCCAGGTTTGCCCGGGCTTCCTCCAGACGTTGGCTCTGGCGGCGGAACTGATAGAACAGCCAGCCGAATGCGGCAACAAGAAGGAGCAGGATCAGCGGGTAGAGAAAGTCCACGGTCGTTTCCTCGGGTTCGGTTCAGCAGCGGAGCCAAAAGGGCCAGGTGCAGTGTGAAGCACCTGTCGGGTGATTCGATTGGCCCAATTGCCCGTAAATACTCCGCAAAATTGAAAATCTTGCGTCACAGCGCCGGTAATTTGCGGCAAACTGCAGTTTCGGCGCACAATCCACCATCACCTATCATCACGTTTCAATACAACAGGATCAGTATCATGGTATGGCTCAAAGCATTTGTGAGCGGATTTCTCGCCACCCTGATCTTCCATCAGGGCCTGTTTGCGGTCTTCCATTACGCCGGGATGGTGCCCTCGGCGCCGTTCAACATGGCACCGGTTCCGCCTCTCGGCGTGCCCCAGGTGATCTCCCTGGCGTTCTTTGGTGGTCTCTGGGGCATTGTACTCTGGGCCATCATCGGCCGGTTCGCCAAAGCCGCCTTCTGGGCCCTGGCGGTTATCCTGGGGGCCGTCGGGCCGACGGTCGTCGCCATGCTGGTGGTCTTCCCCCTCAAGGGTATGGACGTCAACGCCCAGATGTGGGTGGGCGGCCTTATCCTGAACGCATTCTGGGGACTGGGTCTGGCGGTGTTTCTGGCTCTGATGGGCGCGCGGCGAGGCGCCGGGGCCCGGTAATCGCGTATCAAGCAAGCTCCAAGACATTCAAAAGGAAAACGAATGACTGAATCACGTTACGACCTCATCGTATTTGGCGCCACCAGTTTCGTGGGCCAGATTCTCAGCCGTTACCTGCTGGAGACATTCGGTGTCGGCAAGCAGGTGAAGTGGGCCGTTGCCGGTCGCTCCGAGACCAAACTGGTCAACCTCAAAACCGACCTTGGCCAGGCCGCCAAGAACCTGGACATGGTGATCGCCAATGCCGAGGATGAGGCGTCGCTGAAGGCCATGTGTGACCAGACCCGGGTGGTGGTGTCCACGGTGGGGCCCTACGCGCTCTATGGTGAGCCGCTGGTGAAGGTCTGTGTCGAATCCGGCACCGATTACTGTGACCTGACCGGCGAGGTCCAGTGGATCCGCCGCATGATCCACACCTATGAGGAGAAGGCCAAGCAATCCGGTGCCCGGATCGTGCACTGCTGCGGTTTCGACTCGATTCCGTCCGACATGGGTGTCTTCTTCCTGCAGGAACAGGCCCGTGAAACCCTGGGCAAGACCTGCGGCCAGGTCAAGATGCGGGTGCGGACCGCCAAGGGCGAGTTCTCCGGCGGCACCGTGGCCAGCCTGATGAACGTGGCCAGGGAAGCGGCGTCCGATCCGGCCCTGCGCAAGGAGCTGGCCAACCCATTCTCACTGTGCCCGCCGGACCACCGCTCAACCCGGCGCCAGCCCAACGTCAAATCCGCCGAATACGACGCCGATTTCGACGCCTGGCTGGCCCCCTTCGTTATGGCGGCGATCAATACCCGCATCGTGCACCGCTCCAATGCGGTGGCGGGTGCGCCCTACGGTCAGGAATTCCTGTACGACGAAGCCATGATGACCGGCAAGGGCGTCAAGGGCCGGCTGGCAGCCTACGGCGTAACCGCCGCCATGGGTGGTTTCCTGCTGGCCTCCGCCGTCAAGCCCAGCCGCTGGGTACTGGAGCGCTTTGTGGTGCCCAAGCCCGGTGAGGGCCCGAGCCGCCAGGCTCAGGAAGAGGGCTTCTACGATCTGCGGTTCGTGGGCAAAACCGACGATGGCCAGTTGATCCGCACCAAGGTCACCGGCGACCAGGACCCGGGCTACGGTTCCACCGGCAAGATGCTGGGCCAGGCCGCCGCCTGCCTGGCGTTTGATGTCTCCCGGGAGGAGCGCCCCGGCGGTTTCTGGACGCCGGCGTCCATCTTTGGCAACCACTTGCTGGGCCGCCTGCGGGAACATGCGGGCCTCACTTTCGAGCTGCTTGAACAACGCTAGAGCCGGATGATTCTGTCCACCGGGGGCAGGGCGCTGGGGTCGTGGCCCAGCGCCAGCAGCGTCCGGCCGGCCAGGTAGGGCTCGATCCCGAGGCAGACCGCGTCCCGGGTGGCGCGGTCCAGGCCGGTGAAGGGTTCGTCCAGCACCAGTATCGGTGCCGGCCGCAGTAGTGCCCTGGCCAGCGCCACGCGGCGGGCCTCACCACCGGAGATGTTGTAGCCGTGGGGCCCCAACCAGGTGTCCAGACCATAGCGCAACCGCTCAACCAGACCGGTCAGCGCCACCGCGTCCAGCACCTGCCAGAGTGTGTGATCGTCGGCATCGGGCCGGCCCAGGCGCAGGTTCTCCCGAAGGGTGTCCTCCAGCAGCTGGGTGTTCTGGGTCAGGTAGCTGACCCGGGCCAGTCGCTGCCCGGCGCTTTCCCCCCTTGTCATGCCCTGGCTGACCACGCACAGACCGGCAGCGGGCTCCTCCAGTCCGGCGGCCAGGTCGGCGAGGGACGATTTGCCGCAGCCTGAAGCCCCAACCAGGCCCGTTCGAGACCCTGGCTGCAGCCTCAGGGACCAGTCCCTGAGCAAGGGAGGCAGCCCTTCATGCGCAATCGTGACCGATTCGAAAGCCAGGCCCCAGGCGCCCTCGTGCTTGTTGTCCGGCACCGGATTCATTTCGGGTAGCTCCGGCCCCGCGGTGTCGGTATTCAGGCGCTGGGCCGCCGCCAGGGTGCCCCCCAGGCGGCCGAAGGCCTCCGGCAGACCCTGGATGGCCTCGTTGAGCCCCAGCAGCGCCAGTGCCAGCAGCACGATCATCGGGCCGGCAATGGCTTCCGCCTGCAGGGCCGACACCCCGAACCAGAGCACCACAACCACGGGCAAGTGGCCGCACAGGCTCGCCACTGCGCCATGCCAGGCCGTGCGCTGGTCCAGCAGTCTCTGCTCGGCGGAGAGACCGTCTGCCTCGCCCAGGAGTCTGGCCCGGTGGCGGCTTCGGGCTCCGGCCGCAGTCAATTCGGCGTTGGCCTCCAGGTGTTCGAGAGCCAGGCGCCGGAGGCTCTCCAGGCGAGTCACCCGTTGCGCGGCAAGGGTACCGGTGCGCCGGTGCAACGCCCAGGTCGCAGACAGCAGTGACAGCCCCAGCAGCAACGCCACCAGGGCCGCCGCGCCTGGCCCCAGCAACCAGGCGGTCACCACCGTCAAAACCAACGACAACAACAGGGCCAGCGCCAGGGGGGCCACCAGGCGCAGGTA
>NZ_JAWVZL010000026.1:0-37583 GCF_033722195.1 Marinobacter sp.
GGCTGCGGGTGGCCGGTGCCAGCGCCACCCTCAAGGTGCTGCTGCCCGAGCGGCCCGCCATGTTCCTGTCGCCGGCCCATTTGAGCCTGGGTGAGGACGGCCGCCTTGGTATCCGCCATGTGGATGCCGGGCAGCGGGTGGCCTTCGCCCCGGTGGAGCTGCTCAGCGCCACCACCGATGGCGCCTGGGTCGGTGGCCTGGCGGACCGGACCCGGCTCATCACCCGGGGCGGTGGCTTTGTCGGTCCCGGCCAGCGGGTCGAGCCCGTGATGCAGGACCAATAATATGCGCGCCCTCGTCTACGCCGCCCTCAATCGCAGCCGCACCACGCTGCTGACCCTGCTGTTCCTGATCATCGGGGGTGTCGCCGCGTTCCAGGTCATTCCCAAGGAAGCCAACCCCGACATCACCATTCCCATGATCTATGTCTCCATGAGCCTGGAGGGCATCAGCCCCGAGGATGCCGAGCGTCTGCTGGTGCGGCCCATGGAGCAGGAGCTGCGCTCGCTGGAGGGCATCAAGGAGATGCGGGGCATCGCTTCGGAGGGTCACGCCTCGGTGATGCTGGAGTTCGATGCCGGTTTCGACCCGGACAAGGCCCTGCAGGATGTGCGGGAGAAAGTGGACACCGCCCGCGCCAAGATTCCATCCGAGGCGGACGAGCCCCGGGTCAACGAGATCAATGTGTCGCTGTTCCCGGTGCTGTCGGTGGGCCTGTCCGGCCCACTGTCGGAGCGGGAACTGATCACCGTGGCCCGTCGCCTGCAGGATGCCATCGAGGGCATCCCCGAGGTGCTGGAGGTGGAGATCGGCGGTGACCGGGAGGACATGCTGGAGATCGTGGTGGATCCCCAGGTGCTGGAGAGCTACGGCATCGACTATGACCAGCTGGCGGCGCTGGTGACCCGCAACAACCAACTGGTGGCGGCGGGCAGCCTGGACACCGGCGCCGGCCGCATGACCATGAAGGTGCCGGGGGTGATCGAAACCCTGGAAGACGTCATGACCATGCCCATCAAGGTGTCGGGGGATGCAGTGGTGACCTTCGGTGACGTTGCCACCCTTCAGCGCGGCTTCAAGGATCCCACCGGCTTCGCCCGCATCAACGGTGAGCCGGCGGTGGTGCTGGAGGTTTCCAAGCGCACCGGCGCCAACATCATCGAGACCGTGGCCCAGGTCAAGGCCCTGATCGCCGAGGCGGAATCCCAGTTCCCGCAGGGTCTGGAGGTCCGGTACATCATGGACCAGTCCACCGAGGTGCGGGATATCCTGGCGGACCTGCTCAATAACGTGCTGACCGCCATCGTCCTGGTGATCATCGTGATCATCGCCACCATGGGCCCGCGTTCGGCATTGCTGGTGGGGCTGACCATCCCCGGCGCGTTCCTGGCGGGTATCCTGCTGATCTGGGGTCTGGGCTACACCCTCAATATCGTGGTGCTGTTCAGTCTCATCCTGGTGGCGGGCATGCTGGTGGACGGTGCCATCGTGGTGTCGGAACTGGCGGACCGGAACCTGCACCACGGCATGCCGGCCGGCCGGGCCTGGGGGGAGGCGGCCACCCGCATGGCCTGGCCGGTGATCGCCTCCACCGCCACCACCCTGGTGGTGTTCCTGCCGCTGCTGTTCTGGCCGGGGGTGGTGGGGGAATTCATGAAGTTCCTGCCCATCACGGTGATTCTCTGCCTGCTGGCCTCCCTGGCCATGGCGCTAATCTTCCTGCCGGTGCTGGGTGGCGTCGCCGGTGGCGGTGGCCGTCCCGAGGCCATCAAGGAAAGCGCCCTGGGTCATCGCTACCGCGGCCTGCTCACCGGCGTGCTGCGGTATCCGGGCTGGACCCTCGCCGCGGTCATGATGGCCATCGGGCTGGTGTATGTGGCCTACGCCAAGTTCAATCACGGTGTCGAGTTCTTCCCCAGCGTGGAGCCGGACTCGGCCCAGGTCTGGGTCCGGGCCCGGGGCGATCTGTCGGTCTATGAGCGCGACCGGCTTGTCCGGCAGGTAGAGTCGCGGCTGACCGGGATGCCCGAGGTCAAGGCCCTCTATGCCCGCTCCATGGTAAGCCCGGGCACCCAGATGGCACCGGATGTGGTGGGGGTCCTGCAGTTCCAGTTCCAGGACTGGGACGAACGGCGTCCGGCCTCGAAGATCCTGGCGGATTTCCGCCAGCGCACCGCCGACATTCCCGGTGTGGTGCTGGAGTTCCGCGAGCAGGAGGACGGCCCGGGTTCCGGCAAGCCCATTGAGCTAAAGGTCAGCAGCCGTCAGAGCGGTCTGCTGGACGGTTACGTGGAGCAGGTGAGGGCGGCCATGGCGGCCACCGGTGGTTTTGTGGACGTGGAGGACGACCGCAGCCTGCCCGGCATCGAATGGCGCCTGGAAGTGGACCGCGAGGCCGCTGCCCGTTTCGGCACCGACGTCCTCAGTGCCGGCAGCGCAGTGCGGCTGGTCACCAACGGCCTGGTGCTGGCCACCTACCGCCCGGAGGACGTGCGGGACGAGGTGGACATTGCCGTGCGGGTGCCCGAGCGCTGGCGGGAGCTGGACCAGTTCGGCCGCCTGACCATCAACACCGACCGGGGCCAGGTGCCGCTGTCCTACTTCCTGAGCCTGGAGCCGGCCGCCAAGACCGGCACCATCCAGCGCGTGGATGGCCTGCGCACCATCACCATCAAGTCGGGCCTGGCCCCGGGCGCCCAGGTAGCCGAACAGCTGGCCCAGTTGCGGGAGCGGCTGCCGGCGCCACCGGAAGGGATCAGCCTGGCGTTCGCCGGTGAGGACGAGGAGCAGCAGGAGGCCGCCAACTTCCTGGCCAGCGCCTTCCTGATTGCCATCGGCCTGATGCTGCTGATCCTGGTGACCCAGTTCAATTCGCTCTATCAGTCGCTGCTGATTCTCTCCGCCATCGTGCTCTCCACCGCCGGTGTCCTGTTGGGGCTGCTGTTGAACGGCCAGTCCTTTGGCATCGTGATGGTGGGCATGGGCATCATTGCGCTGGCGGGCATCGTGGTGAACAACAACATCGTGCTCATCGACACCTACAACCAGATGCGCAAGGAGGGCCTGGAGGCCTTCGAGGCGGCGCTCGAGACCGGCTGCCTGCGTTTGCGGCCGGTGCTGCTCACCGCCATTACCACCATCCTGGGCCTGATGCCCATGGTGATGGGCGTCAACGTGGACCTGCTGACGCCGTCCCTTGGCCTGGGCGCGCCCTCGACCCAGTGGTGGACCCAGCTGTCCAGCGCCATCGCCGGTGGCCTGGCCTTTGCCACCGTGCTGACGCTGCTGCTGACGCCGGCCATGCTGGTGCTGGGGGACCGGGTAGGCCAGCGCCTGCGCCGGTCGCGGCCGGTTGCGGTGACGGCCGAATAGATTTGCAAATGAGAATCATTATTGTTATGATATGAAGGGTCGCAACCACATCAACGCGTCGGCAAAGGAAGCTGCCCGTCATGTCCAGTCTTTCGGATCATACCAACCGTGAAGTGCGCGAGGGCATCAAGCTTGCGCTTATCTCGGTCGCACTGATTGCCGGCCTGGCCCTGGCGGGCCTGGCCTCGGCGCTCTGAATCGTCGGCTATCAGGGCCTCGCTAGAGCTCCCGGTACCAGAACTGCATGGGCTTATCCGTGGGCGCCTGGTCGCCAATGTCGGTCCAGGCGTATTCGGTGGTCAGTTCCGGCAGCGGCCGGTAGCCGCGGTTCTGCCAGAACCGGTCCAGGGGCTGGTAGCCCTCGGGCCGCAGGGGGTGATCCTCCGGGCGCACCACCGCGCAGAACACGGCATAGCGAAAGCCCTGGCTGCGGGCGTGGGCCTCCCGGTGGTCGAAGAAGCCCACACCGATGCCCTGGCCGCGATACTCCGGCAGCAGCACCGATTCGCCAAAATAGAAAATTTCCTCCGGACGCCAGCCCTGGTTGATGAACGGCTGCCGGAACGCCTCGGTCTCGTCGGCCATGGGAATGCCGGTGGCGGCACCCACCACCCGATCACCGTCCCGGGCCAGCACGAACAGGCTTGCGGCCGAGCGGGCGTAGGTTTCCAGGTAGCGGCGCTCGTAATCCAGGCTGCCCTGGTAGAGGTAGGGAAACTGGCGGAATACGGTCATGCGCAGTTCCGCCAGTGTGTTCAGGTGGGGCCGGATGTCCTGGCCGGCCACGTCGGTCAGGGTAACTGTCATGCTCAGGTCGCTGTCACGGTGGGTTGCTTGAAGAATGCCTCCACCAGGGTATCAAACGGCACCGGCCGGCTGTAGCGGTAGCCCTGCAGGAAATCGCAACCCTGTTCCTTGAGCCAGTGCTCCTGGCCCGGCGTTTCCACACCCTCGGCCACCACCGACAGATTGAGGCCCCGCGCCAGCCCGAGGATCGACAGGGTGATGGCGCAGTCGTCCTCGTCGTCGGGAATGTCCCGGATGAACGAGCGGTCGATCTTGAGCTTGGAGAAGGGCAGGTGCTTGAGGCGGGACAGCGACGAGTAACCGGTACCGAAATCGTCGATGGCCAGTTCCGAGCCGCCCGCCACCAGCTGGTCCAGAACGCCTTTCAGGGTCCTGGAATCGCCCTGGATGGAGTCCTCGGTGACTTCAAAATGCAGCTCCCGCTGGTCCACCTCGAACTCCTTGCAGATGGACTGCACCAGCGCCGGCAGGCCCGGGTCCAGCACCTGTTCGGCCGCCAGGTTGATGGTGGTGACCGGCATCGCCAGCCCCATCAGCCGGGCCTGTTGACGCTCATGGCAGACCGCTCGCAGCACGCACTCGCCGAGCCCGTACATGAGGACGGCGCTCCGGGCCACATCGAGGAACTCGATGGGCGACAGCCAGCCCCGTTCCGGATGCTGCCAGCGCACCAGGGCCTCGGTACTCACCAGCGTGTGGCTGGCGGCGTCGAGAATGGGCTGATGGAACACGGAGAGCTGGTCGTCCCGGATGGCGGCCCGCAGCCGCCGCTCCAGGGCGAAGCGGGAGCGGGCCGTGGCCTGGATCGAGGTGTCGAAACTGCAGGCCTGGGCCCGGCCCTGCTGCTTGGCGTGATACATGGCGGCTTCGGCGCCGCGGAGCAGGGTTTCGGCGCTATCGCCATCGCCCGGATAGTGGCATACCCCGAGGCTGACACTGATATTCAGGGTCTGCTCGGCCAGGTTTATGGGCAGGCTGAGCTGCGCCATGATGCGGTTCAAGGCGTCGTCCAGCATGCCGTTGGCGCCGACATTGCGCAGCACAAGGGCGAACTCGTCGCCGCCGATGCGGGCGAGCTGATCCTTGCCGGGTAACTGCAGCTCCCGTAACCGGCGGGCGGTTTCCGCAATCACCTGGTCGCCCACCTGGGGGCCCAGGCCGTCGTTGATGGCCTTGAGCCGGTCGATGTCCACCCAGACCATGACAAAATCGCCACTGCCGCGGCGCTTCACCTTGTCCACCAGGTAATCCATGCGGTCCCTGAGGGACTGCAGGTTGGCCAGGCCGGTGAGGCTGTCGAAATGGGTCAGGTACTCCAGCTTCTGCTTGGAGCGTAACCAGGCCACATGGGTGTTGGTCAGGCTGACGGTGTCGGCCAGCGCGGCCACGAACGACAGCTCCGCCAGGGACCATTCTCGCGGGTGCAGGGCCTCCAGACAGAATACGCCGCTGAGCCGGCCGTCATCGAAGATGGGCGCATCCAGCATGGAATGGATGCCCACCGGCGCCAGGTAACTGTCCCGGAAGGACCGGGTACGGGGGTCGGACAGGGCCTGGGAGGCCTCGATCAGGCGGGCGCTGAGGGCCTCGAAATAGGAGGGATGCTCCTGCTGGCTCAGTTTGGCGCTCGAGGGTCCGGTGATTGCCCCCTTGTCGCCGGGCTGGTGCAGGACCTCACAGAGCAGGGCGTCATGATTCTCGCCCAGACGCCACACGCTGACCCTCTCAACCCCAAGCAGGCTGCTGCACATCTCCACCAGGGCAGCCAGTTTTTTTTCCCTGCGGCTACTGATGAATTCCGGACTGTGGCTCAGCCGCATCAGGGTTTCATGAAATTCAATGAAGGTCTGATTGTCAGGCATAGCCGCAGTCCGTTTGCATCACCGTCGGATTCACTATGGCAAGCAGGTCGGCCGGTGTCCACCTGCGCGGAGAACAATGATCTGGATCAAGTTTATATCAGTTTTCCGCCGACGTTTGTGTCAGGGTCGAGCCGATATGTAGCCTTTTGTTGTAGTCTTGCTTCATTTCGCTGGCGGCCAGCGCGCAAAGCCTGGATTGCAGCCATAATGGCGGCAAAATAACGCGAACGGCCTCGCTCTGGGGGGAACAATGACGTTCCGGCTTATAGCTGTTCTGATGTTCTGGTTGCCCTGGCTGGCCCAGGCGGATGTCCTGCCCTGGACTGTCTCGCAGGACAAGGCGGAGGTAGCCCGCTTTGTGGACTATTGGCCGGAACCCTCGCCGGCCATGACCCTCGAAGAGGTTCGGGCCCTGGGTGCCGGCGCCTGGACTCGTAATCGTGCCGACGACATCAATTTGGGCTACGGTGATCAGGTCTACTGGTTCCGTGTCCAGATAGACAACCTCGCTGCCAATCCGCAGCAAGCGCTGCTGGAAATCGCCTATCCGGTGCTGGATCACGTGGATCTCTATCGTGTCCGTGAGGGTGAGCCGACCCGTAGCTGGCAGCTTGGTGACAAACTGCCATTCCACCATCGCCCGATAGAACACCGCAATTTTGTCGTACCCGTGGACCTGCCGGCCCAGGACATCATCACTCTGTACCTTCGGGTCGACACCACGAGCTCCATGCAGGTACCCATGGTGCTCTGGCAACGGGACAGCTTTCACGCCTCCGAGCAGCTGCGCATGCTGCTCGAGGGGCTGTATTTCGGCATCGTGGTGGCGATGATTCTGTACAACCTGTTCGTGTTCAAGGCGGTAGGGGAGCGCAGTTTTCTCTATTACGTCGGCTATATCGCCAGCATCATGCTGTTCCTGGCCAGCCTGCATGGCGTGAGTTTCCAGTTCCTCTGGCCGGAAGCCACCTGGTGGAACGACCAGTCCATCATCTTTTTCCTCAATCTGGGAGTCACGTTTGGCTGTATTTTTGCCATACGCTTTCTATCTGTCACGGTCAGTCACCACCCCATCCTGAACCGTCTCACCCTGCTGATGGCTGCGGCCAGCCTGCTGCAGTCGCTGGCGGCCCTGGTGGTCCCCTACCAGACGCTTATCCTGCCAACCATTCTACTGGCGGCCGCCGCCTGCTCTCTTATGCTCTTGCTCAGCACGGTACGCTGGTACATGCGCGACCTGGCGGCGCGGTACTACACCGTGGCCTGGGTGTTCATGCTGTCCGGCGGTATTGTGCTGGCGCTGAACAAGTTCACGATGCTGCCGAGGAATCTGGTCACCGAGAATGCCACCCAGGTGGGTTCGGCGCTCGGCGTCATCTTGCTCTCCATCGCCCTGGCCGACCGCCTCAATCGGGAAAAGAAAAAGACCTTTCAGGCCCAGCAGAAACTGTTGGATGAGGAGCGCAAGGCCCGGTCCGCCCAGGAGCAGTCCCTGGTGGTGCAGCGGGAAGCCAATATCCTGCTGGAAGAGCGGGTGCGCCAGCGTACCCAGGATCTGGAAGCGCTCAACGAGCAGCTGTTGGAGCTAAATTCCACCGATGCCCTGACCGGGCTCAAGAACCGGGGCCACTTCGACCGGGCCTTCCAGTCCGCCTGCGTCAAGGCCTATCGGTTTGGCCAGCCACTGTCCGTGTTGGTGCTGGACATCGACCACTTCAAGAAATTCAACGACAGCTACGGCCACCTGGTGGGGGACGACTGCCTGCAGATGGTGGCCCAGGGCATCCGCCACCACGTCACCCGGCCCCAGGACCTAGCGGCTCGCTACGGCGGTGAGGAGTTCGTGGTGCTGCTGCCGGACACCCCCGCCGAGGGTGCTGTTCGGGTTGCCGAGAGGATCCGCAAGGAGATCGAGACCACCGATTTCCGGGTCTCCGATGAGATGCTGCGGCTGACGGTCAGCGTTGGCGTCTGCGCCCTGCAGCCGGAGCGGGCCGACCAGACCAAGGAGCTGTTCCGCCTCGCCGACGAGGCGCTTTACGAGGCCAAAGGTTCCGGCCGCAACCGGGTGGTGCTGAAACAGCAGCCGTCGGTTCGCCCGGCCATCGCCGATACCGGCACTGCATAAATACGGATGACGGCTGACGGTTTCAGCGGTAATCTCTGTTGAGCCGGGGCGTCTCGCTGACCGGCTTACCGGTCGCCATCGCCATGAACGTGATGATTCCACCCCGCCACTGCCCGCCACGCCGTCTTGCCGGCCCGGCGCTGCTTTGGCTGCCGGTAGCCCTACTGCTTCTGCTGGCCCTGCTGCTGGCGCCACACGGCACTGCTCCGAGGGCCGCTCAGGCCACCGACGACCTGCTCGCCAGCCCGATCGAAACCGCCGTGGCGGTGGGACGGGAAAGCGGCTACTGGCGCCAGAGCCGCAGTGCCGAACGACTCCGCCTGCCGCTCATTCTTGCCGCCGACTTCGACAGCCACGACGAAACCACGGCTGACCCGCAGGGGCCGTCGCTGCCGATCGCCATTGCAGCCATTGCAACCCCCGATGCGCCCCTGGCGCTGCCGCTTTCCCGGTTCGACCGACCTGTCCAGGCCCGGGCGCCGCCGATTTCCTGATGCACTGACCCGATTGCAGAACGCGCGGCCCGGCCGCGCACGATCCCGGTGTCGGGGCGGCCCTCTGTGTGCCCGCCCATCAAGGAAATCCAATGCGCAACTTTCGTCTTCGGGCACTGACCTACGGTGCCATCATTCTGCTGGGCCTGGCAGCGGCGCTGCCGAGCCTGCTGCCCGGTTCCCTGTCCAGCCAGCTGCCGGACGTCTGGGCCGATCACAAGGTCACTCTGGGGCTGGACCTGCGGGGCGGCTCCCACCTCCTGCTCAATGTGGATCTTGAGTCCCTGACCGAGGAGCGCTTTCATCAACTGGCGGAAGATCTGGTCCAGCGCCTGCGTGCCGACGGCGTGGCCAGTTCCCGACCGGTGGCCGAGGGTGATCGCACTGTGATCAACCTCCGCTCAGCCGATCAGGTGGATCAGGCCCGCAGCCTGGCCCTTGAGCTTCAGGCCGAGCAGAGCCCGGCCTGGGTAAGGTTTGATCTGAACGGCACCCGCCTGACCCTGACCCGGACCCCCGCGTTCACCAAGGCGCTCACGGAAGATGCCGTGGAGCGCAGCCTGGAGGTGGTCCGTCGCCGGCTGAACGAGACCGGGGTGGTGGAGCCGCTGATTTCCCGTCAGGGCGAGCAGGGCATTCTGGTGCAGCTGCCGGGCGTGGCCGATCCCGGCCGGGTCAAGGAACTGCTGGGCCGTACGGCGCGGCTGACCTTCCACCTGGTGCTGGATGCCGACAGCAGCACCAGCGGTATCCGCGTGGCCGATGACAAGGGCGGCCCCAGCTACCATCTCACCCGCGCGCCCCTGCTGGACGGTGGTGACCTGACCGGTGCCGATCTTGGCTTCGACGACGTCACCGGCGAGCCGGTGGTGAATTTCCGCCTCAGCGCCAGCGGCGGTGACCGCTTCGCTGACATTACCCAGGCCAACGTGGGCCGGCCCTTCGCGGTGGTGCTGGACGAACGGGTGATCACCGCGCCGGTGATCCGTACCCCCATTACCGGCGGTGCCGGGCAGATCAGCGGCGGTTTCGATGTGGCCGAGGCCCAGGACCTGGCGCTGCTGTTGCGGGCCGGTGCCCTGCCGGCGCCTCTGGACGTGGTGGAAGAGCGCACCGTGGGACCGGACCTGGGCAGTGATGCCATCGCCATGGGCGTGGTGACCGGTACCCTGGGCGCCCTCCTGGTGCTGGGCTTCATGGTGGTGGTCTACGGCCGCTGGGGTCTGATCGCCAATGCTGCGCTGCTGCTCAACGCCGGCCTGGTGATCGGCGTGCTGGCGACCCTGGGCGCCACCCTGACCCTGCCCGGCATCGCCGGCCTGATCCTGACCCTGGGCATGGCGGTGGACGCCAACATCCTGATCAATGAGCGTATCCGGGAGGAAAGCCGGCGTGGCTCCAGCGCCCGCTACGCCCTGCATACGGGTTTCCAGCGCGCCTTCAGCACTATTCTGGACTCCAACGTCACCACCCTGATCGCGGTCAGCCTGCTGTTCATGTTCGGCAGCGGTCCGGTGCGGGGCTTTGCGGTCGCCATTGCGGTGGGCCTGCTGGTGTCCATGTTCACCTCCATCTCCCTGACCCGGCTGCTGATGGAAGCCTGCGTGGCCCGAATGGGGGACCGGCCCCTGATGGTGGAAAGCGGCTGGAAGCAGCGCTTTGGTGCCAGCAGGGCCATCGATTTCATGTCGGTGCGCAGCCGTGGCCTGGTGCTTTCGCTGGTGCTGTCGGCGCTGTCCATTGGCCTGCTATTCTACCCCGGCGTGCGTCAGGGCATCGATTTCGAGGGTGGTCTGGTGATGGAGGTGAGAACCGGCCAGGCGATGTCCATCGAGCAGCTTCGCAGTGGCCTGGGGGAACAGGGCGTGCATCAGGTGGCCATCCAGGCGTTCGGCGGTGACAGCAGCTATCTGTTGCGTCTGCCCGTGGCCGCCGCCAGTGGTCCCGAGGCCGTCACACCCGAGGATCTGAAAGCGGCACTGACCGAGATTGCTCCCCAGGCGGAGTTCCCGCGGGTGGAGCTGGTGGGTCCGAGCGTCAGCGCCCAGTTCCTGGAGACCAGCCTGCTGGCGGTACTGCTGGCGGGTGTGGGCATGTTCGCCTACCTGTGGTTCCGCTTCGAGCAGCATTTCGCCACCGGCGCCATGCTGACCCTGGCGCTGGACCTGACCAAGACCCTGGGCTTCTTCGTGGTGGCGGGGGTGGAGTTCAACCTCACCGCCATTGCCGCCCTGCTGGCGCTGATCGGCTACTCGGTGAACGACAAGGTGGTGGTGTTCGACCGCATTCGTGAAGCCCTGAAGCAGGACCCGGACCGGTCCCTGCCGGAGCTGATCAACGAGAGCCTGAACGCCACACTGACCCGGACCCTGTTCACCTCCATCACCACCTTCCTGGCAATCCTGCCCATGGCCATTGCCGGTGGTGAGGCGGTGGCCAGCTTCGCCCTGCCGATGCTGTTCGGCATTGTGGTGGGTACCAGCTCGTCCATCTTCATCGCCGCTCCCATCGTGATGATGCTGGGCCAGCGGGCCCAGCGCCGGAAGCTGGCCCAGGAGGCCCTCGGTGAGCCCGCCGAAGTCAGCCTGTTCCTGCGGGAGGATCGGCCCTGACGCAAACGGGCTAACGGGAAAGGGCTATACCCGGATGCGGCCAGGGACAGGCCGCCTCCAGCTCGAACGCCAACTCCAGCAGGGTTTTCTCGTCACCGTGCCGGGCCATCAGCTGGATGCCCAGGGGCAGACCCGCCGCATCCCGCCCCAGGGGAAGACTGATGGCAGGCGCGCCGGTGGCGTTGGCCAGCGGCGTGAAGCAGACATAGCGGCGCAGCCGCTCGAACAGGGTGTCGAAGGGCAGGTCGGGGCTGAGGTAGCCCAGCTCCGGGGTGCCATGGCCGAGGACCGGTGTCAGCACCGCGTCAAAGCCCTTGATGGCCTGGTGATAGTAACGCTGGCTCCGGCGCAGGCGTAGGAGCGCCGCCGGCAGTCGATAGAACTGGCGGCGGAACATCCGGTCCAGGCCCCGGGTCAGGCCATCCACCCGGCGACGGTCGAAACTGCGGTGGATGGTGCGCTTGCCGGTGGTGCTGACGGCAAAGGCCAACATGGCCCAGTAGAGGGCGAAATCCTCGGCAAAGTGCCGGTTCACCGGAACCGGCATGAGCTCGATGCGATGGCCAAGGTCGGCGAGTTGTCTGGCGGTGGCTTCGACACTGTCGCGGGTAGCGGCATCGGTACGCAGGCCGTTGAGGGAGTCGGTGACCAGGCCGATGGTCAGGCGACGGCTGGCCGGCCCGGTGATCTCACCGATGGCGGGCAGGTCCGGATTCCGGTAGCTTCGCTCCGCCCCCAGGTAGAACCGGGCGGTGTCCCGCACGTTCCGGGTGACCACGCCTTCGGCAATGATGTTCAGCGGCAGCGCCCGCGCCGCCTCGCCATCCACAAGCCGGCCGCGACTGGGCTTCAGGCCCACCAGGCCGCAGCAGGCGGCGGGAATGCGAGTGGAGCCGCCACCGTCGTTGGTATGGGCGATAGGCACCACGCCAGCGGCCACCAGGGCCGCCGAGCCGCCCGAGGAGGCGCCGGCGGAGTAGGCCGGGTGCCAGGGGTTGGCGGTGGCCCGGTCGTGGGCGGGTTCGGTGGAGGCGTTGAAGCCGAATTCCGGCAGCCGGCTCTTGCCCAGGCAGACCAGTCCCTGGGCCAGGAGCTGCTTGGTGAACGGGCCATTGTGCTTTTCCGGCCCCGGCTGCACGGCGGCGGAGCCGTGGCCGGTGGGAAGGCCCGCCACCGGAGTGTTGTCCTTGATAAAGGTGGGCACGCCGGCAAACAGGCCTCGGGCCGGGAGCTTTTGAAGTGTTGCGGCGCGGGCAAAATCGTCACAGGCGATGGCCGCCAGGCTAGGCTCCACTTGCCGGGCCCGGGCAATGGCGGCGCCGATAACCTCGCCCAGGCTCACTTCGCCGGAGGCCAGCCGTGCCGCCAGGGCGGTGGCGTCGTCGGTGCCCAGGGCGTCATCGGTGTGGCTGTGGACCGGAATACCCGGTGCGATGGCGGTCATGACGATGGTCCTGATCCTGAGGCTTGAGAGGCTCACAACTCTAGCGGAATCGGCCCCCGGCCGGAATGTCCGATGGGGAAGTCTTGTCCCTGGCTGTAACCAGACGGTAAGCTTGACCCATTAATCCGGAATTCAAGGTATCGCTTTTCTGTGAGCTCAGTGGACCTGTTCGTCAGGCATTTTCTCGGCATCTATTTCTTGATGATCGGCCTGCACTACACCAGTCGCAGCCTGGGTCTCTACGACCGTATGCGCTTCTCCCATATCCACTATGGCCACCGCGGCAGCGGTCCCTGGTGGCACCGGCATATCTTCAATCTGTTCCGGGCCTCCATCCTGGCGATATGCCTTGTACGCATGGTCTGGGACATTGATCCCTATCTCGGTGTGTTCCCGTTCCTGTACCAGCCGGCGGTGCTGATGACCGGCGTCTTCTGTCTGCTGGCATCCTTCTACCTGATCGATTACGTCCAGGCCTACATGCACGAGGACTGGCGCTCCGGTATTGACGGTGCGGGTGGCAAGCACCTGATCACCGAGGGCCCGTTCCGCAAGCGCCGGAATCCGCTGTTCCTCGCCATCATGCTGGGCCAGCTCGGTTTTTTCCTGGCTCTGCCCAGCGTGTTCACCCTGCTGTGTCTGGTGGTGGGAGTGTTTGTCATCACCCGCCAGGCGCGGGCGGAGGAAAGTGCGCTGGAGCAGCATTTCGGTGACCTCTACCGCCGCTATGTCCAGCGCACCCGGCGCTGGCTCTGACGCCTGCTGAAAACCCCCGACGGCGGGCCCGACTCGGTATCTACCTATGGGCAAATCCGGGTCAGCTAATTAGCTTGCTTAGATGTCCGTCTCCTCCTCAGGTTATCGCCTGCAAGCCAGCCGGGTCCGCTCGGAATTTTTTCACCTGCTTCCCATCTCGCTGTTTGTGGTGGCGTTCGGTGCTGCCTTCGGTCTGGCCGCGGTGCAGAAGGGGCTGGCGCCACTGGAAGCCACCCTGATGAGCCTGGTGGTGTTCGCCGGTGCCTCCCAGTTCGCCTCCATCGAGATGTGGGGCAACCAGGTGGCGGTGCTGCCGTTGATGGCGGTGGTGTTCGCCATCAATTCCCGTCACCTGCTGATGGGGGCGTCGCTCTACCCCATGCTGCGGGAACTGCCGGTGGGCCAGCGCTACGGCATTCTGGTGTGGCTGACCGATGCCAACTGGGCAGTGGCGGCCCAGGATTATCAGAACGGCCGTCGCAACCTGGAGGTTATTCTGGGTGGCGGGCTGGTGCTCTGGCTGGCATGGCTCATCGGCACGCTACTGGGGGTCTATTTCGGCGGCCTGCTGCAGGATCCCAAGAGCCTCGGCCTCGACATGGTGCTGGGCTGTTTCCTGCTGGCCATGGCCCTGGGCGGTCGCAAGACACCGAGGATACTGCTGGCCTGGGTGGTGGCCGGTGCCGCCGCCATGGCCGCCTATCATTGGCTGCCGGCCCATACCCATGTCGTGGTGGGCGCCCTTGCCGGCGGTGTGGTGGGATTCTTCTGGCTGGAGCGCAAGCCATGACCATCGAGACCACGACCCTGGGCGTATTGGGCCTGATCGCCATCATGGCGCTGGTCACGCTGGTGACCCGTTTCGGTGGTGTTTTCCTGATGTCCTTCGTCACCATCAACCCGCGGGTGGAAGGCTTCATCAACGCCATGGCCAGCTCGGTGCTGATTGCCATCCTTACGCCACTGGCGTTCGATGGCGACTGGGGCGCACGGGCGGCCCTGGTCACCACCGCGGTGCTGATGCTCACCCTGCGCAAGCCGCTGCCAGCCATCGCCGCCGGTATCCTGGCGGCGGCGCTGGTGCGGTATCTGGGATACTAGGCCTCAGGCCGCGCTCTTGCGGGCGTCCTTGATGACGTCGTAGGCGTGGCTGATTTCCCGGGTCTTCTGTTCCGCCATGTCCCGCATGCTTTCCGGCAGGCCGCGGCCGGCCAGTTTGTCCGGATGATTCTCGCTCATCAGTTTGCGGTAGGCCTTTTTGATCTCGGCATCGCTGGCATCCGGCGACACCCCCAGTACCCGGTAGGCGTCCTGGATCTGGCTGGCGCTGCTGGGCTGGGCGCCGGTGGCGCCACTATGAGCGCCCCGCAGCATGGCCTCGAGCTGGTCCACCTGGGATTCGGGCAGACCCAGACCGCGTGCAATGCGCAGCAGCATCTCATGCTCGGCCGGATGGATGTCGCCATCGGCGGCAATGGCCGATACCTGCACCTGCAGGAACATCTGCAGCAGCGCCGGCTGCCGCCCGCTGGCCCGCAGGAAATGCTGCAGCTCGGCATCCAGGTCGAAGCCCGGGGCCTTGCCTCGGGCAAAGGCGTTCTTGGCGGCCTCCCGCTGGGCGCCGGAGAGCCGGAAGCGGTCGAACAGTGTTTCCGCCACCCGGATCTCATCCCGGGTCACCACGCCGTCGGCCTTGCACAGGGCGCCCATCACCGCAAAAACCGACTCCAGAAAATTCGACTGGACCCGCTGCAGGGCCTTGCGCAGGCGGGCCTTCAGCAGCCGCAGCGCGAACACGCCGATGGCGGCACCCACCAGAAACCCCGGAAAACGGCCAAACTGATAACCGATCAGGCCGCCGATTATGGCTGCAAACAACATGCGTTCATCCACTGTCTGTCTGTGTTGGAAGGCAATGATACCCTGTTTTGCCGGCGCTTTGGCGCTTACCGGGCCGGCTCAGGCCGGATCCGCCAGCGGGATCCGTTGCACCACGTCGTATTGGGAGCCCTCGTGGCTGAGGGTGCTGCGGAACAGGCTGATGTGGTCCACCGGAAAGGGCAGCGAGCGGAAATCCTCGAAACGCTCGAGAAACGGCCCGGTGGGCCCGGCGTTTCTGCCCATCCGGGCCAGGGTGACGTGGGGTTTGTAGGGCCGCTCGTCCACCGTCAGCCCTGCCGCTTTCAGGACCGACCGGGCCTGTCCGTGGATGGCCACCAGCGGCGCCTCCGGTGCCGCGCCCACCCAGAGATTGCGGGGATGCTCATCGCTGCCGAATCGCCCGACACCCCGCAGCTGCAGTTCGAAGGGATCCGCTGCCAGGTATTGCAGGCCCGCCCGGATGCTGGCTGCGGTGGTGTCATCCACGTTGCCGATGAAAGCCAGGGTCAGATGCAGCTGGTTGGCGTTCTGCCAGCGCGCGCCGGCAATGTCCTCCCGCAGCGACAGCAGCTGTTCGAGTACCGGGTCCGGCAGTTCCAGACCCACAAAAAGTCGTGGCACAAATCCTCCGGGGCAGACAGAATCCGTTTGGCGGCCGCAGCGTAAAAGCACGGACCGCACCACAATACCAAATGTCCTTTTGTCAGGAGTAGAGCAGATGATCGGTTACGTAACCATTGGCGTGAGCAACATGGACAAGGCCAAGGCCTTCTACAGCGAACTCCTTTCGGACCTGGGCGCCAAGGTTCTGCTGGACATGGAGCGCATCGCCTTCGTGGGCAAGAACATGGGCTCCCCGATGCTGGCGGTATGCAAGCCTTATGACGGCAAGCCGAATCATCCCGGTAATGGCAACATGGTGGCCATCAACCCCGGTTCCAAGGAAGCGGTGGACAAGCTCTACCACAAGGCCCTGGAACTGGGCGCCACCTGCGACGGCGAGCCGGGTCAGCGCATCCCCAACCAGTTCTATGGCGCCTACATCCGCGACACCGACGGCAACAAGGTGGCGTTCTTCCACTTCGGCTAAGAGCGAAGGCTACCAAAACGCCCTGCAAGAGTGTTCTGGGAAGGCGGGGAACGGCTTGCGAAAAAAAAAGCCCCGCCGGACAGGCGGGGCATGGGGCACGACAACGCTTTGATCAGGAACCGCTTTCGCCTTCCTCGTTCAGGGTGACGATGCTTTCTGCGACCAGTTCCCTTTGTGCGAACACATCCCGGTCCATGTACCCGGTCACGGTGACCGTGTCACCCATGTCCAGCTGCTGGAAACCCTTGTCATCCATCGGGTTGTAGGGCAGGCCGGTGGTGTCCACGGTCATCCGCTGGATGCCGGAGTCCAGGGTGAATTCACGGCCATCAATGGCGGTGATGGTGCCTGTGGCGGTCATGTCGCCGACCACAATGGGGGTGGTGGGGGACATGTCGATGACCTGATAGGTGTCCTCGTCCGCAGACTCGGCGTAGAAATAGGTGCCCAGGTTCTCGACGTAAATGCTGTCGGCATCCACGGTGGCCGCCTCAAAGGTCTCGTCATCCACTTCGCCATAGACGGTGACGCGGTCGTTCTCGATGATGGCGCGGTGCTCGCCGTACCAGTCCCAGTCATCCATTTCCACGCGCACCGAGCCCATGCCGTAATCCAGAATGAAGCTGTCATCAAACGTCTCGACCACCGTTCCGCTCAGGCTGATCCAGGAGCCATCGGGCTGGAGATAGGGACTCTCCTCCGCCGCCCAGGCAGCGGGTGCGGCCATCAGGGTGGTGAGCAGACAGGTGACGCCTAGATTGGTTTTCGCCATGGTTCTACCTCCTTTCATCCGTTCTCGTTTCCAGGGTTGGCTACGGGGAAAGGCCGCATCCCGAAAATCCTGTATATCTGATACAAGTACTGACCGCACAATCGCCGGATTCAAGGTCTGAAAAGATTACGGAATCTTAATGTCAGACAAGCCAAGCGGTGGCCAGGCCTCCCACCAGCGACAGCATGATGGGGACGGCGATGCGCAGACCCAGAGTGCGGGTGCCGATCGCCGAGGCGATGAGGCATTTGACGGAGTTGTTGACCGACGCTGCGATAACGATACCGATAATGGCGGGCTGGGCGGCGATGGAGCTTTGCGACATTCGGGTCAGTGACAGGGTGATGGCGTCCACGTCGGCGATGCCGGAGGTGGCCGCCAGCACGTAGATGCCGATATCGCCAAACCATTCCCGCAGCCACTCGCCGAAGAACAGGATAACCGTCAGCAGCACGCCAAACAGCAGCGCGGATTTGAGATCCAGGGGGTTCTTGGTAAGTTCGGGCTTGCTCAGGTCTATGCGCTTGCGGTCCCTGCGCCAGAAGTAGAGGGCCGGTGCATACAGCATGGCCGTCATCACCAGCACCGGCGGTGTCAGGCTGGGCAGCAGGGCCGGGCTGATGATCAGGCAGTAGACCAGGATACGGGGGAACATGGTGCCCGCTGCCAGCAGGATGCCGGACCCGAGCAGCGGGCTGAGTTCCGGTGCCCTCCGCGATTGCCGCGCGAAGTGCAGGGTCAGGGCGGTGGATGAGGTCATGCCGGCGAAGATGCTGGTGAACAGCAGGCCCTTCTCGGTGCCGCCGACCCGGATGGCGAAATAGCCCACGAACGAGACCGATGCGATCAGCACCACCAGCCACCAGATCTCATAGGGATTGAGGGCGCCGCCCGGGCCCAGGTCACGGTCCGGCAGCACCGGCAGCATCACCACCGAGATCAGCAGCAGCTTGAGGCCGGCGTCCAGTTCGTGGGACTGGAGCTTGTTCATCAGGCCGTGAATTTCCTGCTTGTTGTCCAGCACCAGGGCCGTGATCACCGCGGCTGCCGTGGCCAGGGCAATACTCACCGATACCGCCACGGCACCGAAACAGAACGTCAGCAGCAGGCCGATCATGCCGGTGATGGAGAAATCCTGCTGGTACTCCACCCGGGTGCGGTAGCCCAGCAGGGTGATGCTCACCATGCCCAGGAACATCAGCGGAAACGCCCAAACCGTCAGGTTCTCCGACAGCAGGGCCGACAGGCCACCCAGCAGCCCCACCAGGGAATGGGTGCGGATGCCGGCGATGCGCTCACCGGCTTTCTCGTGCCGCGCTTCCCAGCCCCTTTCCAGGCCGATCAGCGCGCCCAGCAGAAGGGCGACCATGAGGCCGATGGCATGGGGATGGTCGGTAAAGAACTGGCCGGTGTACTCGTTCATGCGGTCCCTGACGTTGCTCCTGATCAGACGGTTGTCAGATAAAGGGTAGCTGGTCTGCCGGTTCTGAAACAGCCGGACTCAATCGAGCACCGCCACCGACTTGATCTGCAGCCAGCAGGTGTCGCCGGTGTCGAGTCCCAGCCGGTGCAGGGACAGTCGCGTCACCAGCGCCAGCAACGGGGTCTGCGCCACTGCCAGGCCCACCAGGGCGACGGCCGGATGGCCACCATCGTTGATGTCGGTGATTGTCGCCGGCAGCCGGTTCACGATGCTCTGGTCCTCGCTGGCGCCGAGGGCCAGGCTCACATCCCTTGCCATGATGCGCAAGCGCACCCGGCTGCCCGGCGCAGCACCGGTATCCCGGAACCAGAGGGCGCCGCCGGCGAATTCGGCACGGCACAGGTGCCAGTGGGGATCGCACTCGGTGATCGTCGCCTCGAGTATTACCCCTGCCTCTTCACTGTGGCGCCGGTGCAAGTCCCGGCGGGCGGTGATCTCGGTGAGGCCGCCGGTGGCCACGGCCCGGCCATCCCGCATGACCAGAACGTGATCGGCGATGCGTGCCAGCTCGTCGGGGGAGTGGGTGACGTAGATCACCGGTACGGCCAGCTCGTCATGCAGCCGCCCCAGGTAGGGCAGGATGTCCTGGCGGCTGGCCAGATCCAGCGCCGACAGGGGTTCGTCCATCAGCAGCAGCCGGGGGCTGGTGAGCAGGGCCCGGGCGATGGCCACCCGCTGGCGCTCGCCGCCGGACAGGCCTTCCGGCCGGCGCGCCAGCAGATGCTTCAGCCCCAGCCAGTGGATGGCCTGCTCCGGCGACACCTGGCGCTGATGAGCAGGCACCCGGTGGTAACCGTATTCAAGATTGCGCTGCACGTTCAGATGGGGGAAGAGGCTGGTTTCCTGGAATACGTAGGCCAGGGGGCGCTTGTGTACCGGCACAAAACGGCCCGGCGCCTGCCAGACTTCCCCATTGACCACCAACCGGCCGTCGGCGCTCTCCAGACCCGCCAGACAGCGCAGCAGGGTGGTCTTGCCGCAGCCGGAGGGTCCGAACACCGCGGAGACCCCCCGGCCGGGCAGAGTCAGGTCCAGGTCCAGGGTGAAGTTCGCCAGCGATTTCCGCAGCCGGATCTCGATACCCGTGGCGCCGCTCACGACAGCCTCCCGCGGCCGAGCCGGCCATTGACCAGATACAGGGTCACCAGCACCACGAAGGAGAATGCCAGCATGCCGCCGGCGAGCCAGTGGGCCTGTTCGTACTGCAGGGTTTCCACCTGGTCGTAGATGGCCACCGACAGCACCCGGGTCTCACCGGGGATGTTGCCGCCCATCATCAACACCACGCCAAACTCGCCGATAGTGTGGGCGAAGGACAGCACCGCCGCGGTCAGGAAACCGGATCGGGCCAGGGGCACCGCGACGGTGAAAAACCGGTCCAGGGCCGAGGCCCGCAGGGTGCCGGCAACTTCCAGCATTCGGTTGCTGACCGATTCGAAGGCGCCCTGCAGGGGCTGTATGGTAAAGGGCAGGGAGTAGATGACCGAGGCCACCACCAGTCCCTCGAAGGTGAAGGGCAGGGTGTCCAGCCCCAGACTCAGCATGAGTTCCCCCACCGGGCCCCGGGGGCCCAGCAGCACCAGCAGGTAGAACCCCAGTACCGTTGGCGGTAGCACCAGCGGCAGCGCCACAATGGCGGCAATGGGCTGGCGCAGCCAGTGTCGGGTGCGGGCCAGCCACCAGGCGATGGGGGTGCCAATCACCAGCAGGATCGCCGTGGTGACGCTGGCCAGCTTGAGGGTGAGCCAGATGGCCTGCCATTCAGCGCTCATGGCGGCGGTTTACTCCATGTAGGGAAAGGGAGCCGGGCATTCATTGCCCGGCTGGCACACCATAACCGTAGGACTCGATGACCGCCACCGCCTCGGCTTCCCGCAGGAAGGCCAGCCAGGCCCGGGCGGCATCGTTGTCACGGCCACGGTTGAGCAGAACCGCCTGCTGCACGACAGGATCGTAGAGTGCCTGTGGCACCTCCCAGGCGCTGCCCATGGCCCCGGACCAGCCCCGCAGCTGCGCCAGCGCCACAAAGCCGGCCTCGGCATTGGCGGTTGCCACGAACTGGAAGGTCTGGGCAATGGATTCGCCCCGCACCAGCCTCGGTTCCAGCCGCTGCCAGACCCCCAGCCGCTGCATCACCTGTTGGGCGGCCAGGCCGTAGGGTGCAGTCACCGGGTTGGCGATGGCCAGGCGCTCGGGGGAGGCTTCTGCCAGGTAGCGCCGGCCCTGTTCCACCAGCGCCGGCTCCAGGCTCCAGAGCACCAGCTTGCCCTCGGCGTAGGTAAAGCGGGTGCCGGCCACCGCCAGGCCCGCGCTGACCGCCAGCTCGGGGCGCTCCGCGTCGCCAGCCAGGAAAACATCGAAAGGCGCGCCGTTGGCGATCTGGGCGTAGAGCTTACCGGTGGAGCCGAAGCTCAGCGTGACTTGATGATCGGTGCGGGCCTCGAACATCTGCGCCAGCTCGCGGGCGGTATCGGTAAAGTTGGCGGCCACCGCCACCACGGTTTCGCCGGCCTGGGCGCGGGCCCCGGCCAGCAGCAGGATCAGGACAGAGAGAACGGGAACCAGGAAAGCAGGGGAGGGGCGATCATTCCTCGAGAATATAGGCGGTCTTTTCAAGGCTGTTCTCATCCTCGTCAACAAAGCGGAACAGGTTCCAGCCAATGCGCACCAGGTCGTGGCTGTTGAGCCGCTGGCGGCCCTGGACCCGGACATCATTCAGGAAGGTACCGTTGGTACTCTTGCTGTCGCTGATGAAAAAGTCAATCGTGTCATCCAGATACGCGTTTTCCTCAGCTTCGATGACGGCGTGATGCCCGCTGACGGAGATCTCGTCGATGACGATATCGTTGTCCGGGTGGCGGCCGATCCGGGTTATCGGACCTTCCAGCTCAAAGGTATTCACAACCACGTTGTCCACCAGTTGCGATAATGCCGCCATGACTTTGACTCCTTAGGGTGAGGTCTGAATCAGCACCACGGACACATTGTCCGGTGCCTGGTTGTCCAGGCTGGCGTCCACTAGCCGCCGGGCCTGGCTATCCAGGTCCGGGTCTGCCTTCAGGTGGGCCAGCCATTCGCTTTCCGGCACCGCCTCGGGCAGGCCGTCGGAGCACAGCAGCAGACGCTCGCCAGCGGCCATATCGAAGTGATCGAAGCTGGCGCCGGCGTCATTGCTGGAGCCCAGGGCCCGGGTCAGGACGTTGCGGAAGGGCACCCTCGGCGCCTCCTCCGGCGTAATGGAGCCGTCGTCCACCATGTTCTGCACCACGGTATCGTCGCGGGTGCGCTGTTCCAGGCCGTCGTCGCGCACCCGGTAACAGCGGCTGTCGCCGAGATGGGCCAGGTGGGCGCGGCCGTGGTGAACCCAGGCCACCACCAGGGTGGTGCCCATCTTGCTGAGTTCCGGCTGGCCTGCCCGTGCCTCGATGATGCGTTCGTTGGCGGCGCTGATGGCGTCCTGCAACTGCATCTCCATGGCGGCGTCGTCCGTCGGGGGGCTGCCCAGCAGGGGCTCGAGACAGTCCACCACGGCCTCCGTGGCCAGGCGGCTGGCAATCCCGCCGCCCTCGTAGCCTCCCATGCCGTCCGCCACCAGGGCGAAGCCGGTCTGGGCGGTGTCGTTCAGGCGCCAGGCAATGGCATCCTGGTTGTTCTTGCGGCGGCACCCCACATCGGTGCGGCCGGCGGCCATCAGCTTCATCAGGATGCCTCCTGGCGGGCCTGGCGACTTCCGGCGCGGCGTACGGCCTCGGCCATGGCGGCAGCGCTGGCAAAGCGCTTGCCTGGTTCCCGCTGGATGGCCTTGTTGATGATGCGCACAACCGCTTCCGGCAGCTCCGGCTGGTACTCACGGACACTGGTGGGCCGCCTGTTGAGTACCTGGTAGGTGAGGTTGGCCAGGGAATCGGCCTGGAAGGGCGTGTAACCGGACACCAGCCGGTAAAGGGTGACCCCCAGGCTGTAGATGTCGGAGGCGCCGGTCACCTTCTGGCCCCTGAGCTGCTCCGGTGCCATGTAGAGCGGGCTGCCCATAACGCTGCCGGTGCGGGTGCGGGAGTCATCGGCGATCTTGGCGATGCCGAAATCGGTGATCTTGAGGTCCCCGGTCTTGGCGTTGTAGAGCAGGTTGCCGGGCTTGATGTCGCGATGGATGATCTTCTGGCCGTGAGCGTAGTCCAGCGCCTCCGCAACCCGGGCGACCAGTTCCAGCACCACCGGCAGCGGCAGCAGGGTATTGGGCTTGCCGTAGGCACTCAGTGGCTTGCCCTGGGCGTAGTCCATGGCGATGTAGGCCAGGTCGGCCTCCTCGCCCACGTCGTAGACGGTCACGATGTCCGGATGGTTGAGCCGGCCGGCAGCCTCGGCCTCGCGGAAGAAGCGTGCTTTCAGGTCCTGAAGCTCGCGGCCTTCGAACTGCTGGTAATTGAAGGTCTTGATGGCCACGGTACGGGAAATCTTCGGGTCCTTGCCCAGGTAGACCACGCCCATGGCGCCGCGGCCCAGCTCCCGCTCGATCTCGTAACGGCCCAGGATGGGTTTGCTGACCGCGGCATCGCTGATCACCAGGGTGCGGGTGGCTTCCAGGCCGCCGCCGGGCGCAACGCTGGTATCCCCGGTGACCCGCATGAGACTGGCGAGCCGCTCGCGGGCATCGCGGAACTTCTTACGGTGCGAGAGGATCTGCTGATAGGTTCGGGCCGCGCCGTTGTACTGGCGCTTGCGCTCCTGCTGCAGGGCGATCTCGTACTGCAGCTCAAGGATCTGGTCGGATGCCGGGCAGAGTGCCAGGCACTCCAGGGCTTCCTCGGTCTGGCCCTGCTGCAGCAGGAGTTTGCCCAACTGATAGCGGGCCTGGCGGGCGTTGTCCCGCAACGCCCGGATCTGCCGGTGCGGCTGCAGCCAGAACAGCATCACTACGAAACCCACCGCCAGCACCGTCAGCACCGGCCCCAGCGCCAGCCACTGCTGACGGTAGAGCAGGAAGGCGGACTGGGTGACGACCAGCGCCACCAGCGTGAACAGGGTGATCAGGGTGGCCATGGCGGTACCCATGCGGGGGACCGCCAGTACCAGAAACAGCAGGCTGACACCGATACCCCCCAGGGCAGCGCCCAGCCCCCAGGGCGGCACGGTGATCTGGCGTTCCGCCAGCACCGCCCGGAAGGCTTCCGGACTGAGGCTGGCACCGGCCGGCTGCGGCATCACCAGGTCGAACAGGGTGCGGTCCAGGGTTGAGACCATGGCCAGGTCCAGTCCACCGGGCACCAGCGCGGCCGCCACGGTGACGGCAAACGCCGCCACCAGCAGGCGCAGGCTGAACAGACGGGTCAGCAGGGAATGGATCACCCTTTCTCCAGGTTGGTGTGGTTTCTCAGGCTTCCACTCCGGAAGCGGCACGGCGCCCTCACGAGGATAGCGGCAAGCGGCGCTGCCCACAGTTTAGAAAGAGAGTGCCGACAAGGGCATGGGAACTTTTGTGGCTTTTTGTAAGCGGCGGAACCGGGTCTCAGGCCACCGAGCCGGCCGCCACGCCGGAAGCCCAGGCCCACTGGAAATTGTGGCCCCCCAGGTGGCCGGTGACATCCACCACTTCGCCGATGAAAAACAGCGTGGGTCGATCCAGCACGGCCATGGTCTTGGAGGAGAGCTGGCGGGTATCGACACCGCCGAGGGTGACTTCGGCGGTGCGGTAGCCCTCGGTTCCGGCGGGCTTGATGGTCCATTGGCTCAGGGTTTTGGCCACCTGCTCGAGATCGCTGTTGCTGTAGGCCTGCAGCGGACCCTGCCAGGCCTGCAGTTCGCTGAAGGCCTGGGCAAAACGCTTGGGCAGCACCTGGGCCAGACATTGGGCGAGGCTGGCCTGGGGTTTTTCCTGGCGCCACTGCTTGAGTTCGGAAAGCACATCCCGGCCCGGCATCAGGTCCACCGCCAGGGTGTCGCCGGGGTGCCAGAAGCTTGAGATCTGCAGCATGGAGGGCCCGCTCAGACCGCGATGGGTCACCAGCATGGGCTCCACGAAACGCTCGCCTTTGCACTCGGCTGCCACCGGGCAGCTGATGCCCGCCAGCGGCGCCAGTTGCGTCTTCAGCTCCGGATGCAGGGTGAAGGGCACCAAGCCGGCGCGGGTGGGCAGCACCTCGAGACCGAACTGACGGGCCAGCTCGTAACCCAGGCCGGTGGCGCCCATGGTGGGAATGGACAGGCCGCCACAGGCCACCACCAGGGCCTGGCAGTGGTAGTCCCCGGCGGAGGTGCGCAGGTGGTAGCCGTCATCTTCGGCCGCCACCGCGCGGATCTCGGTTTCCAGCCGGATTTCGGCACCGGCCCATTCGCATTCGGTCAGCAGCAGGTCGACGATCTCCTTGCTGCTGTCCCGGCAGAACAGCTGGCCGGCGGCCTTTTCCTCGTGCTCGATGCCGTGGCGCTCTACCAGGTCCAGAAAGTGCTGGGGGGTGTAGCGCTTGAGCGCCGAGATGCAGAAGTGGGGGTTGTCCGAGAGGAAGTTGGCCGGTGTGCTGTTGAGGTTGGTGAAGTTGCAGCGGCCACCGCCGGACATGAGGATTTTCTTGCCCGCCTTGTTGGCGTGGTCCAGCACCAGCACCCGGCGGCCGCGGTAACCGGCGGTGGCGGCACACATGAGGCCGGCGGCACCGGCACCGATGATGATCACGTCGTACTGGCTGGGCATGGCGGTCAGTTCAGGCTGAGGACTCGGGCCGCCAGTATACGGAAACCCGGGGCGGGCGTCTTGGCGAGCGCCCGCCCCGGTAATTTACAGGGCGATCCGGCCCTCCATGTAGAAGGCGGCCTGGCCGGCGATGCCGACGCGGCCGTCCCGCAGCTGGCACTTCAGCACCCCGCCCCGGGTCGAGACCTGGTGCGCAAGCAGTTCGCTGCGTCCGAGGCGGGCGACCCAGTAGGGGGTCAGTACGCTGTGGATGGAGCCGGTGACCGGATCCTCGTCGATGCCCACGCCGGGGGCGAAGTAGCGGCTGACGAAATCGCTGTTGTTACCGGCGGCGGTGATGATCACGCCCTGGTTGCCCAGCGCCTTGAGGCCCCGCAGGTCCGGCTCCGCGGCCCGCACGGCTGCTTCATCCGCCAGCTCCACCAGGTAATTGGTGTCCGCCGGTACGTGCAGGATGGTTTCCGGCACTCCGGCCAGGCTCTCCCGCAACAGCGCCGGCGCCGGCACCGATTCGGTGGTCAGGGCGGGAAAATCCAGCTCCAGCCAGCCGTCGGCCTGGCGGGTGACCGACAGCAGGCCGCTCTTGCAGGTCAGCCGGATGGTGTCAGCGGACCAGTCCAGGCGGTTGAAGATCACCCAGGCGCTGGCCAGGGTGGCGTGGCCGCAAAGTGGTACCTCGGCACCGGGAGTGAACCAGCGGATGTGGAAGTCGGTGTCGTCCCGCTCCGGGGTGGGCACGAAGAAGGCGGTTTCCGACAGGTTGTTCTCCATGGCGATCCGCTGCATCAGCTGGTCGTCGAGCCAGCTGTCCAGGGGCACCACGGCGGCCGGGTTGCCACCGAAGACCCGGTCGGTGAAGGCGTCGATCTGGTAGATGGATAACTCTTTCATGGTGCTCTCCGGTTAGTCATGGCGTGGTTTGCGGCATGGATGAAAGCCGGACCTGGCGGCTCGGATACTGTAATCACAGGCACGGCCGCGGGTGAAGTCGGTCAGCTCCCCGGCGCCATAGAGATGGATTTCCAGGGGGCTCTGAGCCAGTGTCAGCAGCCAGTGTTCCGGACCGGTCTCCGCCACCCGGTAGCCCAGCTGCTGCAGGCGCTGCAGCGCAGGCCAGGTGGCGGTTACGCTGCCGGCGGGCCGGTCAGCGCCCAGGGCCAGCAGGTTGTTGCGGGTTGCCGGTGCCGGGCTTCGCAGGGTTTGCATCGGGTGAGAGAGACAGGCTGTCATGGCCGCGTTCCTTGTCAGTGAGTACAGGATCAGTGTGCGCGGCGGGCCAGAACCATAACAGATGCAGAAAAAAGGCTTTTGCACCGGTACAGGCAGGATTAGACTGATGCTGTACCGGTCACGGTGTGAGCGATCTGTACTGCTGTGTCGCCCGGGGATTCTGGCAGGATAAGGCAATGGGCATACTCTATAACCGCGTGGCAGATCAGCTTCAGTCCCTCATTCACGAAGGCGTTTACCGTGAAGGCGAGCGCCTGCCCGGCGTTCGGGTCCTGAGCCGTCAGTTCGGGGTGAGCATCTCCACCGTGCTTCAGGCCCACCAGACCCTGGAGAGCCGGGGCTACCTGGAGGCCCGGGAGCGCAGCGGGTACTTCGTCCGCTTGCCGCCGAGGGATACACCGGTACCCTCCATGGCCAGGCCTAAGGCCCAACCCCTGCCGGTCAGCGCCCGCGACATGGCGCTGGACCTGTGTTCGGTGGAGCGCAAATCCCTGGTGCCCTTTGGCGCAGCGGTGCCCCACCCGGATTTTCTGCCGCTGCGGCAGATCCAGCAGGCGTCCATCTGGGCCGCCCGCCAGGGTCTCGAGACCCTGGACTACGCGTTTCCCAGCAAGCTGGTGTTCCGCCGCCTGCTGGCCCAGCGCATGACCTCCCTCGGTGTGGTGGTGGCGCCGGACGACATCATCGCCACCAACGGTGCCCAGGAGGCCATCATCTTGGCGCTGCGGGCGCTGACCCGGCCCGGCGACATCGTGGCCATCGAGTCGCCGTCCTTTCCCGGTATCCTGCAGTCCCTGGAGATCGTCGGCCTGCGGGCCATCGAGATCCCGGTGCATCCCACCGACGGCATCAGTCTCGAAGCCCTGCAGGTGGCGCTGGAGCAGTGGCCCATCAAGGCCTGCGTGGTGGTGCCCAACCACAGCAACCCCATGGGTGTAAGGCTCACGGACCACCGCAAGCAGCGGCTGGTGAACCTGCTGACGGACGCCGGCGTGCCGCTGATCGAGGACGACATCTACGGTGACCTGGCCTACGACGGCGAGCGGCCGCGGCCGGCCAAGGCCTTCGATACCAGTGGCAATGTGATCTACTGCAGTTCCTTCTCCAAGACCATTTCCCCGGGGCTGAGGCTGGGTTGGGTGATTCCGGGCCGGCATTTTGCCGACATCAGCCAGCAGAAGTATTTTTCCAATCTGGCCACCGCCTCACTGCCGCAACTGGCGGTCACCCGCTTCCTGGAGCAGGGCGGGTACGACCGCTACCTGCGGGGTGCCCGTCAGCGGTACCGGGATGCCACCGAACGCATGCGGGCGGCGGTGGCCCGGGCGTTCCCGGAAGGCACCGCCATCAGCCGGCCCATGGGCGGCTTCGTGCTCTGGGTGGAACTGCCGCGGCGGGTTTCCGGTACCGAGGTGTTTGCCCAGGCCCGGGCCGCGGGCATCAACGTGGCCCCCGGCAAGATGTTCTCCACCACCGACAAATACCAGCACTGCCTGCGGCTGAACTGTGCCAACCCCTGGAGTGACCGGATCGAGACGGCCATCCAGCGCCTGGGGGAGATCGTCCATCAGCTCAACGGCTCCAGTCCGGGTCAATAACCCCTCTCGGGAGCCGAAGAGGTCGAGGTTGGCCCATAATGACACCCTTTAAGGGCGCATCCGGGCGAGGAACCACTGGTTTGCCCGGACACCATGGCGTATAAAATGAAGCAAGTGCTTTAATCAGAAGCTCTCCAAAGATTGCGCGCTCTTTGCCCACAACCACAAGAATCAGGAGGCCGCCATGACCATCAGTTCCACACCGGAAGGGGTGTCGGTTGCCCCGCGTCATGTCCGTTTTGATGTCAGCGAGGAACTCAAGACCCTCTGGCACGGCAACGACGCTTTCCGCACGGCCTTTTTCAATGCCCTGTCATTGCAGTTTCCCGACGGCGAGCAGCAGTTCATCAACGCGGTGCGGCTGTATCGCGACCGCATCGACGACCCCAAGCTGAAGGCGGAGATCCGTGGCTTCATCGGCCAGGAGGCCCTCCACAGCCGCGAGCACCAGCACTACAACGACGGCCTGAAGGCCCGCGGTTACGACGTCGAGGGCATGGATGCGCGCTTTCGCAAGCACATGGAGTGGGTTGGCAAGCTGCCCCCGAGCAGGCAACTGGCGGGCACCTGTGGCGCCGAGCACTACACCGCGGTACTGGCCAATGCCATCCTGCGCAACCCCCAGTGGATGGAGGGAGCGACCCCCACCATGCGTGAGCTCTGGCGCTGGCACGCCATCGAGGAGACCGAGCACAAGGCGGTGGCCTACGATGTCTACCGGGCCTGCGTAGGCAACGATAACCTGCGCCGCATCGTGTTCCTGTTCGTCACCTACAACTTCTTCAAGTACACCTTCCTCAACACCTGCAGCATGCTGAAGACCGAAGGCAAACTCTGGAGTCTGCGCACCTGGCTGGGCGGTATCAATTTCCTGTGGGGCAGGCCCGGCGTTCTGCGCCGCTGCCTGCCGGAATTCCTGGCCTACTTCCGGCGCGATTTCCAACCCTGGCAGCAGGACAACCGCGCGCTGCTGAAAGCCAGCCTGGCGGATCTGGAGGTCCGCTACCAGCAGGCCTCCTGAAGGCCGGGCCGGCGCCCGCCGGCCCTGAAACCGTCCGCCCTGGGCCGGCTGTCCGAACGGCTTGCTTGGCCCAAGCGCGCCGCCGCTGAGGTGGTTTGGGATAATCCAGCGGCCCCTCTGGCATGTTAGTCTCACTGCAGTTGTTATTCTCACTGGCAGGAAACCCCGATGGCAAAGGCAGACACAGACCTGGCGAACGCGCTGCTAGAGCAGCACGTCAAGCATGAAATGGCGGCACTCAAGGGCGCCAAACTGCGCAAGTTCCTGGCCGGCGAGGTCAGCGAGCTGTTCCGGCTGGCGGGCGAGGTCAGCCTGGCGCGGGTGGTGAGCGCCGATCAGGTGATGGGCGTGATCCGGCGTATCGTGGTGAACATGGAGCTGGACGGCGGTATTCCCGAGCTGGCCGGCGAGATGGCCACCGAGGTGATGAACGCGCCAGTGCAGGCGCAGACACCCCTCAAGGACATCCTCACCCGGGAGCAGGCCACCGCCTTCCTGGAGGAAGCCCTGGAGCTGCGCCACCAGCGCGAGCGGGTGATCAGCGAAGTCATGGCGCATCCGGTCTACCAGGAGCTGGTGGCCAACGTGGTCTACCACGGTCTGGTGAACTACCTGTACGAGGACAACCTGCTGGCCAAGAACGTGCCGGGTGTGGGCTCGATGATGAAGTTCGGCAAGCGCTTCGCCAACCGGGCGGTGCCGGGTCTGGACGAAACCTTCGAGCGCCGGCTCAAGGGCTGGCTGTCGGACAGTCTGCCGGGCCTGATCGCCCGCAGTGAACAGTTCCTGCACAAGGCGCTGTCGGACGAAGAGCTGCATGATACCGTCATGGCCGCCTGGGTGGCGGTGGAGGATCGCACCATCGACGACCTCAAGACCGGCATGGGGGACGTGGAGCTGCAGGAGTTCGTGGTGCTGGGCTATGAGTTCTGGCTGCATTTCCGCCAGACCGCCTACTTCGAGGGCTGCTGCCGGGCAGTGGTGGATCATTTCTACACCAAGTACGGCCAGCGTCCGGTCACCGACCTGCTGGCGGATGTGGGTGTGACCGAAGACGTGGTGCTGGCGGAAGTGGACGCCCTGGCGCTGCCGCTGGTGGATCTTTTGCGGCAGGAGGGTTACCTTGAGGGCCTGATACGCCGCCGTCTGGAACCTTTCTACCGGTCCGCGGCGGTGGCCAAGATCCTGCAACCGCCGGCCTGATCGGGGCCGGCTCTGCCGCTGAGGTCCCCGATGCCGCCCCTTGACCTGCTCTGGGCGTTTGCCCTGGCCACCCTGTTACTGACCCTGACCCCCGGCGTCGATACCCTGCTGGTGTTGCGTAACACCGCCCGGGGTGGCCTCGGGGACGGTCTGGTGAGCAGCTTCGGCATCTGCTGCGGGCTGTTTGTCCACGCCACCCTGTCGGCCATCGGCATCTCGCTGATCCTGGTCCAGACCGCCTGGGCCTTCTCCGCGCTGAAGTGGGCCGGGGCCTGCTACCTGATCTGGCTGGGGCTCTCCAGCCTTTACCAGGCGGTGCGGCCGGTGCCGGAGGTGGCGGTCCGGGACAGTGCCCGCAAGGGTTCGGTGGGTCATGGCCGGGCCTTCCGGGAGGGGGTGCTGTCGAACCTGCTCAACCCCAAGACCGCGCTCTTCTACATGGCCTTTCTGCCCCAGTTCATCGACCCGGCCGGCCCGGCCTTCCTGCAGTCCATCCTGCTGGCGGGCATTCACTTCGTGATGGCCATGGTCTGGCAGTCGGCCCTGGCGGTGCTGGTGGTACGCAGCCACCGGGTGAAGGTCAACCCCCGGGTCAAGCGCTTCATGCACTTTGTGACCGGTGGCGTGTTCGTGGGTTTCGGGGCGCGGCTGGCGTTCACCCAGCCCTAGCGCAAGGACGCTGGTCTGAAAGCGGGGCACAAAAAAGGGAAGCCATTGGCTTCCCTTTTTGTTGTGGCCGAAGATCGACCTACTTTTCCAGATATTTCAGCTTGTTGGGCTTGCCATCCCACTCGGCTGCGTCCGGCAGCGGGTCCTTCTTCTCGGTGATGTTGGGCCACTTGCCCGCCAGCTCGGCGTTGATCTCGATGAACTCGGTCTGGTCGGCCGGCAGCTCGTCCTCCGAGAAAATGGCTTCGGCCGGGCACTCCGGCTCGCACAGGGCACAGTCGATGCACTCGTCCGGATCGATGACCAGGAAGTTGGGGCCTTCGTAGAAGCAGTCTACCGGGCATACTTCGACGCAGTCGGTGTACTTGCACTTGATGCAGTTATCGGTAACGACAAAAGTCATAATCGGTTCCTGGTCTTGGTGTCAATCTCATCGGCGGGCGAGCCATGCCCCGCGCCAAGGGGCGGGCTGGTCGTCCCTTTATGCCCGGTGGGCCGGGTCCGTCAAAAGATGGCCGATATTGTAGGGAGCGGCCCGCCATGTCGCAAGCGCCGCGGGGAACTATGCATATTCCCGGTCGCCTCAGTCCAGCTGGTCCTTGAGCCGGTAGAGCGCCTCCAGGGCCTGGCGGGGGCTGAGGTCGTCCAGATCCAGCGCCGCCAGGGCCTTTTCCACCGGGCTTGGCTCCAGGCTGGCGAACATGTCCCCCTGCATGACCCCGGTAGCCGGTGCCGCTGCCTGTGATCTGGCAGGCTGCTGGGCCCCGGCGCTGCCCTCCAGGTGTTTGAGCTGGCTGCGGGCATTGCTGATGACACCGGCCGGCACCCCGGCCAGTTTGGCCACCTGCAGGCCGTAGCTCTGGCTGGCGGGGCCGTCATGGACGTTGTGCAGGAAGACGATGGTGTCGTCGTGTTCGGTGGCGGTCAGGTGGACGTTGACCGCGTGCTCAAGCTGGTCCGCCAGCTGTGTCAGCTCGAAATAGTGGGTGGCGAACAGGGTGTAGCAGCGGATCTCCCGGGCCAGGTGCTCGGCGGTGGCCCAGGCCAGGGACAGGCCGTCGAAGGTGCTGGTGCCTCGGCCCACCTCGTCCATCAGTACCAGGCTGTGCTCGGTGGCGTTGTGGAGAATGTTGGCGGTTTCGGTCATCTCCACCATGAAGGTGGAGCGGCCGCCGGCGATGTCGTCGGACGAGCCCATGCGGGTGAAGATCCGGTCCACCGGCCCCAGGGTCGCGCGGCTGGCGGGTACGAAGCTGCCGGTGTATGCCAGCAGGGCAATCAGCGCGGCCTGGCGCATGTAGGTGGACTTGCCGCCCATGTTGGGGCCGGTAATCACCAGCATGCGGCGCTTGTCGTCGATCAGCAGGTCGTTGGGCACGTAGGGCTCGCTGAGCAGCTGTTCCACCACCGGATGGCGGCCCTGCTCGATGTCAAAGCCCGGTGTGTCGGTGAAGTCCGGGGCGTTGAAGCGCAGGCTGGTGGCGCGCTCGGCAAAGTTGCTCAGCACGTCCAGCTCCGCCAGGGCCTGGGCGGTGTCCTGCAGGGGCGCCAGCTGTTCCGCCAGGGCTTCCAGGAGTTCGTCGTAAAGTGCCTTTTCCCGGGCCAGGGCCCGGCTCTTGGCACTCAGGGCCTTGTCCTCAAAGGTTTTCAGCTCCGGGGTGATGAAACGCTCGGCGTTCTTCAGGGTCTGGCGCCGGATGTAGTCCACCGGGGCGTTCTCGGCCTGGGCCCGGCTGATCTCGATGTAGTAGCCGTGAACCCGATTGTAGCCCACCTTTAGGGTGCTGATGCCGGTGCGCTCCCGCTCCCGGGTCTCCACGTCCAGCAGGTACTGGCCGGCGTTCTCGCTGATGTTGCGCAGCTCGTCCAGTTCTGCATCGAAGCCCTCGCGGATCACGCCACCCTCACGGATCACCACTGGCGGGTTGTCGATGATGGCCCGCTCCAGCAGGTCGGCCAGCCCTGGGTACTCGGCTATCAGGGTAGCCAGCTTGACGATGTGGTGGGAGTTCACCGGCCGCAGCGCGGTCTGCAGCTCGGGCAGGGCGGCAAAGGCGTCCCGCAGCCGGGCCAGGTCCCGGGGCCGGGCCGAGCGCAGGGCCACCCGGGCCAGTACCCGCTCGATGTCGCCGACGGCCTTCAGCAGGTCGTGCACCGGCTCGTAGTGGAAACCGTCCAGCAGGGCGGAGACCGCCTGCTGGCGCTGTTTCACCACGCCGACGTCCCGCAGCGGCCGGTTCAGCCAGCGCCGCAGCTGGCGGCCACCCATGGCGGTGGCGGTGCGGTCCATGACCCAGGCCAGGGTGTGCTGGCTGCCGCCCATCAGGTTGGTGTCGATCTCCAGGTTGCGGCGGCTGGTGGCGTCCAGGATTACCGTGTCTTCCCGGCGCTCGCGGCTGAGCTTGCGGATGTGGGGCAGGGCGGTGCGCTGGGTGTCCCGGGCGTACTGCAGCAGGCAGCCGGCGGCGGGGATGGCCAGGGTCAGATCCTCACAGCCAAAACCGGTGAGGTCCCGCACCTGGAGCTGCTGGGTGATCACCCGGCGGGCGCTGTCGGCCTCGAACAGCCAGGGCCCCTGGCGGCGGACGCCGGTAAAGCCCGCCAGGACTTCTTCATAGGGAAAGTCCTCGCTGATCAGGATCTCCGCCGGCCGCAGGCGCTGCAGTTCGCCCTGCAGGGCCTCGAGGCCGTCCAGTTCCGCCACCGCGAAACGGCCGCTGGAGATATCCAGGGTGGCAAATCCGAAGCGCTCCCGGTGGCTGTAGATGGCCGCCAGCAGGTTATCCCGGCGGTCCTCCAGGAAGGCGTCGTCGCTCAGGGTGCCGGGGGTGACGATGCGCACCACCTGGCGCTCAACAGGGCCCTTGCTGGTGGCCGGGTCACCGATCTGCTCGCAGATGGCGATGGACTGGCCGGCCCGGACCAGGCGGGCAATGTAGTTCTCCGAGGAATGGTACGGGATACCGGCCATGGGGATGGGCTGGCCGCCGGACTGGCCGCGGGCGGTGAGGGTGATCTCCATCAGCTCGGCGGCTTTCTTGGCGTCGTCGTAGAACAGCTCGTAGAAGTCCCCCATCCGGTAGAACAGCAGCTCGTTGGGATGCTCACCCTTGATCCTGAGGTACTGCTGCATCATTGGAGTGTGGTTCGACTGCTCGGCGGGGCTCACTGCCATGGGGTATCGGGATCCTGCTGGGGCCTCGCGCCGAAGGCCGCGGGGCCGGAATGGAAATACGACGCCGGAATTGTAAGAGAATAGCGGGCCTGATGAAATAACCGGCCCGGCCGGCGCCAGGTTGACGGCCGCAAGCGGAGGTTGCAGCATGGCCTGTGACCAACCCTCAGGGAGAGCAGCGATGGCGGTTTCCGATCAACAACTGGCCGATGCCGGCCGTTACCTGGCCGAATGGCTGGAGCAGCAGGGGCTGACCATCGCCACCGCCGAGAGCTGTACCGGGGGCTGGGTGGCCAAGGTACTGACCGACCGGGCGGGCTCGTCCGCCTATGTCCAGGGTGGCCTGGTGACCTACAGCAACGAGGCCAAGCAGAGCCTGCTGGGGGTGACCGATCATTCCCTGCGCGACCAGGGCGCGGTCAGCGAACCGGTGGTGCGGGAAATGGTAGCCGGCACCCTGGCCACCATGGGCGTGGATGTGGCCGTGGCCATCAGCGGCGTGGCAGGCCCGGGCGGCGGCTCCATCGAGAAGCCGGTGGGCACGGTCTGGTTCGCCTGGGGCCGCTCGGCGGCGGACACCGAGGCGGTCATGCAGGTGTTTCCCGGAGACCGGGACCAGGTCCGCCGTCAGTCCGTTCTGTTTGCCCTGCAGGGGGTCCGGGCCTTCCTGGCGGAATCCTGAAACAGGGGTTGGTCTGGCGATCCGGTTGTGTTTTAATACTGGTCAAATATACAGTGAGTGGCCTGGGTAGCCATCGGCATCCGGGTACAGATGATCGCCACCGGCGGTGGCAGAGGCGAAGAGGGTTTGGCAGCGATGGAAGACAACCGTAAGAAGGCACTGGGCGCAGCATTGAGCCAGATCGAGCGCCAGTTCGGCAAGGGCGCGGTGATGAAGATGGGCGACCAGCCCCGGGAAGCCATCCCGGCGGTTTCCACCGGTTCCCTGGGCCTGGATGTGGCGCTGGGGATCGGCGGCCTGCCTTACGGCCGGATCGTGGAGATCTACGGTCCGGAAAGTTCCGGTAAGACCACCCTGACCTTGCAGGTGATCGCCGAGGCCCAGAAGCAGGGCAAGACCTGTGCCTTCGTGGATGCCGAGCACGCTCTCGATCCCATTTACGCCGAAAAGCTGGGTGTCAACGTGGACGAGTTGCTGGTGTCCCAGCCGGACACCGGTGAGCAGGCACTGGAAATCGCCGATATGCTGGTGCGCTCCAACGCCGTGGACGTGATCATCGTGGACTCGGTGGCGGCACTGACACCCAAGGCCGAGATCGAGGGCGAGATGGGCGACTCCCACGTCGGTCTGCAGGCCCGCCTGATGTCCCAGGCGCTGCGCAAGCTGACCGGTAACGTCAAACACGCCAACTGCCTGATGGTGTTCATCAACCAGATCCGGATGAAGATCGGCGTCATGTTCGGCAGCCCGGAAACCACCACCGGTGGTAACGCCCTCAAGTTCTACTGCTCGGTGCGCCTGGATATCCGCCGCATCGGCGCGGTCAAGGACGGCGACGAAGTGATCGGCAACGAGACCCGGGTCAAGGTGGTCAAGAACAAGGTGTCGCCCCCGTTCAAGCAGGCGGAATTCCAGATCATGTACGGCAAGGGCATCTACCACATGGCGGAAGTGCTGGACATGGGCGTGAAGGAAGGCTTCGTGGACAAGTCCGGCGCCTGGTACGCCTACAACGGTGACAAGATCGGCCAGGGCAAGGCCAACGCCTGCAAGTTCCTGGAAGAGAACCCGGACATTGCCAACGAGATCGAAGCCAAGATCCGCGACAAGCTGATGCCCAAGCCGGTGAGCAAGAAGGAAACCGCGGCGGCGGAAGAGCCGGCGGAAACCAACGGGGAATTGATCTGACCGCGGGTCAGCCCCAATAATGAAAAGCCGGCCACAGTGCCGGCTTTTCTGTTTCTGTGGCGTCGGTTGTCATCCCCGGGGCGGACCCTGGCCCGAGCCTTCCAACCATCGAGGGAGCCGTTATGGCGGACAACAAGCAGTTGCTGATTGTGGCCCACGCGCCTTCCCCCAATACCCTGGCATTGCGGGATGCGGTGGCCCGGGGTGCCCGGCACCCGGACATTGAAGCCGTGGCTGTGCGGGTGCTGGCCCCGCTGGAGGCCGGCCCCGAGGATGTATTGGCCTGTGATGCGCTGATCCTGGGCACCACCGAGAACCTGGGCTACATGAGCGGCGCCCTGAAGGATTTTTTCGACCGCAGCTATTACCCCTGCCTGGAGCGCACCCAGGGCCTGCCCTTCGCTTTCTACATCCGGGCCGGCCATGACGGCACCGGGACCCACCGGGCCATTGAATCCATTACCACCGGCCTGCGCTGGCGCCAGGTGGCCGAGCCGGTGCTCTGCCGGGGCGAGTACCAGAGCAGTTTCGAGAGCCAGTGCGAGGAGCTGGGGCTGACCATGGCGGCCAGCCTGGACGCCGGCCTGTTCTGAAGCCGGCGAGGGGCACGATGCTGCCTTCAGCCGGCCAGGCGGTTGTAGAAGCCCTCGATTCGGGACAGGGCGTTGTCTACGGCCCGGGAATAGCCCCGTTTCTCATGCAGGTAGCTGAACTGGATACCCAGCCTGAAACCGGTCTGGTAGGGGCAGATTTCCACCACCCGGGCCGCCACGCTGGATTCGCTGATGTACTTGCCGCTGAAGTCCAGGAACAGCCGGGTACCGGGCTCGATGGGCCTGGGTGAGAGCACGGCCATGCCGTAGCGGTTCATGTCGAGGCAGGTCACTGCCACGGGCAGCTTGCTGCGGCCGAGGAAACCACGCTCCCGGAGCTGTACCTCCAGGCACTGGGCCTCGTAGCGGGTCTTGATTCTGCGATCTTGGGGATGATGTGTCATACACGGGCGTCCAAGCGCTCTGGTTTTTGTTGTGTATGGCCGGGCAGGAAAGCGATCTGTTCTGCCAGGCAACCCGGGTCGGATTTCCATGCAGCCCGGACCGAACAGTCTAGATCTGGAACATTTGTCTGAAAAATGATCGCCGTTGAAGTTGTGATGGGGGTCACATTGTCAGCGCCGGGGCGACACAGGCGATGACAGGTTCTACAATGTGCCACCATGGCGTCTCCCGGCCATCGCTTCGAACATCACCGTTACAGGACCGAATCTTGAAGTCACTGTCCCTGCACCAGCTTTACAAAGCCTGCGTACTCAAGGAATTCCCGTTCAAAAGCACCCGCCAGCTGGAGCCGCTGGCGGAGATCGTCGGCCAGAACCGGGCCCAGGAGGCGGTCCGCTTCGCCCTGGCCATGCCCCACGGTGGCTACAAC
>NZ_JAWVZL010000027.1:0-37339 GCF_033722195.1 Marinobacter sp.
GCCGAACATGATGTTCATATTCTGGACCGCCTGGCCCGCCGCGCCTTTGACCAGGTTGTCGATCACCGAGGACACAATGACCACATCGCTGTCCTCCTGGCGGTGCAGCGCCATGCGGCAGTTGTTGGCGCCGCGCACGCTGCGGGTTTCCGGGTGGCTGCCAAACGGCATGACGTCGACAAAGGGCTCGTTGGCGAAGCGCCGCTCGTAGAGCTCCTGCAGGCGGGCAAAGTCCGCCGGATCCCGCAGCTGGGCATAGAGCGTGGCCTCGATGCCGCGGATCATCGGCAGCAGGTGCGGCACAAAGGTGACCCCGACCGCGTTGCCGGAGGCGGCATCCACCAGGCCCTGACGGATTTCCGGCAGGTGCCGGTGGCCGGAAGCGCCATAGGCCTTGAAGCTTTCACCGATCTCACCGTGCAGGGTGCCGACACTGGCTTGCCGGCCGGCACCGCTGGCGCCGGACTTGGCGTCGGCAATCAGCCGGGAGGCGTCCACCAGGCCGCCCTCCAGCAGGGGCAGAAAGCCCAGCTGTACCGCTGTGGGGTAGCAACCGGGATTGGCCACCAGTTGGGCGCCGCGAATGGCATCACGAGCCACCTCCGGCAGACCATAGACCGCCTTGGCGGCCCACTCCGGGCTCTCATGGGGCATACCGTACCAGGACGCCCAGACCTCCAGGTCCTTGAGACGGAAGTCCGCGGACAGGTCCACCACCCGGGTGCCACGGGCCATCAGCTCGGGCACCATGCGCATGGCCACACCATGGGGCGTGGCGAAAAAAACCAGGTCGCACTGGCTGAGCCGGTCCACATCCGGCTCGGTAAAGGCCAGGTCGAAATGGCCCCGCAGGTTGGGATAGAGGTCGGCCACCGCCTGGCCCGCCTCTGAGCGGGAGGTGATCTGCTCAACCCTGGCCTCCGGGTGTGCCGCAAGGATCCGCAACAATTCCACCCCGGTGTAGCCCGTGCCCCCAACAATGCCTACTTTGATCACTAGAAACTCCCGTTGTCCTGTGTGCCGGTACCGGTACCAAAAAGGCGGCCTCCCGGCCTTCGCCAACACCGGCCCGCCGAAACCATAGTCTATCATGATACTGCAGTGTCCGATTGCGGGCAGAATCACGACCGTTACAATACGTTAAGAACCTAAGGAGCCTCTGATTAACTCCTGAATGGCCTCTGCACGATCTGAAGGCTGTAGCTGCAAGGCGCGGCTCGCCGCCAATTGCCGTAGTCCTTGGCAAGAGCCGCAACGTAGCAGCTACAGCCTTCAGAACGCGCCCTTCGGGGCTTTCAGAGCAATCCACACTCGGCGTTGCGACTTTTTGTAAGGTCCCGACATGACTACAAAGTCGCGCCTTGATTGTGAATCGCTCTGAAAGCCAGAGGCGATCCAGGAGTTAATCAGAGGCTCCCTGACTGGCCGGGAAACCACAGCGCGATGCGGAAGTTAAAATCAAAACTGACGGAAAAGCTGATCCCGATGTTCCGGCGCCGGCTGTCGGATGTGGACGCGCTGCCACAGCTGGCCCTGCTGGGGTTGCTGTCCGGCCTGGTGACCGGCTGCGTGATTCTGGTTTTCCGGTTCGCCATCGAATGGCCGCTGCAGCAGTTCCTGCCGGGGGAGGGTTCGGAATCCTTCGAAGAACTGGGCCTGCTCACCCGCGGTCTGCTGCCGTTTCTGGGCGCCCTGGGCCTGGGCCTGCTGATGCACCGGCTGGCGACAGCGGACCGCAAGGTAGGGGTGGTGCACGTCATGGAGCGGCTCAACTACCACCAGGGCTACATCACGCTTCGCAGTGCCGTGGTCCAGTTCATTGTCGGTGTGGCCACCGTGGTGACCGGCCAATCGGCGGGCCGGGAGGGACCCGCGGTTCACCTGGGGGCGTCCTTTTCCAGCCTGATGGGGCAGTGGATGCGGCTGCCCAACAACAGCATCCGGACCCTGGTGGCCTGTGGCTGCGCGGCCGCCATCTCCGCCTCATTCAACACCCCGATCGCCGGCGTGATCTTCGCAATGGAAGTGGTGATGATGGAGTACACCATCGCCGGCTTCACGCCCATCATCCTGTCCTCGGTCAGCGCTGCGGTCGTCAGCCAGGCGATCTACGGTGCGGCGCCGGCTTTCTCGGTTCCACCACTGACCATGAACTCGCTCTGGGAGATTCCCTGGATCCTGGCCATCGCTGTTATCATTGGCGTGGCGGCCGCCGCCATGATCCACATCGTGCGGCTGGCAGGCCGCTTTCATAACCAGCCGGTCCTGCTTCGCCTGACCGTGGCGGGGCTGATCATGGTGCCCTTCGCCATTTTCATTCCCGAAGTCATGGGTATTGGCTACGACACCGTGCAGGCCACCATCAGCAATGAACTGCCATTCTGGCTGCTACTGGGAGCGGCCACCGCCAAGCTGCTGGTCACCGCCGCCACCATCGGGCTGGGGATGCCCAGCGGCATCATCGGCCCCACCATTTTCATCGGCGCGACCCTGGGGGGCGCGATGGGGGCCATTGGCAACAGCGTGGCACCGGGTACCGCATCGTCAGTGGGCTTCTACGCCATGCTGGGCATGGGGGCCATGATGGGAGCGGTACTGCAGGCACCGCTGGCAGCGCTGATGGCCCTGTTGGAACTGACCCGCAACCCCAACATCATCCTGCCGGGCATGCTGATCATCACCAGCGCCAGCCTGATCACCAGTGAGGTATTCCGACAGAAGTCGGTGTTCCTGACCATCCTGAAAAGCCAGGGCATGAGCTATCAGAACTCGCCCATCATCCAGGCCCTTCGGCGGGTGTCGGTGGGCGCCATCATGGACCGGAGTATACTGCGCACCGAACGGCGGCTGTCGCTGGCGCAGGCCCGGGATGTGCTCAAGTCGGAGCCCAAATGGCTGATCGTGGAGGGCAGCAATGGTCCGACGGCCCTGCTGCCGTCCGTTGATCTGGCCCGGCACCTCGATGCCCTTGAAGAGGAACAAAGGGAACAGCGAAAGGAGGAGCGTAAGAACGCGGAGAAAGAGGGGGAGGACGAGGAGCCGCAGGTGGACCTCATGGACATTCCCGCCAATCGCCGGGACATCGCGCCGGTGCAGTACCAGGCCACGCTGGAGGAGGCGCTCAACGAGTTCGACCACAGCCAGGCGGAGGCCCTCTACGTGCAGCGCCACGTCGCCCCGATGATCCAGCGGATCTACGGGATAGTATTGAAGTCCGATATCGAGAGTTACTACCAATACCGAAAAAGCTGACGGCTCGAACCGAGAAGGCATCCCCGCCAGCAACCGGATGCCATCAAGCTTTCAAATCGAGGACACATTATGCTGTGGGTGAAAGCCTTCCACATCATTGCCATGGTGTGCTGGTTCGCCGGCCTGTTCTACCTGCCGCGGTTGTTCGTGTATCACGCCGCCTGTGACGACCAGCCCGGCCGGGAGCGCTTCAAGGTCATGGAACGCAAGCTCTATCGCGGCATCACCACCCCCTCCATGATTGCCACGGTGGCGCTGGGGTTCTGGTTGATCAGCTATAACCCCAGTGGCTACTTCAGCCAAGGCTGGCTGCACGCCAAGCTGGCGCTGGTGGCCCTGCTGGTTGTCTACCACGTCTATTGTGGCCACCTGGTGAAAGTATTCCGGGACGACCAAAACCGTCGCAGTCACGTATTCTACCGTTGGTTCAACGAAATGCCGGTGCTGGCACTGGTGGCCGTAGTGATCCTGGCCACCGTCAAGCCGTTCTAGCGCCGCCCCGAGTCAAGGAGGCATTGCCATCAAACTTCGTCAGCGCCCACAGCTTCTGATTCTTTCCGGCCTGGACCCGTCCGGGGGAGCCGGCATCCAGGCCGACATCCAGACCGCCACTGCCCTGGGCGTGCACCCGCTGCCGGTACTCAGCTGCCTGACGGTCCAGGACACCCGCAATGTATACGGTGCCACCGCGGTGGACGCCGACCTGGTACGTCGGCAGCTGGAGTGCCTGGCGGCCGATACGCCCTTCCATGCGGTCAAGACCGGCGCCCTGGGCAACGCCGAGATCGTGGAAGTACTGGCCGACTTTCTCGATGCCTATCCCGATATCCCGCTGGTAGTGGACCCCGTCATCAAGGCCGCCGGCGGTGGCGATCTGGCGGACGACGCCCTGGTGGCGAGCATGCGTGGCACCCTGTTCAGCCGGGCCCGGGTGGTGACCCCCAATGGCATCGAGCTGGCCCAGCTGGGCGGCTCCGATGATCCGGACGAAGCCGCCGCCCGGCTACTGGCCGGCGGTTGTCGTTCGGTGCTGGCCACCGGCGGCCACGGCACCGGCGAGAACATCATCAACCGCCTGTATCGCGAGCACGAGGCCGACCGGGAGTGGGCCCTGGAGCGCATTGGTGGCGAGTACCACGGCACCGGCTGCACCCTGGCCGCCGGCATTGCGGCCGGTCTGGCGCAGGGGCTTGGGCTGGAGCAGGCGATCGAGCAGGCCCAGGTCTGCGTACTGGGAGCCATCCGCCAGGCGATTGCCGTCGGCAAGGGCCAGCCGGTGCCGGGCCGCTACGTGCCGCGAGCGGATCAGCCATGACCGGCAGCGCCGTCCCCTCCGGCCTCTACGCCATCACCGACAGCACGCTGCTGCCCGGTGAGCGCCTGTTTGAGGGTGTGGCCGCCGCGCTGCGGGGTGGTGCCGTCATGGTCCAGTACCGGGACAAGAGTGACGATGCGGCAGCGCGGCTGCACCAGGCCAGCAGACTCCAGGCCCTGTGTCGCGATGCCGGCGCACCGCTGATCATCAATGACGATGCCGAGCTGGCCCGCGCAGTCGGCGCCGCCGGCGTTCACCTGGGCCAGGACGATGCGGGCCTCGCCGAGGCCCGGGCTCTGCTGGGGGATGAAGCCATCATCGGTATCACCTGTCACGGTGAGCTGGCACTGGCGGAAAGGGCCGCTGAGGCCGGTGCCGACTACCTGGCGTTTGGCCGCTTCTTCCCGTCCACCACCAAACCGGGCGAGCGCTACGCTGACCGCTCGCTGCTCACCGATGCCCGCCCGCTGGGACTTCCGCTGGTTGCCATTGGCGGTATCACCGCGGAAAATGGTGCCCAACTGGTGCAGGCCGGCGCCCACTGCCTGGCGGTGATCGGTGACCTGTTCGGTGCCAATGACATCGAACGACAGGCCCGGCGCTTCGACCACATGATCCGGCAGAACCGGCCCGCCGGCCGCTAGCTGCCCCACAGTCATCCAATCCGACCATCCGGGAGTTTCCTGACATGACGCAGTCCGAATCGCTTTTTAAGCAGGCGCAGAAATATATACCCGGTGGCGTCAACTCCCCGGTGCGGGCCTTCCGCGGCGTTGGCGGCACCCCGCTGTTCTTCAAACACGCCAAGGGCGCCTACCTGTATGACGAGGACGGCCGCCGCTACATCGACTACATCGGTTCCTGGGGCCCGATGATCCTGGGCCACGGCGACCAGCGCATCATCGACGCCCTCCATGCCCAGATCGACCTGGGGGTGGGCTACGGCGCACCCACATCCATAGAGACGGCCATGGCCAAAAAGGTGTGCGAGCTGGTGCCCTCCATCGACCTGGTGCGAATGGTCAACTCCGGTACCGAAGCCACCATGAGCGCCATCCGCCTGGCCCGCGGCTACACCGGTCGCGACAAGATCGTGAAATTCGAGGGCTGCTACCATGGCCACGTGGATTCCCTGCTGGTCAAGGCCGGCTCCGGCGCCCTGACCCTGGGCGTACCCAATTCTCCGGGCATCCCCGCCAGCTTGGCGGAACACACCCTGACCCTGACCTTCAACGACATCGACAGCGTGCGCCAGACCTTCGCCGAGCTGGGCGAGCAGATCGCCGCCATCATCGTTGAGCCGGTAGCCGGCAACATGAACTGTATCCCGCCGGTGCCCGGCTTCCTGGAAGGTCTGCGGGAGGTCTGCGACGACTACGGCACCGTTTTGATCTTCGACGAGGTGATGACCGGTTTCCGGGTCGACCTGGGTGGCGCCCAGGGCCACTACGGCGTCAAACCGGACCTCACCGCCCTGGGCAAGGTCATCGGTGGTGGTCTCCCGGTGGGCGCCTTCGGCGGCAAACGCGAGATCATGGAGCACATCTCGCCACTGGGGCCGGTCTATCAGGCCGGCACCCTGTCCGGCAACCCCCTGGCCATGACCGCCGGCCTTACCACCCTCAACGCCATCGCCGAACCCGGCTTCCACGACCGGCTGGCGCAGAAGACCCTGGCGGTGCGCACGGGCCTCAAGGCCGCGGCCGACCGCCAGGGCATTCCGCTGGCGGTGCAGGGCGTGGGCGGCATGTTCGGCTTCTTCTTCACCGAGGCCGAACAGGTGACCCGCTTCGACCAGGTCATGGCCTGCGACGTAGAGCGCTTCAAGGCCTTCTTCCAGGGCATGCTGAAAGAGGGCGTCTACCTGGCGCCGTCGGCCTTCGAGGCGGGTTTCACCTGCGCGGTGCTGTCCGACGACGACGTTGAGCACACGGTTCAGGCCGCCGAGCGGGTGATGGCCACGCTGTGATCCTTTGGCCCAGAAGGACCGCCAGTCTTTCCGGGCCAGCACCGTGAACCCCGTCACAGTTTCGACCCCTGTCATGCCCTGCCCGCCTTGAATCGTTGACTTTGATCACTCCCTGCTCAAACCATGACTTGTCTCTGACGAGATACGCACTGACTGCGAGCATCCAACAACAAGATTCAGCAGAGTCAGCGCAGGGACGCGGGCCGGGTGACACGCCGGCCACCGATTGCAGTAGCGGACACACCGAGCAGTACGGGAACGGACCCCTTGTTGGGTATAGCCGGGCCAGGCCACACCGCCTGTGCCCGACCGCAGTTTGATAACAAAGACAACAGCAAACTGTAGGTGCCACAATGAAACCTTGGATAAAAGCAGCCGTCCTGCTTTGCGTGATGGCGTGGTCAGCGCCCACGCTGGCATGGTGGTGGACACCCTCGAACTACACCGAGACCCGCTATCCGATCGTGCTGGTCCACGGCATGTTCGGTTTCGACTCCATTGCCGGCGTGGATTACTGGTACGGCATTCCGGAAGAACTGGGCCGCTACGGCGCCACCGTCTACACCACCCAGGTGCCGGCGCTGGACAGCACCATTGCCCGGGGCGAGGCCCTGCTGCCCCAGGTCCAGGCCATTGCCGCGGTCCACGGCAAGGTCAATCTGGTTGGTCACAGTCACGGCGGCCCCACCGCCCGCTATATTGCCCGGGTGCGCCCGGACCTGGTGGCCTCGGTGACGTCCGTGGGATCGCCCCACAAGGGGTCACCGGTGGCTGATCTGATCTACGGATCTCCTGCCGAAAGCCTGGCCGCGAAGCTGGGGAATGCCCTGGGCAGCCTGATCGACCTGCTGTCAGGCGGCGGCTACAACCAGGACCTGCGCGCCAGCCTCTATTCGCTGACCACCCAGGGCAGCGACGAGTTCAACCGCTTTGCCCCCGCCGGCATGCCCACCACCGCTTGCGGTGAAGGGGCGGCGAGCGTCAACGGTGTGCGCTTCTATTCCTGGGGCGGCACCGGTGTTCTGACCAACGTGCTGGATCCATCCGACGCACTGCTGGGCACTACCAGCCTGGCGTTCGGCTTCGGCGCCAACGACGGCCTGGTAGGCCGTTGCAGCAGCCGTTTCGGCGACGTTATCCGGGACAACTATTTCATGAACCATCTGGATGAGGTTAACCAGGCGCTGGGCCTGCACAGCCTGTTCGAGACCGACCCCAAGGCCGTGTTCCGCCAGCACGCCAACCGGCTGAAAAACGCCGGGCTCTGAGCAGTCTCAGGGCAAACGAAAAAGGGGCGCCATCGGGCGCCCCTTTTCTTTGCCCCTGCGCCATCAGAACTGGAGATCCAGACTCACCAGGGCGACATGGTTGTCATAGGCATACTGTTTCAGGCTGCTCTCGTTCTTGCGGTAGCTGGCCTCCGCAGTCACGGACCAGGCGGCTGACAGCCTCAGGTTGGCCTCCAGCCCTGCCAGATAGCGATGGTCCACGCGGCGCCCCGACTTCCGCTCAGGGCTGGGGCTCAGGATATAGGCATCGGGGTAGTCGCTATAGCGGTATGCCAGTTCGGCGCCCAGGGAGAGCCGGGGCAGTCCCAGATACGTCAGACCGGCTTCCAGTTCCTGGCGCCGGGGCGACACGCTGACAAACTGACCGTTGCTGGCCAGATCATCCCGGTCGTTGTGCTCGAGGCGCAGCTGCACGCGCGGCTGCCACTGCTGCAGCCTGACCCGGTAGCCGGCACTCGCCAGGTACCGCATACCCTCGTAAGGCTCGAAGCCGGTGAAGGGCGTTATCCGGCTGACCGCCAGCGCCAGGTCACAGCGGCCGTTGCCGGTTTGCAGCCAGCAGCCGTACTGGCGGGCGCTCCCTTCCAGAGTGGTGTGGTACTCTCGGGACTCATCGCCAATTCGGAAATAGCTCTGGCGCAACCGCAACTGGTGCTGGCCGTCTCGACGCTCGGAGGTCCAGCCCACACCCAGCTGCAGGGCATCGTTGTTGAAATCATCCTCGGAGGTGTACTGACGCCGGTAGAAGCTGGCGCTGAGATCAATGGACTCAGCCGAATCCGTATCCGCATCCAGGGTCAGTAAAGGCCCCTGCGCCACCAGGATCAGCTCTCCAAAGCCGTCGGACAGATCGGTGGCGGCGGTTTCCGGCAACAGCGAAAGGTTATCCTCATAGCCGCCGCCCAGGGCCGCAAACCCCAGCCAGGGGCCGGCCGTGACGGGTTCCGGCTGGTTCAGTTGCGCCAGCGCCAGGCGCCTGAGCTTGTCCTGCTCGGCCTCCTCGGCCACCGCCTGGAACCAGGTCTGGGCTTCGGCCGGCCGGCCGGCCGCCTTGGCCACCAGGCCCAGGTTATAGCGCGCCAGGTCGGCATGGGGGGTGCCCAGCAGGGCAGCGAAGGCCTCACGGGCCTGATCGTAGAGCGACAGCCGGTAGTAGACCACACCCAGGTTGTAATGCAGGGAGCTCGATTTCAGCCCGGCGTCACGGGCCTGCTCCAGCAATAGCCGGGCGCGCTCGAGTTCACCGGCCTGAAAAGCCGAAACACCCTCTGCCATGAGGGTACGCGGGGAGGCTTCCGGGGTGGTGACGGCGTTGTCGGCAAGCACCTGCGGCAGTGCCGAAGCGCAGAGCAAACCTGCCAGTATCTGGGCCAAGCGAAGTCGAGCCAAGGATTCTCCCGCTGAGTGACGCCACGAGCGCGGCGCAGTGGATCTCAGGCGGAGTATACCAATTCATGACGGATTACCAAGGGCCCGGTTGCGGACCATGACTTCCCGTCAGTCATTCAGTTCAGGTTGGGTCAGCAGATCCTGGTCAAGAAGCTCGTCCGGATCCGGCAAGTCGTTCTGGTCCGGCAGTGGCTCCTGAACATCATCCAGACCCGGAGGCAGCTCGGGGGGCAGGTCAAGCTTGCCGTCAGCCCTGCCTGCGGGCAACTCCTCACGGTTGCCGCGGGCCTGCTCGGAGATCTGCTCACCCAGCGCACGGCCCTGGGAGCGGGCCTCGGTAGCCTGATCGCGACCCTCAAACCCGGGCCGGCCCGGGGCCACCTGCATCGGCTCCGGCAGTTCCAGCTCCTGCACCACCCGCTCAGACAGCTCGTTGTCGTCCAGCACCATCCGCATGGTGACATCCAGATCTTCCTGCCCCTGGGCCAGCGCGATGACCGGACAAAGCATCAGGATCAACATCAGGCCAGACGCCTGGCTGAAAGGAGACAGGCTGGTCGTTTTCATAGCGAAGACTCCTTCTCACTACTTTCCAGTCCCGGAAGGGGCGTGCGGAAAGTCTTACGTTTGTTGCCGTCATCCAGGTGGGCCACCAGTTCGCCCGCTTCAGGGTAGGCGATGCGCAGCGGCAGCGAAATGACATTGTCACCCGGTTTCAGGTCCACCTGCCACGTCAACTGGTGATGGCCCGGAAAGCGCGCCAGCTCGACATTTGGCGGCAGTTCCAAGGTCAGACTGACATCATCCAGCTGGGAGGCCGAGGTGAACGCCAGGCGAACAGTCTGCTCCCGGGACCAGGCTGCGGGCGTCTCGGCGCCGGTGCCGTCCGCGACGGGCAGCGACTGCCGGGAGGCCGGCGACCACAGACTGGCAGCGGCAACCGCCAACGCCAGCGAGGCCGCGATGGCGGCACCAGCCAGCGGCCTGGACATTGACCGGGAACGGCCCCTACCGGTGGCCGCGGCCAATACCCGGGACTCGAAATCCGGGGTAGGCGAAGGAATTGCCTCACGTCGCAATTCCTCACTGATGCGCTGCTCCCAGACCTCGCGCAGGTAGCAGCGCTGGCAGCTCGCCAGATGGGCTTCAAGCTCACCCCTTGCCGCCGGCGACAGGGTGTCCCCCAGCGCCTGCCGCTCGATCTGTTGTTGTGCCTGGTGGCAGCTCATCATAGTCATCACCTCAGTCCTCTACACGCAAGCCGGCCAGAAACGGTTCCAGGCGATGCCCCAGATTTTTACGCAGCCCGGCCCGGCACCGATGTAATCGGGACTTCACCGTGCCAACCGCGATGCCCAGCACCTCGGCGATTTCCTCCTGGCGCCAGCCATCCACGTCGTGCAGCAGCAGCAGGCTGCGCTGATCCGGTTCCAGTGCCGCCAGGGCCTCGTCCAGTGCCAGCCGCAACTGGTCCTGGCCCAGGTGCCGGTCCGGCTCAACGCCGGCATCCACCAGGGTGTCAAGAAAATCCTGCCCGGCGTCTTCTGACATCAGGCCGCTCACCGCCCTGTCAGCACGGCGGGCGTACTTCCGGGTCAGATCGATGAAATGCCGGTAAAGGACCCGGTTGAGCCAGGGCCCGGGCTGATCCACCGCCAACAGCTCATCGGCTCGGGGATAAAGCTTGGTGAGCACATCCTGCACCAGGTCCTCGGCATCGTCCCGCTGCCCGGTAAGGCGAAACGCGAAGCGATACATGCCGGCGAGATGCGGCTGCACACAGCGTTCAAAGCGTTGGGCCCGGGACCGGCCGAATGGAATCAATGCCACAAAGACAACCTGCGGATTCTGGTTTCAACGCGCCGTTATACCAGAAGTTGGTCGACTGCGCCTTTATCATTGCGACAGTTTGACAAAAATCAGTCAAAAGTCCGAACGGGGCCTTTCACTAACAATTTGTAACACCGAAGGCCGGAACGCGAGGGCCAGCTCCGGCGTTCTATCTATACGGCGTCGGGGCCTGTCAGGGTAACCGGTGCCGAAAATTGATTATAAAGCCCGACACAATAAAGAACGGGCAGACCATTTCGGAGGCTTTCATGAAGCACACACTAATCAAGGGATTCTCTGTAGCAGCACTGGCGGCGGCTGTTGCCGCTTGCGGCGGCAGTGGCAGCGATACCGCAACCGGCACCATGTCGCTGGGGCTCACCGACGCACCGGTAACCGACCTGTCGGTAGCGCAATTGAACATTACCTCGGTGGAGGTTAAGCCGGCGGATGGTGAAAGCGTTACCATCAACCTGGAAACCGCGGTGGACATCAACCTTCTCGATTTCCAGGGCGGCAAGGTTGCACAGCTGTTCGAGGGGCAGGAATTCCCGGCGGGTCAATATGAATGGATCCGCCTGCACCTGGGCGAGGACCCCTATGTGGTTGAAGCATCCGACCCCAACCAGACTCAAATCTTCCTGTTTCTTCCATCTGGTCGCCAGACCGGGCTCAAGCTGCAAGGTGGTTTCGTCATACCGGCCGGCGGATCCTCTGATTTCACCATCGATTTCGATGTTAAAAAATCAATTATCAATGCGGGTGGCAATGCACCGGCCGGTAGAGACAAGTACATCCTCAAGCCTGCTCATCGCCTCATCGACAATGTCGAGGCCGGCTCCATCGTGGGCGAGGTGGATGTGATCAACCTGGAGCAACAGCTTGGTTGCGACGTGAATGACAGCTACTTTGGCTCCGTCTATGTCTACGAGGGAGCAGACGTTACGCCAACGGATCTAAACGTGAACGTGGAAGACAGCGGCCCACTGGTGGCGGTAACCGTGGATAACGAGGATCAGGCAAGCCTGTACAGCTACAAGGCGGCTTTCCTGCCGGCAGGGGATTACACCATCAGCTACACCTGCCAGCCCGACGACAACGAGACCACCGAAAGCCTGACTTTTACAGGCACCCAGAACGTCACCGTGACAGCCAATACAGAAACCACTGCTGCCGTCATTCAGTAGAAATCCAGACGAAACCCAACCATATAGCCCCCCGTTCGCGGGGGGCTTTTTCGTTAAAGCGCCGCCGCCCGGGCCTCGGCCTGGTTGGCTCCGGCAGTGTTGCCGTTGGCGCGACGGATGTCCGCCAGCAGCATCCAGCCTGCCCGTTGCAGACGGGTGTTGTTGCCGGCGAGGGAAAGGCCCTTGAGGGTGAACTGCTCGGCCTTGGCGAAGTTATCCATCCGCACGTAGGCCTGGGACAGCTTGTAATAGACTTCCGCCGAGCGCGGTGAGATCCGCTGCGCCCGCTCCAGGGTACTGACCGCGCCCTGCACATCCCCTGCGGTCAGCTGACCCTCAGCCTTGCTCACCAGGCTCGAGGCCGCCGGCGACAGGGGTTCGCCCTGCTCCTGATAACTGGGGGCACTGGACTGAGGCGCCTGCGGTTCTTCGGCTTGCTCCGCCGGAGGCAGCTCTGACTTGCGGATACGTTTCTCACGGGCCTCCACTTGGGGGGGCTCCGGCACGTCCTCATAGGCGGGTGACTGGTCGGCTGGCACGTAGATGGTGCCACCGGGCCCGGTGGCGCAACCCGCCACCAGCAGCGTCATGGCCATCAGTGGCAGTGACTTGTATCGCTTCTGAATCATTGGAACAACCCCTCAAACCAGCCCCGCAGGCGTTTTGTCATGTTTCCGGAACAGCTGATCCGGGCTACCGGCTCACTGCCGGTGATGAACGGCATGAAACGCGCGTTCTCGCAGTGTTCATCCGTCAGCGCGCCCTGCTCGGCATTCACCCAGTGGTACTGCACCCCATCCGGCATTACCGGAGAAAACCCGTGCTGGGGCACCTGTGCCATGAACCGGGACCACACCGGCAGAGCGCCGGTGGCTCCGGTCAGCCGGGTCGGGGCGTTGTCATCCCGACCCACCCAGGCCACTGCCAGCAGGTCGCCGCTGAAACCGGCAAACCAGCTGTCGCGGCCATCATCCGTGGTCCCGGTCTTGCCTGCAAGGGCCAGATCACGGGACACAAAGCGATACGCCGAACTGCCGGTGCCCTCCCGCATGGTCTCCTGCAGGGCGTACTGCACCAGGTGTACGGCGGCCGGGTCCAGCACCTGGTCCACCGCCAGGCTGTACCGCGACAGGGACTCACCCGCGGAGGTGGTGACTTCCCGAATGGTGCGCAGCGGCATGTTGAAGCCCGAGGTGGCCAGGCCCTGGTAAAGCGACGCCACTGTTACCGGGGTCATGTTGACCGAGCCCAGCAGCATGGAGGGGTAGCTGGAGATGGGCCCGGTGACCCCGAGCCGCTGCAGAGTGTCGGTGACCGCATCCACGCCCACGTCCAGACCAACCCTCACCGCCGCCAGGTTGTAGGATCGGGACAGGGCCCGGTGCAGGGGCACCTTGCCATGCTCCTCGCCGTCGTAGTTCTTTGGTTCCCAGCGCCGGCCGTCGTCGAATACCAGGGCGAAGCGGCGGTCCTCCAACGGAGTGATCAGGTTGTAGCGGCCGGCGTCCTGCAGGGCAGTCAGGTAGGTAAAGGGCTTGATCAGGGAGCCGATCGGCCGCTGGGCATCCAGCGCGCGATTGAAACCGGCGAACCGGGGCTCGCGGCCACCCACCAGGGCCAGCACCTCGCCGGTGTCCCGGGAGGTCACCACCAGGGCCGACTCCAGCTTGTCAGGGCCGCCCTTGGGATCCAGGTTCCTCAACGTCTCGCTGACCGAATACTCAGCCGCGTACTGGATGGCCGGATCCAGGGTGGTGAAGATTCTCAATCCCTCACTCTGCAGGTCGGCCTGCTTGTAGTCCCGCGCCAGGTGGCGCCGCACCAGGTCGATGTAGGCTGGATAGCGGTTCTCGGAATAGGAGGGTTTGGCGGCAACGCCCAGAGGCATTGCCTGGGCCGCCCGGGACTGGGGTTCGGTAATCAGGCCATTGCGGGCCAGGGTCTCGATCACCAGGTTGCGGCGCGCCAGGGCCCGCTGCGGATGACGGCGGGGGTCGTAGTAGCTCGGTCCCTTCACCAGCCCGATCAGCAGGGCGTACTGGTGCAGTTTCAGGTCGCTGACCGGCTCGCCGAAGTAGAACTGGCTGCCCAGACCGAAGCCGTGGATGCCACGGGTGCCGGCCTGGCCCAGGTAGACTTCATTGAGGTAGGTCTGGAGGATTTCCGGCTTGTCGTAGTGCAGCTCCAGCAATAGCGACATGATGGCCTCGTTGGCCTTGCGCACCAGGGTCTGGTCCCGGCTCAGATAGAGATTCTTCACCAGCTGCTGGGTCAGGGTACTGCCCCCCTGCACCACCCGCCCGGCCTGCAGGTTGACCCAGAGGGCGCGGGCAATAGCCAGCGGCGCAATGCCGTGGTGGTCGAAGAAGTCGCGGTCTTCCACCGCCAGCAGGGTTTCGGTGAAGCCCTCGGGCATGTCGGAGAGCTGCACCAGCACCCGGTCTTCCTTATGGGCCGGGTAGATGCCGCCGATCTGGGCCGGCTCCAGGCGCAGGATGGGGGTTGCCGGGCCTGCCAGCGCCCGCAGGCTGGTGACCCTGTCTCCGCCTATGGTCAGGGCCACACGCCGGCGCGGCTCATCGCCATCGGCAAAGCGGAAACCCCGTGTGCTCAGGGTGAAGCGGCCGCCGGCCTGGTTGAAGCTGCCCGGCGCAACGCCATCGCCCCGGCGGTAGCCAATCAGCTCAAGCTCGCGGACAAAGCTAGCCGGGCTCAGGCTGGCGCCCTCATAAAGTTCGAGGGGGCGGGCGAAGACCCGGGACGGCACCTCGAAGCGCTGACCTTCGAAACGTTCGGTCACCACGGCGTCCAGGTAAACGGTCCAGCCGGCGAGGATGACCAGGCCAACCAGGCTCGCCCTGAATACCAGGCGCCAGAACCAGGGCCGGCGTCCGGACGGCTTGCGGGGAGATTTACGGCTCGATTTCTTGCGGGGGCGGGATGGGCTCATGGCGGCGATTATAGCGAACCCCGGCAGGCCCCGAGCAGCCCCCCTGTGTGTCATTTATGTAATCTGATCGCTATGATGGGCCCAACGACGCTAACTATCCGTGCAAGGAGAGACCTGTGAGTGACGCACCATCCAGCGATCTGATACAGGCGCTGCAAGACCCGGCGCTGTACGACCACCCCGTCAAGGAGTTCCGGGTGCTGGAAACTCACATATCCTGGGTCATCCTTACCGGCGACTTCGCCTACAAAATCAAGAAGCCGTTGGACTTCGGCTTCCTGGACTTCTCCACCCTGGCCCGGCGCAAGCATTTCTGCGAGGAGGAGCTGCGTCTCAACCAGCGCCTGGCGGAGAAACTCTACCTGGACGTGCTACCCATTACCGGCAGCCCCGAGGCGCCGGAGATCGGCGGCAGCGGCGAAGCCATCGAGTACGCCATCAGGATGCGCCAGTTCGACCAGGCGGAGCTGCTGGACGCCCGCCAGGAGCGCAGCCTGCTGGAGCCGGAACTGCTCACCACGCTGGCCCGTCAGGCCGCCGAATTCCACAACCGCATTCCGCAGGTGCCGGCGGACAAGCCCCTGGGCACGCCCGAGGCGGTCTACGCCGCCATGCAGGAGAACTTCGACCAGATCCGGCCCATGCTGGACGACGCCGACCTGCTGGAGCAGGTGGACCGGCTGGAGGCCTGGACCCAGGCCACCTTCGAGCTGCACCGGCCGCTAATCCAGCAGCGCCGCGATGAAGGTTACGTGCGTGAGTGCCACGGCGACCTGCACCTGGCCAACATCACCGTCTACGAGGGCGAGGTAACGGTGTTCGACTGCATCGAGTTCAGCGAGCCCTTCCGCTGGATCGACGTGATCAACGATCTGGCCTTCCTGCTCATGGATCTGGAGTCACGGCGTGAACAGCCGCTGGCCAGCCTGGTGCTGAACACCTACCTGGAGTTCCGCGGTGACTACCAGGGCCTGGCCCTGCTGCCACTCTACAAGGCCTATCGCGCCATGGTGCGGGCCAAGATCGCGCTCTTCACCAAGGCCAACCCGTCGCTGAGCGAGGCGGAGCGGGCCGGCCTGCACCAGCGCTATCGGGATTACGCCGAGCTGGCGGAGAGCTACAGTGAGATCCCCTGCCGCTTCATGCTGGCCACCACCGGCCTGTCCGGCAGCGGCAAGTCCGTGATCAGCCGCGCCCTGGCCATGGAGCTGGGGCTCATACGGCTGCGCTCGGATGTGGAGCGCAAACGCCTGTTCGGGCTCGGGCCGCTGGACCAGAGCAAGTCCACCCCCAAAGGCAACATCTACACCGACGAAGCCACCCGCCAGACCTACGACACCCTGGCGGGACTGGCCGGCGAGGTGCTGGGTTACGGGCTGGGGGTCATCGTCGATGCCGCCTGTCTGAAACAGGCCGAACGCAAGCAGCTGGCCGAGGTGGCCGAAGCCCAGGGCGTGCCCTTCGCGCTGATCGACTGCGAGGCCCCGGAGAGCCTGCGCCGCAAGTGGATACGGCAGCGCTCCGGGGACGCCTCGGAAGCGGACGAGAGCCTGCTGGACGAGCAGAAAACCTGGCTGGAGCCACTTGGCGAGCAGGAACGGACCCACACCATCCACGTCCACACCGAGGAAGACCGTGTCGCGGAGGCCCTGGCGGACCGGATTCGCCAGCACTTCGGCTTGCCGGCGCTGTAGCCGGCGCTACACTTAAGAAGGAGAGATTCACCGGCGCCGCCGGCCAAGTTGTGTCCCATCGGCCAAGTTGTAGGGGAGCCACAGACAGTGGAAGAGATTCGCGTAATCGACGACCCGCTTTACCAGACCCTGCGGAATGAGAACATCGAGGCGTTCAACACCGCCAAAGCCAGGATGACGGAGTACCCCAGCTTTTCCCATGGTGACTTTCGGGGCCTGGATCTGCGTTCGATGAATGCCGACGGCCTGGACCTGAGCCATGCCTACTTCCGTGGTGCCGATATCCGCGGCATCGACTTCAGCAAGGCCAATCTGGAGGGCGCCAGTATCGCCGGCGCCAAGATTTCGGGCTGCTACTTCCCCCGGGAGCTGCACGCCGACGAGATCGTGATGTCGCTGAACCACGGCACCCGCATGCGCTACAACATGGTGAAATAACGGCTGCTGGCGCCGCCTCTCAGCCGGCCAGGTTGACCGGAAGCTCCCGCACCAGGGCCAGGGACCCCGAGGGCTCCCCGGCCCTTTCCAGATCCGCCTGCCAGGCCATCACCTCCACCCCGGCAGCCGCTACCTCCCGCAGCATCCGGCCGTAGACCGGATCAATATGGTCGGCGGGCCGTACCTCGGTGATGCCGGTGTGGTTGACGCAGAACAGCAGCACACCCCGCTCCCCGGCCGCCACCTGAGCCGCCAGCTCCCGCAGGTGCTTCTGGCCGCGAACACTGACCGCATCGGGGAAATAGCCCACACCCTGCTGGCAAAGGGTCACGTTCTTGACTTCCACCCAGGCGTCCGCGCGAGCATCGTGGCCTGACAGGTGCAGGTCGATGCGGCTGTTTTCCTGGCCGTAGCGCTTCTCCGCGCGAACCTCCGGGTAGCCGGCCAGGGTCGGGATTCGGCCCTGCTCGATGGCGTCCCGGGCCTGGCGGTTGGGCCGGCCGGTGTTGATACAGGCGAGCGTGCCCGGAGCGGTTTCCACCAGCTCCCAGGTGTAGCGCAGCTTGCGCTTGGGGTCGTCGCTGGCACTCAGCCACACCCGGCCCTGCTCGGGCTGGCAGCCCATCATGGAACCGGTATTGGGGCAGTGGGCGGTCACCTCGGTGCCATCGGCGAGTACCACATCGGCGAGAAAACGCTTGTAGCGGCGGACCAGGCGGCCCTCGATCAAATCCGGAGTGGCAACCACCCTGACCTCCTGACAACAATGAACTGGGCCGGTCATGATACCCAAACCACCACCGTGCGCCAGCGCATGGCGGCCCCATTGAAGGCTGGCGCACCCCCGGCATATCTGCTATTTTCCGCAGATTCTGCCCTGCTGCCGCCGTGGCGCGGGCCCCGGGAGTTCAGCTCAGGCCACGGCCGCACAGTCGTAACAGAACAGGGCTAAACCTGCTAAGCTGCGGGGTAAGTGCCCCACTGAAGCCAGACATGCAAGAGCCGCCGGTGCGCATTCCGCCGGCATCCGTTTTGAACAAGCATGCCGGTGCCGGACAAGGGCTGGCGGCTTTACGAATATAAGCAAGAGGCCGGGTTCAATGGCAAAAACGGAACAGAAACCACGCGAGCGTTTTACCAACTTCACCCCCTACGAGATGAAAAAGGGTGAGGAATACATGAGTCCGGAGATGCTGAAGCATTTCCGCGATCTGCTGCTCAACTGGAAGCAGGAGCTCATGGAAGAGGTGGACCGTACCATGCACCACATGCAGGAAGACGCCGCCAACTACGCCGACCCCAGCGACCGCGCCACCCAGGAAGAAGAATTCAGTCTGGAACTGCGGACCCGGGACCGGGAGCGCAAGCTGATCAAGAAGATCGACCAGACCATCGACCGCATCGACGCCGACGACTACGGCTTCTGCGACCAGTGCGGCGTCGAGATCGGCACCCGCCGTCTGGAAGCCCGCCCCACCGCCACCCTGTGCATCGACTGCAAGACCCTGGCGGAGATTCGCGAGCGGCAAACCGGAATCTGATGGTTCGGCCCGCCAGCCATTTTCGGGCCTGGCGGGCCTCCTCCCCGAGTCTTTACCCCGTATGACCGCTGACCGCCCATGACCCATCCCGGTTACCGCGGCCGCTTCGCGCCCTCCCCCACTGGCCCCCTGCATTTCGGCTCCCTGGTAGCGGCGCTGGCCAGCTTTCTTGAAGCCCGGGTTCGCCAGGGCACCTGGCTGGTGCGGATCGAGGACCTGGACCCGCTGCGGGAGCCGCCTGGCGCCACCGATGCCATCCTTCACAGCCTCAGTGCCCATGGCCTGCACAGCGATGAGCCGGTGCGCTACCAGTCCCTTCGCCACGACGCCTATGACAGCGTCATCCGGCAACTGCTGGCGCAGGGACGAGCCTATTATTGCGCCTGCTCCCGCAAGCGCCTGCAGGCCAATGGCGGCTACCACCCGGACCGGTGCCGCCAGGGCGAGGCCCCGGAGACCGGCCAGCCCCGCGCCATCCGCTTTGCCCTTGAGGATGCCGACGTCGAATGGCAGGACCAGTTGCTGGGCCCCCAGCACCAGAGCGTTCGTGGCGAGCTGGACGACCCGGTGATCCGCCGCAAGGAGGGCTTCTACGCCTACCAGCTGGCGGTGGTGGTGGACGACATCGACCAGGGCATCGATCACGTGGTGCGCGGCTCCGACCTGCTGGACATGACCGCGCAGCAGCTTCAGCTGTTCGCGGCCCTGGGCGCCGAGCCCCCAGGCTGGTTGCACATTCCGGTCATCGTCAACGCCCAGGGCCAGAAGCTCAGCAAGCAAAACCGGGCACCAGCCCTGGACGACAGCCAACCCGGCCTCAACCTTTGGCGGGCGCTGGCGGCACTGGGCCAGAATCCGCCCCGGGAGCTGATCACAGCCTCGCCGCCGGCGCTGCTGGCCTGGGGCATCGAGCACTACCAGCGCGCCCTGCTGCCCCGGCAGTCCCGGCCCCCGGCGGAGCCCGGCGACTGACAGTGCTGTGGCTGGCGTGTTATAACCTCAGCTTCGTTTTGGCAGCCGGATACGACGTCAGATGTACATCTACCGCCTGGTCTTCCTTCTGGTACTGGCTATCTACATCTTCTCTCCCAACATCCTGGACTGGTGGATTGCACCCGGCAACGCCTGGTACACGCCTTTTCTGATCTGGGGCGCGCTCATTGCGCTGGGTTTCTGGCTGGAATGGCGGCGGGACCCCAATGAGCTTTAGCCTGCCCACGCTGCTGCTGGTCAGCCTGCTCTATCTTTCCCTGCTGTTCGCCCTGGCCCACGGCACTGAACGGGGGCTGATTCCCCGCCAGTGGGTGCGCCACCCCCTCGTCTATGTCCTCAGCCTCGGTGTCTATGCGGGCATCTGGGCGGTGTACGGCTCGGTCGGCATGGCGGCGCAGTCCGGCTTCGGTTACCTGGCCTATTACCTGGGCATCAGCGGCGCCTTCCTGCTGGCCCCAGTGCTGCTCAACCCCATCATGCGCATCGGCCGGGCCTACCAGCTCACCTCCCTGGCGGACATGTTCGCCTTCCGCTACCGCAGCCAGTGGGCGGGCACCCTGGTCACCCTGTGTTCCGGCGCCGCCATCCTGGCCCTGCTGAGCATGCAGATCCAGGCTGTGACCACCTCGGTGAGCCTGCTGTCCCCGGGCGCCTCACCCCAGCTGATCAGCGTTTTGTTCAGTATTACCGTGGTGCTCTTCACGGTGCTTTTCGGCGCCCGCCGGGATCAGGGCTCCGACAGCCACCAGGGCCTGGTGATCGCCATTGCCTTCGATTCCATCGTCAAACTAGTGTCCATGCTGCTGCTGGGCGCCATCCTCCTGGTGGTGGTGTTTGGCGGCCTGGGCGGGCTGGATGACTGGCTGCGGACCCAGTCCAGCCAGGTCAGCGCCTTGGAGCTGAGCATCAACGACGGCAGCTGGCGGGCGCTCATGCTGATGTCCTTCGCCGGCGCCCTGGTGCTGCCCCACATGTACCACATGACCTTCAGCGAGAACCCCAGCCCCCGGGCCCTGGGCCGGGCCAGCTGGGGCCTGCCCCTGTACCTGCTACTGCTGGCGGTGCCGGTGCCGGTCATCCTGTGGGGCGGCCTGGAACTGGGGGCCGTTACGTCCCCAAGCTTCTACGCCCTGGGCACCGCCATGGCGCTGGACAACCCGGCCCTGACCCTGCTGATGTACATCGCCGGCATGTCCGCCGCCAGCGGGCTGATGATCGTCAGCACCCTGGCCCTCGCGGGCATGGTCCTCAACCATGTGGTATTGCCGCTGCGAACCCCGCGGGACCAGGGCGACATCTATCGCTGGCTGCGCTGGGTAAAGCGCCTGCTGATCGCCATCATCATCCTGGCGGCGTTGCTGTTCCACGAAACCCTGGGCAAGAACCTGGACCTGTCGATTCTGGGGGCGCTGTCGCTGTCCGGCGTGCTGCAGCTTCTACCCGGTGCGCTGGGGGTCATCTATTGGCCCGAGGGCAACCGGCGCGGCCTCATGGCCGGCCTGGTCACCGGCACTCTGGCGTGGGTCTTCACTTTGGTGCTGCCCTTCTCCCAGACCGGCGACCTGATGCTGATGCTGGACCTGCCCTGGCAGACCGACACCGGCAACTGGTACATCTTCACCTTTGCCAGTCTGACCCTCAACGTGACGGTGTTTGCCCTGGTGTCAGTGCTCAGCCGCACCAGCCCTGAGGAAACCCGGGCCGCCCAGGCTTGCTCCCTCGGCGCCCTGTCCCGGCCCCAGCGCCGGGAGCTGGTGGCCACCTCGTCGGACGATTTCGTGCAGCAGCTGGTGGCTCCCCTGGGCTACCAGGTGGCCAGCCGGGAAGTCAGCCGGGCACTGGCACAACTCAAACTGCCGTCGGTGGAATACCGGCCCTACCAGCTGCGGCGCCTGCGGGACCAGGTGGAAGCCAATCTCTCGGGCCTGCTGGGGCCGTCGGTGGCACGGGACATCGTCAAGCGTCACCTTGGCTTCAAGCCGATGGCCACCAGCCGCAGCGCCCAGGACATCCAGTATGTGGAGCGTACCCTGGGGGATTATCAGAGCCAGCTGACCGGTCTGGCCGGGGAGCTGGACAACCTGCGCCGGCACTATCGCCAGACCCTGCAGAACCTGCCCATTCCAGCCTGCTCGGTAGGTGACGACGGCGAGATCCTGATGTGGAACCAGGCCATGGAGCAGCTCACCGGCATCAGCGCCGATGACGTCACCGGCGCCCGCCTGCAGGCCCTGCCGGAGCACTGGCAGCAGCTGCTCGAGGACTTCGTCAGCAGCACCGAGCTGCACCGTTACAAGCACCGCCTGGATCTGCGGGGCCGGCCGCACTGGCTCAACCTGCACAAGTCCACCCTCAGCGGCCCGGACCATAACGAGGGCGGCAGCATCATCCTGGTGGAGGACCAGACCGAGACCCGATTGCTGGAAGATGAGCTGATGCACAGCGAACGGCTGGCCTCGGTGGGCCGGCTGGCAGCGGGGGTGGCGCACGAGGTGGGCAATCCGGTCACCGGTATCTCGTCACTGGCGCAGAATCTCAAACTGGAAACCGACGACCGCGCCATCCTGGACACCGCCGACCAGATCCAGCAGCAGACCCGGCGCATCAGCGCCATCCTGCAATCGCTGATGAATTTTGCCCGCACCGGCAATCACGCCCAGGCCAACCGCTACGAGCCGGTGGTGATCCGCCGCTGCGTCGAGGAGTCCATCAACCTGCTGTCCCTGAGCAATACCGGTCGCGGCATCCAGTACTACAACGACTGCGCCGCCGACCTGATGGTGCTCGGTGACGAGCAGCGCCTGGTGCAGGTCTTCGTCAACCTGCTGGCCAATGCCCGCGACGCCTCGCCGGAAAGTGGCCGCATCACCGTCGCTGGAAACCGCGAGGGCTACTCCGCTATCATCGAGGTCATTGATGAGGGATCCGGCATTCCCGCCGACCAGCTCGACCACATTTTCGAACCCTTCTACACCACCAAGGGACCGAACCAGGGCACCGGCCTGGGGTTGTCGCTGGTGTACAGCATCGTGGAAGAACATTACGGTAATATCCAGGTGGAAAGCCCGGCCATCCCCCACACCACGCGGGGAACCTGCGTCCGGCTGAGGCTCCCTGCCTACGAACCCGGAAGCGACGATCCAGCCGCCGGCCCCAACGAAAGGTCCTGATAGTCCTATGCGTCGAATTCTGATCGTTGAAGACGAAGAGATCATCCGCTCCGCCCTGCGCAAGCTGCTCCAGCATGCCGACTATGACGTCTCCGACGCGGGGTCGGTGGACGACGCCGAACAGAAGTACGACCTGCAGCAGTTTGACCTGATCATCTCCGACCTGCGCCTGCCCGGCCCTCCCGGCACCGAGCTGATCAACCGCGCGCCCAGGACCCCGGTACTGATCATGACCAGCTACGCCAGCCTGCGCTCGGCGGTGGATTCCATGAAAATGGGTGCGGTGGAATACATCGCCAAACCCTTCGACCACGACGAGATGCTGGCGGCAGTGGAAACCATCCTGCGCCAGTCCGCCGCCAGCACCGACCGGGGCGGTAGCGAGGAGTCGGGCACGGCGGAGGCGGATCAGCAGAGCAGCGACCCGTCCCACATCATGTTTGGCCAGTGCTCGGCCATGCAGCAGGTCTTCACCTTGATTCGAAAGGTGGCGCCCACCGAAACCACAGTGCTGGTGCAGGGCGAGTCCGGTACCGGCAAGGAGCTTGCCGCCCGTGCCCTCCATAAACTCAGTCCGCGGGCCAGCCGCCCGCTGATTTGCGTCAACTGTGCCGCCATCCCCGAAAGCCTGATCGAGTCGGAACTCTTCGGCCATGAAAAGGGCGCCTTCACCGGCGCCGTCTCCGCCCGTACCGGTTTGATCGAGGCCGCCGATGGCGGCAGCCTGTTCCTGGACGAGATCGGCGAACTGCCGGCCGAAGCCCAGGCCCGGCTCCTGCGAGTGCTGCAGGAGGGCGAGATCCGCAAGGTGGGCTCCACCCAGAGCCGCAAGGTGAGCGTACGTATGATCGCCGCCACCCACCGTAACCTCAAGGCCATGACACGCACCGGCGAATTCCGAGAAGACCTGTATTACCGCCTCAACGTGATGCAGATCCGCATCCCGCCGCTGAGGGAGCGGGAAGGTGACATCCTGGGCCTGGCCAAGCGCTTCCTGGCGCGCCAGGGCGAACGCATGGGCAAACCCGGCCTGAAACTCAGCCCGGAGGCCATGCGGGCCATGGAGAAGCACCGCTGGCCCGGCAATGTCCGGGAACTGGAGAACGCCATCGAGCGCGCCACCATTCTGTGCGACGGCGAGCTGATCTCCTCCTCGCTGCTGGACCTGGACAGCAACGGCGGCGAAGTCAGCATTCCCGAATCGCTGGTGGAAGGGGACCCGGCGCCGGCCGTGGCCCGGGAGTCCGACACTTCCAGCGACCTGTCCCTGGAGGATTATTTCCAGCATTTCGTGCTGGAGAACCAGGACCGGATGAGTGAGACCGAGCTGGCCCAGAAGCTCGGCATCAGCCGCAAGTCGCTTTGGGAACGTCGTCAGCGCCTGGGTATACCCCGCAAGAAATCCGCCGGAAACTGAGAACCCGGTCACGTGTTACCTAGTGTTACCGCAAGGAACACCGATCACTCTAAAACCGGGACCTGAGTAACACTTTAGTTCTAAACCCACCGCGTCTTTTTTGTTAGAAGAAATTAAACCACTGTTAATAAAGCGTTTTCAAAACCTGGCACAGGCAGTGCACTCTAATGGGCGCACGACAACAAAAACAATGTGGCATCGCAGCGACAAAACAAGAACAAAAAGCTGCAGGAAAACGTTCAGCAACAAAAACAAAAACAGAACGAGAGCGAACTGAGTGTTTTGGGTACTGAGCTTTTTAGGGGTGCCTTGGCTTGTGTGAGTTGTAGATGTAGAGAAGAATCGTCCTCCAGACGCCGCTACGTCGACTCGTATCTCATACCTAGTCATTACCACTCTCTGTATTCAAAGCGTTCCGCTTGCCTAACTAGCTTCCCATAAGAAGCCTTTAAGGGGTCAAACCCCGGTAAGAACAAAAACAATGCAGATCGTCTACTCTTAAGGGCGGGTTCGTGAAAGCGAATCCGCTTTTTGATTTCTGGGCCGGACAGGCCCTGTCTCTTGCCGCCGTATTTCCCGCCCGACGCCCGGAACATGGGCAAATCGCCTCCAAACCGTTAAACTCTCGGTTTTGCTCTGCGCAGATACGGACTCAATGCCAAACAAACTACTGAACAAGATCGTGTCCTTCATGACTGGCAACGGCCAGAAAAAGGCTCCCACCTACGTGCGCCGGGTCATCCCCCGGGACCAGCACACGGTCTCCAGGTCGGTGATCAGCGAGCCCGCCAAGAAGGTACTCAACCGGCTCAACAACGCCGGCTTCGAAGCCTACCTGGTGGGCGGCGGTGTCCGTGACGTTCTGCTGGGCGGCCAGCCCAAGGATTTCGACATCGCCACCGATGCCACGCCGGAGGAAGTCCACGACCTGTTCCGGAACTCCCGCCTGATCGGCCGCCGCTTCCGCATCGTGCACGTTCTGTTTGGCCGTGAGGTAATAGAGGTCACCACCTTCCGCGGCAACGCCTCCGATGCCGACGACGAGGATGACGACGACCGTCGCACCAACGAGCACGGCCTGCTGCTGCGGGACAACGTCTACGGCAACATGGAAGAGGATGCGCTGCGGCGGGACTTCACCGTCAACGCGCTGTATTACTGCATCAAGGATTTCTCGATCATCGATTACGCCAACGGCATCGAGGATCTGAACAAAAGACAGATCCGGCTGATCGGTGACCCCGAAACCCGCTACCGGGAAGACCCGGTCCGCATGCTGCGCGCCATCCGCTTCGCCGCCAAGCTGGACTTCGACATCGAGCCGGCCACCGAAGCGCCGATCCGCACCCTGGCACCGCTGCTGACCCATATTCCCCCGGCCCGGCTGTTCGAGGAAGTGCTCAAGCTGTTCTCCGCCGGCCACGGTGAGGCCACCTACGACCTGCTGCAACAGTACGACCTGCTGGCGCCCCTGTTTCCGGAAACCGCACGGGCCCTGGCAGCCGGTGAGCCGGATGACCTCATCCGCCAGGCCCTGCGCAACACCGACGACCGGATCCGCCAGGGCAAGTCCGTCACCCCCTACTTCCTCTATGCCGCCATCCTCTGGCCGGCACTGCAGGCCGAATGGCGCAAGCGCCAGGACGACGGCGAACCGGTCCAGCCCGCGCTCCATGGCGCCATTGGCAAGGTTATCGGCCGCCAGGTGCAGGCCACCGCCATTCCCAAGCGCTTTTCCGGCCCCATGAAGGAGATCTGGGAGCTGCAGATGCGCCTGCCCCGGCGCCAGGGCAAGCGCGCTTACGTCACCATGGAACATCCCCGCTTCCGCGCCGCCTACGATTTCCTGCTGGTGCGCGAAGCTGCCGGCGAGATCGAGCCTGGCCTGGGCCAGTGGTGGACAGAATTTCAAGCCGCCGACGACCGAGACCGGGAAAAAATGCTGTCCGAGCTGGGCAGCGAAAGCAGCGGCCCACGAAAGCGCCGGCGCCGCCGCAGCCCTGCCAACAAGGCCTGAATCATGGCCGACGCGGGTGGCTGCATTGTAAGCGCCTACGTGGGCCTGGGTAGCAACCTGGCCGATCCCCTGGGCCAGTTGGCCCGGGCCATCACCGCCCTGGCGCAGCTACCGGCCACTACCCTGCTGGCGCAATCGCCGTTCTATGGCAGCCGCCCGGTAGGGCCCCAGGACCAGCCGGATTTCGTCAATGGCGCGGTGCGGATCGATACCGGGCTTACGCCCCTTCAGTTGCTGGACCGGCTCCAGGCCATCGAACAGGCCCATGGCCGGGAGCGGCTGCGACACTGGGGGCCGCGCACACTGGACCTGGACCTGCTGCTGTTCGGTGACCGGGAGATTCACCACCCGCGCCTGACCGTGCCTCATCCGGAACTGCCAAACCGGGATTTCGTACTGCAGCCGCTGCTGGACCTGGACCCGGACCTGGCACTGCCGGATGGCCGCACCCTGGCACAACTGCGCAAAAGCTGTCCGGACAACCGGTTACGGCCGCTGCGACCGGCCTGATCCGGCAGGCAGCGGCCTTGCCTCGGGCCAAGGCCGGGATTACCCTTAAGGCCTGACCGCGCGGGCTTCCCCGCCGGTCCTGTCGCATCGAACCAGAAGGCAAGGATTCTATGGCGGTTACCATCAATACCCTGCGGGACCTCAAGGCCAAAGGCGAGGCGTTCGCCGCACTTACAGCCTATGACGCCACTTTCTCCCACGTTATCAGCGAAGCCGGCGTGGAGGTCATGCTGATCGGCGACTCTCTGGGCATGGTGCTGCAGGGTAACGACAGCACCCTGCCGGTGACCATGGACGACATGTGCTACCACGTCCGCGCCGTGGCCCGCGGCAACCAGGGCGCCCTGGTCATGGCCGACATGCCCTTCATGAGCTACAGCACCCCCGCCAGCGCCATGGACAACGCCGCCCGGCTGATGCGGGCCGGCGCCCAAATGGTGAAGCTGGAAGGCACCGACTGGATGGCCGAGACCATCACCGCACTGAGTGAGCGCGGCGTTCCGGTTTGCGCCCATCTGGGCCTGACACCCCAGTTCGTCAACAAGTTCGGCGGCTACAAGGTCCAGGGCCGGGAAGAGAAGGCCGCGGAGCAGATGATCGACCACGCCTGCCAACTGGAAGCGGCCGGAGCGGACGTGATCCTGCTGGAGTGCGTACCGGCGCCCCTGGCGGCCCGCATCACCCAGGCCGTGAAAGCCCCGGTGATCGGGATTGGCGCCGGCGCCGACACCGATGGCCAGGTCCTGGTGATGCACGACATGCTGGGTGTCACACCCGGTCGAAAGGCCCGGTTCGTGAAAAACTTCCTGGCGGAGACGGATTCCATCCAGGCCGCCATTGCCGCCTACGTCGCCGCGGTCAAGAACCGCACATTCCCCGCTGAGGAGCACACCTTCAAGGCATGAGAACCGTCCACACACTGAAAGAACTGCGGGCCATCCTGGCTAGCTATCGCCAGCAGGGCAAACGCATCGGACTGGTACCCACCATGGGCAACCTCCACGAGGGGCACCTGGCACTGGTGGAAAAAGCCCGGCAGGCCGCCGACGTCGTGGTCACCAGTATTTTCGTCAACCCCATGCAGTTCGGCGCCAACGAAGACCTGGACAGCTACCCCCGCACCCTGCAGGACGACCAGGACAAACTTGAGGCCGCAGGCAACACCCTGGTGTTCGCCCCCAGCGCTAACGAGGTCTACCCCAACGGCCTGGCCCGCCATACCAAGATCACGGTGCCGGAAGTCAGCGAAGGCCACTGCGGCGCGACCCGGCCCGGCCACTTCGAGGGCGTTGCCACCGTCGTCACCATGCTGTTCAACATGGTGCAGCCGGATGTGGCGGTGTTCGGCGAGAAGGACTTCCAGCAGCTGGCGGTGATCCGCAAGCTGGTGGCCGACCTGGTGATGCCGGTGGAGATTATCGGCGCTCCCACCGTGCGGGACGCCGACGGCCTGGCCAAGAGCTCCCGCAATGGCTACCTGAGCGCCGAGGAGCGCCGCCTGGCACCGGTGCTGCATCAGACCATGACCGCCATCGGCCAGCGCCTGACCCAGGGCGAGACCGACCACGCCGGCCTGGAGGAGGAAGCCCGCCAGGGGCTGATGTCGGCCGGTTTCCGCCCCGACTATATCACCATCGTCAACAGCCAGACCCTGAAGCCGGCCCGGCCGGAGGACACCGAACTCACCATCCTGGTGGCGGCCTTCCTCGGCACCACCCGGCTGATCGACAACCTATCGGTGATGCGCCAGATCCCGACCTAAACCCTGAACCGGAAGGAATCCAACGTGAACCAGGCCCGCAGTAGCTCCCTCACCCAACGCCAGGAATGGCAGGCCCTGTCCGATCACCAGGTCACCATGGCCAAGACCCACATGCGGGAGTTGTTCAATCAGGACCCGGGCCGCTTCGAGCGTTACTTCGTGCAGGCCGCCGGCCTGGCTCTGGACTACTCCAAGAACCTGATCGTGGACGAAACCATGGGCCACCTGATGGCGCTGGCCCGCAGTTGCCAGCTGCCGGAGCGCATCGAGGCCATGTTCCGGGGCGAGCGGGTCAACGCCAGCGAAGACAGGCCCGCCCTGCACGTGGCGCTGCGCAACATGACCGACGAGCCCATCCAGGTGGACGGCACCGACATCATGCCAGAGGTTCGGGCCACCCTGGCCCGCATGGAGGAGTTCGTCTGGCGCATTCGCAGCACCCAGTGGCGGGGCTTCACCAACAAGCCTTTTACCGACGTGGTGAGCATTGGCATCGGCGGCTCCTTCCTCGGGCCCAAGCTGGTGTCGGCGTCCCTCAAGCCCTACTGGCACGGCCGCCTCAACTGCCATTACGTGGCCAACATCGACGGCAGCCACATCACCGAGGTGCTGCGCCACATCAACCCCGAAACCACCCTGTTCCTGATCCAGTCCAAGTCCTTCCGGACCCAGGAAACCCTGGAGAACACCGAAGTGGCCCGGGAGTGGTTCCTCCACAACGGCGGTACCGAAGAGCGCATCAGCAAGCATTTTGTGGCGGTCACCGCCAACACCGCCGAGGCGGTGGCGTTCGGCATCGCCGAGGAGAACATCTTCCCCATGTGGGACTGGGTCGGCGGGCGCTATTCGCTCTGGTCCGCCATCGGCCTGCCCACCGCGCTGACCATCGGCATGGACAACTTCCGCGCCCTGCTTTCCGGCGCCCAGGCCATGGACCGGCATTTCCGCAAGGCGCCGCTGGAGCAGAACCTGCCGGTGATCATGGCGCTGCTGGGGGTGTGGTACAACAACTTCTGGGGCGCCGACGCACACGCCATCCTGCCCTACGACCATTACCTGCGGGGCCTGCCGGCCCACCTGCAGCAGCTGGACATGGAAAGTAACGGCAAGTGTGTGACCCAGGCCGGCGACCCGGTGGACTACCAGACCGGCCCCATCATCTGGGGTGGCGCCGGTGCCAACGGCCAGCATGCCTACCATCAGTTGCTGCACCAGGGCACCAAGCTGTCACCGGCGGACTTCATCATTCCGCTCCACACCCATAACCCGGTGGGCAATCACCACGCCATCCTGTTTGCCAACTGCCTGAGCCAGACCCAGGCCCTGATGCAAGGTAAGACCGAGGCCGAGGCCCGCACCGAGCTGGCGGGCCAGGGCCTGGACGAGGCCACCGTCAACCGGCTGGCCCGGCACAAGGTGATTCCCGGCAACAAGCCAAGCAACACCCTGCTGTTCGAGCGGGCGACGCCCCGCACAGTCGGTGCCCTGATCGCGCTCTACGAGCACAAGACCTACGCCCAGGGCGTGATCTGGGACGTGGATTCGTTCGACCAGTGGGGCGTGGAGCTGGGCAAGCAGCTGGGCAAGGGCATCCTGGAGCGTCTGCTGGACGGCGATCAGAAAGGCGGCAACACCGACAGCTCAACCGAGGGGCTGATCCGGCTGTTCCGCAACCGTCACATGAACGGCATCTAGCTCTGGGCGGGCCGTGGCGAAACCTGCCGGCCCTGCCAGGTGAAGGACACCGCCCACAGCTTCTGGTCTCTCTCGTAGGCCTGCCAGAGTTCGCGATAGCTGCGACCGTCCAGGGGATGCCTGGTGTCCGGTGCGATCTCGGCCATGGGCCGCAGCACGAAAGCGTTGCGGAGAATCTCCCCACGCGGCAGTTCCACCCCGTCGATGGTCCCGGTCAGGTCGTCGTAGGTGAGGATGTCCAGGTCCAGGGTCCGGGCGCTGAACTTGGGCAAATCCCGGCGCCGGCCGTTGTCCGCCTCCATCTGCTTGAGCAGCGCGGAAAGCTCCGCCACCGAGCGGTCGGTATCGATACCCACCACCAGGTTGAGAAAGTTCTCGCCGTCAAAACCCACCGCTTCGCTCTCGTAGACCGACGACACCACCAGATCGCCGAATTCCGCCGCCAGCCCATCCAGCGCTGCGGTGATGTGCCGCTCCCGCTCGATATTACTGCCCAGGCTGAGATAGACCCTGACTGTTGCAGCCATCAGCGCTGCCCCCGTTCGATCCGGATGCCCACGCTGCCGGCCCGGGGTAGCACACCAGGCTTGCGGATGGTCACCGCCAGCCAGCGGATACCAAAGCGCTGCATCAGTTCGGCCGCCACCGCTTCGGCGGCCGTTTCCAGCAACTGGGGCTGGTGATGGTGGAACCACTCGGTGACTGCCTCGCAGACCGCAGCGTAATCCAGCGCCAGGGCGAGGTCGTCGGTAGCGGCCGGCCGGTCGTTGGCCCAGGCCATCTCCAGGTCCAGCAACAGCCGCTGATGGACCTCCCGCTCCCAGTCGAACACGCCGATGATGGCTTCCACCGCCAGCTGCTCGATCAGTACGCTGTCTGTCATTGTGCTTCTACCCCGGGCCACCGGCGGGAACCGGCATGACCGACTGATGGCTGATTGTCTGATGGCTGCGTACAGGTTAGTGTCCCGTTACGTCCGCTGTCCGCGCCCGGGCACGGATTTTCGCACAGATCGCCGGCCCACGTCTGCGCCAAGGAAGCCATGAACGACGCCCTGCTGCTGGTCATGCTCTGCCTGTTTGCCTACCTGGTGGGCTCGGTGCTGTTTGCGCTGCCGGTATGCCGGCTCTGGCACCTGCCGGATCCGCGGGCGCAGGGCTCCGGCAATCCGGGCGCCACCAACGTCTACCGCACCGGCGGCTGGATGCCGGCGCTGGTGACCCTGCTGCTGGACGCCGCCAAGGGCGGCCTGCCGGTGTGGCTGAGCTGGCAACTGGATTACTCCATCTATGCCCAGGCCATGGTGGCCCTTTGCGCAGTCACCGGCCACATGGTGCCGGTGTTTGCCCGCTTCCAGGGTGGCAAGGGTGTGGCCACGGCGCTTGGAGCCAGCCTCGCCCTGGCCCCGATCACAACACTGCTGCTCTGCGGGATCTGGGCGCTGGTCATGTGGCGCTGGCGCATATCGGCGTTGGCCTCGGTGGTGGCCATGGTCAGCGGCCCGGTCATTGCGGCCCTGATCGAGCCGGACACCCTGCCCCTGTTCGGCCTGCTGGCCCTGCTCATCCTGGTGCGCCACCGCAGCAACCTGATCCGCCTGGCCCAGGGCCGGGAAAACCGGCTCTGAGCCACTGCTGCTTCAGTCCACCAGACCGTTGAGCCTCGGTGTGGTGATGGCCGGCAGCTGATCCATGGGCCAGCGCGGTATGGCCAGGATGCGGTCACCGTCCCGCTGACCGGCCTTGAGGCGCTGGCAGCCGGCGTAGGCAATCATGGCGCCGTTGTCGGTGCAGAATTCCGGCCGGGCATAGAACACCCCGGCGCGCAGTTTGGCGGTCATGGCCTCGAGGGCCGCCCGCAGGCGCTTGTTGGCACTGACGCCACCGGCGATCACCAGGCGCTTGCTGCCGGTCTGCTCCAGCGCCCGCCGGCACTTGATGGTGAGGGTGTCCACCACGGCGCTCTCGAAGGCCAGGGCGATGTCGGCCCGGGTCTGGTCATCCAGCGCCCCTGTCTCCCTGGCCTGGCTCACGGTATTGAGGGTAAAGGTCTTCAGGCCACTGAAGCTGAAATCCAGACCGGGCCGGTCCGTCATCGGCCGGGGGAAGCGAAAGCGCCCCTCGGTTCCCCGCTCCGCCAGGGCCGCGACCCAGGGCCCGCCGGGATAATCCAGCCCCAGCATCTTGGCGGTCTTGTCGAAAGCTTCGCCGGCGGCATCGTCCACCGACTCCCCCAGCAGCTCGTACTCGCCGATTCCCTTGACCAGCACCAGCTGGGTATGGCCACCAGACACCAGCAGGGCGACAAAAGGAAACGCCGGCGGGTTGGGTTCCAGCATGGGTGCCAGCAGGTGGCCCTCCATGTGGTGCACGCCCAGCACCGGGATGCCCAGGGCGAACCCGAGCGCATGCGCCACCGAGCCACCCACCATCAGCGCCCCCACCAGACCGGGGCCGGCGGTGTAGGCGATGCCGTCCAGCTGAGACCGGGTTCTGCCGGCGGCCTGGAGGATCTCGTCGCACAGCGGCAACAGCTTGCGCACATGATCTCGGGAGGCCAGCTCCGGCACCACGCCGCCGTAATCGGCGTGCATGTCGATCTGGCTGAACAGGGCGTGGGAGAGCAGACCCTGCTCGCTGTGGTAGAGCGCCACACCGGTCTCGTCGCAAGAGGTTTCGATTCCAAGAATCAGCATGTCTATAGGCCACCGTCGGCTTGCTGTCGGGTTGATATTCCGGGGAGGGCCCGCATTTTATCAGATAGCGGTCGATTCCCGGCAGTTTAATCGGGAAGACATTGACCTCGACCAAGACCGGCGCTATCATTGCCGGCCTTAAATAGGACTGGTCGAGTTTTGTCCAATATTGGCCGGTCAAAGCTGAAGAGTCTGCAGCACAAGGCTGGCGAGCAACGAGTCGCCGCGTGCCGCATCAAGGCACGGGTAGACCTGTCTGCACTCTTCCCAAATAGACCCGATTATATCAGGTAGGTGATTTTCGAATGCCAGCTGTTAAAGTGAAAGAGAATGAACCATTTGACGTAGCCCTGCGTCGCTTCAAGCGTTCCTGCGAGAAAGCAGGTGTCCTGTCGGAAGTGCGTCGTCGCGAGCACTACGAAAAGCCGACAGCGGTACGCAAGCGTAAGGCAGCCGCTGCCGTCAAGCGTCATCTCAAGAAGCTTCAGCGGGAACAGCGCAAGTTCGAGCGTCTGTACTAAGTCGCTTTTTGCTGCAGGTAGACTTGATCGCCTTGCCCTCCCTATGGGAGCGCAGGTGAACCCAAAATGCCGCCGGGGCCTGGCTTCGGCGGCATTTTTGGCTATGGCGGTTTCATCCGCATGGCCCCGGCGTACTCTCTGTCACGGGAGATCTCATGAGCGGACTGATCCCTCAACGGTTTGTTGAAGACCTGCTGGATCGTGTGGACCTGGCAGAGCTGATCGGGTCACGCATTACGCTGAAGAAAGCCGGTGCCAACTACAAGGCTCGCTGCCCCTTCCACGACGAGAAAACACCCTCGTTCAATGTCCGGCCCGACAAGGGTTTCTATCATTGTTTTGGCTGTGGCGCCCACGGCGATGCCATCAGTTTCGTGCGGGAGTTCGACGGCCTGGGCTTCACCGACGCCGTCGAGGAGCTGGCCAAACGAGCTGGCCTGGAAGTGCCCTACGACCAGAGCGCCAGACAGGAGATGCAGCAGGCCCGCACCCTGACCGACGCCCTGGACTTTGCCGCCCGCTTTTACCAGGCGGCGCTGGCCCGGCCGGACGCGGCCTTTGCCAGGGATTACCTGAAGCAGCGGGGCCTGGACCAGAGCATCATCGAGCAGTACCAGCTCGGTTATGCCCCCGGCATGGGCACCGCGCTCTACCAGGCCGCCAGTGAGGACCTGCGGGCGCCGCTGATCGAGACCGGTACCGTCAGCGACCGTTACGGCCGGCCCAGGGACCTGTTCCGCAACCGGATCATGTTCCCGATCCGCAATACCCGGGGCCGCACGGTGGCCTTTGGCGGCCGCACCCTGGGGGACGACAAGGCCAAGTACATCAACTCCCCGGAGTCCGATGTATTCCACAAGAGCCGGGAGATCTACGGCCTCTATGAGGCCCGCCAGGCGATCCGCCAGCTCGATCGCCTGCTGGTGGTGGAAGGCTACATGGATGTGATCGCGCTGGCGCAGCACGGCATCCATTACGCCGTGGCGACCCTGGGCACCGCCACCAACCAGGACAGCCTGACAGCCCTGCTCAAGCAGGTCCGCCATCTGGTGTTCTGCTTTGACGGCGACAGCGCCGGCTACCGGGCCGCCGACAAGGCGATGGAGAACGCCCTGGAGCTGATGGCGGACGGACTGCACCTGCAGTTCCTGATGCTGCCGGAAGGCGAGGATCCGGACACCCTGGTCCGCAAGGAAGGCGCCGACGCCTTCCGCCAACGGGTGGACGGCGCCACGCCGCTGTCACGGTACCTGTTCGACCGGCAGAGCGAGGGCCTTGACCTGGCACTGCCGGAGAACCGCGGTGAACTGCGGGCCCGGGTCGAGCCGCTGCTCAACCGGATGCCCCGCAGCACGCTGCGGGACGCCATGTGGCACGAGATGCTGCGGCTCTGCGGCAACCGCCGCGAGTGGCAGCCCCGGGCCGATGGCGCCCGTTACGGCAAGCCCGGCGAGCGCTTCGCCGGAACACCGGAAACGCCGGTGGACGTACGGCTGAGCAAGGACAGCATGCTCTGTGTGGCGCTGCTGGAGGCGCCGGAGATGGCCACGGAGCTGCAGGCCCTGAGCCGGGAAGACCGCCAGCTGCCCCAGACCCGGGCCTTTGCCGACTGGATCCTGGCGAGCGGGATCACCGACAAGCGCCGCCTGATGCGGGCCCTGGCGCTGGACGGCGAGGCACGGAACCGGTTTTACCGGCTCTTCGACAGGATCGAACACCTGCCGGCGCGGGAGCATGCGCTGGCGGAAGCCCGCGCGATGATGGCGCCGAACCGGGAAGCGGCCCACAAGCAGCGGCTTGCGGCCCTGCTGGGCAGCAAACGCAGCATCCGCGACCTGAGCGAGGCCGAGCGCCGGGAATTGCAGGAGCTCAGCCGCCAGGACCGGGCCTAGCGGGCCGACCGGGCCAATGGCCCGATCAGCGCCGGCTCTTGAAACACAAGGGGTTGACCACCATTTAATCAGTTGGTGGCGGACCCAAAACGCGGCGGCTATAATGGCCGTTTAACTTTTTTATCTTTAAGCGAGTTCACAGGGTGTCTATGTCAGGCAATTCGCAAAAATCCCGTTTGAAAGACCTCATTGCCCGAGGCAAGGAACAAGGTTACCTGACTTACGCCGAGGTTAACGACCACCTCCCGGAAGACATAGCCGATCCGGACCAGGTCGAAGACATCATCCGCATGATCAACGACATGGGCATTCAGGTAGCGGAAGAGGCACCGGACGCCGACACGCTGCTGATGACCGATGGCGACGCCACGGCCGATGAAGCCGCCGCCGCCGAAGCCGCGGCCGCCCTGGCTGCCGTGGAGACCGACGCCGGCCGCACCACCGATCCCGTGCGCATGTACATGCGGGAAATGGGCACCGTGGAGCTGCTCACCCGGGAAGGCGAGATCGTCATCGCCAAGCGCATCGAGGAAGGCATCCGCGACGTCATGGCCGCGGTCGCCCATTTTCCCGGCACCACCGGCACCGTCATCCAGGCCTATGAGCGCATCGTCGAAAACGAAGGCCGCATCAGCGACATCGTCACCGGTTTTCTGGATCCGGACGACGCCGAGCCCTTCATGAGCGACGACACCAGCTCCGATAGCAGCTCCGACACCAGCTCTGACAGCGAAGGCAGCGACGACGATGACGACGATTCAAGCAGCAGCAGTGAGGAAGAGACCGATAACGGTCCGGATCCGGAAGAAACCCGCCTGCGCTTCGAACTGCTGAAGGAAAAACAGGCCGCCGCTGAAAAGGCGCTGGCCAAACACGGCCGCAACCACAAGGCGACCCAGGAAGCCCTCAACGAGGTGGGTCAGGTATTCGCGCCCTTCAAGCTGGGCAACAAGGCCTTTGACGAGCTGGTCAACGTAATCCGCTCCACCAACGAGCTGGTGCGCGAGAACGAGCGCACCATCATGCAGATCTGCGTGCGGGACTGCAAAATGCCCCGCAAGGACTTCATCAAGTCCTTCCCGGGCAACGAGACCAACCTGGACTGGGCGCCCAAGATCGCCAAGAGCAAGAAGCCCTACGCCGCGGCCATCGGTGAGCGCGTCGATGAAATCGTGCGGATGCAGAAGCGTATTGCCAACGTCCAGACCGAAGTGGACCTGGACGTGCCGGACATCAAGGAAATCAACCGCCGGGTGTCCATCGGCGAGGCCAAGGCACGACGCGCCAAGAAAGAGATGGTGGAAGCCAACCTGCGTCTGGTGATCTCCATCGCCAAGAAGTACACCAACCGCGGGCTGCAGTTCCTTGACCTGATCCAGGAAGGCAACATCGGCCTGATGAAGGCGGTGGACAAGTTCGAATACCGCCGGGGCTACAAGTTCTCCACCTACGCCACCTGGTGGATTCGTCAGGCCATCACCCGCTCCATCGCGGACCAGGCCCGCACCATCCGGATCCCGGTGCACATGATCGAGACCATCAACAAGCTCAACCGCATCTCCCGCCAGATGCTGCAGGAGATGGGCCGCGAGCCCACCCCGGAAGAACTGGGCGAGCGCATGGAAATGCCGGAGGACAAGATCCGCAAGGTACTGAAGATCGCGAAAGAACCGATCTCCATGGAAACCCCGATCGGCGATGACGAGGATTCGCACCTGGGTGATTTCCTGGATTCGGATTCGAACCTGGGCGAGGGCGCGTCCGTTGGGTCACCGATCGACACTGCGACCGAGGAAGGCCTGCAGGAGGCGAC
>NZ_JAWVZL010000028.1:0-36990 GCF_033722195.1 Marinobacter sp.
CTGCCGTTCCATTACCTGGCCAACCAGCCCAACGTCCACAAGACCATTCCCACCCAGTTTGCCGGCTACGACGAGATCAAGCGCTTGACCAACGTGGTGCGCCGCCGCGGTGCCACCTGGCAGGCGACCCCGCCGAAGGACAGCACGGTGGGCACCATCCGGACCTTCCTGCTCACGTCCGGCCGGTTCCACGGCGAGCCCCTGAAAACCACGGTGGTGGCGGCCCTGGATGTACACAGCAACCGCAAGATCGTGCGCCTGGCCAGGCTGTTGGCCCGGGTGCTGAACAGCCGGCTGATCGGCGGCCAGTTCCACCTGCAGGCCCTGGCGGCACCCTTCAAGACCTGGTCCGACGGCGCCATCACGCCCCTGGCGGAGGAGATCGCCGAATTGCGGGCACTGAACGAGAAAGAACTGGAGGACCGGGAGGGCCGCCAGGCCCTGCTGCGGGACCCGGACTACATCGCCCGCTTCCGGGCCATGTGGCTGACCGGCAAACGGGGCTTCGGCCTGGCCCGGCTCAAGCGTCTGCTACGCCTGGAGGACTACGCCTTCAACCGGACCCTGGCGGACATGACGGTGGACATCTGCCCGCTGGCCGCCTGGCAGGGCCAGACCTTTGCCGAACTCTTCAGGCGGGTTCGGGCGCTGAACGCCGGCGACGCCATCCCGGATTCCGAAAAGGAGCGGGAAATCGTCTCCGGGTACTTCAGCGAGGTGGCGGACGAGGCCGACTTCGTGCTGGCGATGCTGCGGGCCTTCGATCTGGACATCAAGTGGTACACCGTCTCCGCCAACCGCGAGCCGGCCACGGTGCGCCGCCTGCTGATGGACCCGCAGCTGTTGCCCGGCTTCAACGACAGTGGCGCCCACCTCACCAACATGGCCTTCTACGATGGCAACCTGCGGGCCCTGCGGCTGGCGGCGGAAGGCGGTGATGCCGATGTGGCCTACATGGTACGCCGGCTGACTCGCGACCCGGCGGAGGTGTTCGGGGTCAAGGGTGGGCGCATCGAGATTGGTGACCCGGCCGATGTGATCCTGGTGGACCCGGAGCAGCTGCAGAACTTTGACCCCGACGCCAGTGTCCAGCGCATCTACCGGGACGAGTTCCAGCACGAGCAGCTGGTCAACCGCTCCGACGGCGTGGTGCCGCTGGTAATGATCGCCGGCCAGCCGGTGTGGCGGGGGGACCACTTCGAGCAGCGCCTGGGCCGGGAAAAGCTGGGGCGGGTACTGCCAACCACCTTCTGAAGGCGCACTGGGCCGGGCGCGCGTCGCTCAGGCCGGCACCGCCGGTTTTAGCCGGGTGGCTGCAGCCACCTCCACGCGATTGCGTCCACCCTCCTTGCCGGCGTAGAGGGCGTTGTCTGCCCGGGCAATGCAGTCGCTCAGGGATTCGCCGTCGAGGTATTGGCTCAGGCCAATGCTGGCGCTCAGCCGTACCGCCAGCCTGCCGTCGCGCCAGGGCCGTTCACCGAGGCTCTGGCGGAGCCGCTCGGCGGTCTGGAGCCCCTTTGCCAGCTCGGTACCCGGCAGCATGATCAGGAACTCCTCACCACCCCAGCGGCTCACCAGGTCTTCATCCCGGACCTGGGCCAGCAGGGTCTGCGCCACATGGACCAGCACTTCGTCGCCTACCTGGTGGCCGTAGTCGTCATTGATCGTCTTGAAATAGTCGATATCCAGCAGCAGGAAGGTCAAGGCCGAGCCGTGCCGGCGCGCCCGCGCCACTTCCTTTTCCGCCAGCTCCACCATATGCCCCCGGTTGAACAGGCCGGTGAGGGCGTCGGTGGTGGCCAGGCGGCGCAGCTTGCGGTGGGCAACGATCACCGCCCGTACATAGAAGAAAGACAGGTAGCCGAACATGGCGAAAACCACGGTCAGGTTGAACAGATGCACACCCAGCAGGGCCTGGTCCGAGATAGGCTGCAATGGCGCGCCAAACCACAGGCCTACATCCAGCCCGACGTAAAAAAGCCAGAGCAGACCCGCCGCCACACAGGCCCGCCGGGTTGGCATACTGGCAAACAGCGCCGGGATGAACATCAGCAGATAATAGTGAAAGCCGCTTTCCCAACCGATCAGAATCAGCCCCAGGGCGGCGTGGGCAATCACCTCGGTCCAGATCAGCGCAATGGCAAGGCGGTTGCGGCGGCGCTTGAGGGCGTAGTAGGCGACCACATACATACTCACGCTGATGACGTTCACCCACGCCAGGATGGGGGAGCCCAGGTAGTGGAAAATAAAGAAGAAAGCCACATCAACCGTGGCTGCAAGCTGGCAGCAGCGCTGAGCCACACGCCAGAACTGCGGCCGGCGCTCGCGCTCAGCCGGGTGGGGAATACTGGACATCAGCGGTTACGGTTCCGGCCCTGGGTTGAATGCACACTGATATAGTTAGACCCCAAACCCTTTTCTGTAAACCTGTAGACGAAACGCAGGTCTGGCCGGTCAGCCCAGTCCGAACACCCAGCCCATCAGGACATAGCCCATCAGGGTGACCACGACAATGCCCGCCAGGTTGAGCACGAAGCCGGCGCGGATCATGTTGCCGATCTTCATGTGACCGCTGGCGAACACGATGGCGTTGGGCGGCGTGGCCACCGGCATCATAAAGGCGCAGCTGGCGGCGATGGCGGCGGGCACGGCCAGCAGCTCCGGCGCCAGGCCCTGGGACACCGCCAGCGCACCCATCAGCGGCAGGAAGGCGGCGGTGGTGGCAGTGTTACTGCTGACCTCGGTCAGGAAAATGATCACCGTGGCCACCAGGGCCACCATCAGCAGCACCGGCACCACCCCGATCACCGACAGGCTCTCGGCGATCCACTCCGCCAGACCCGAGCCACTCACCGCACCGGCCATGGACAGGCCGCCGCCGAACAGCAGCAGGACGCCCCAGGGCATGTCGCTGGTGGCCTCCCAGTTCATCACATACTGGCCGCGGCTGCGGTCCACCGGTATCAGGAACAGGGCGATGGCGGCGGCGATGGCGATGATGGTGTCATTGAGCCAGGGCAACAGGGCGTCAGACAGCAGGGGCCGAAAGATCCAGGCCGCGGCGGTGACGATGAACACCAGCGCCACCCGCTTCTCGCCGCGGCTCAGCGGCCCCAGGTCGCGGAACTTGTCACGGATCAGGTCGCCGCTGTCGCCGGTATCCCCCAGATCGAAGCCGGAGCGGGTCAGCCACCACCAGATCAGCACCAGCATCACCGCCGACACCGGCACCCCCAGCAGCATCCACTGGGCAAAGCCCACGGTGATGTCGTGGTTGTCCGCCAGGTAGCCCGCCAGCAGGGCGTTCGGCGGTGTGCCTATCAGGGTGGCAATGCCGCCGACGCTGGCGGAATAGGCAATGGCCAGCAGCAGCGCCACCGCGAACCGGCGGGCGTCGTCACTGTCGTTGTCCGCCACCAGATTGATCACCGACACCCCGATGGGCAGCATCATGATGCTGGTGGCGGTGTTGCTGACCCACATGCTGAGGAAGGCGGTGGCCAGCATGAAGCCGGCGATCTGGCGCCGGGGCGCACTGCCGACCGCCAGCAGGGTGGCCAGGGCGATGCGCTTGTGAAGGTTCCATCGCTGCATGGCCAGACCGATGGTAAACCCACCCAGGAACAGGAAGATCAGCGGGTTGGCGTAGGGGGTGGTGGCGGCCTTGATGGAGTCGATGCCCAGGGCCGGGATCAGCACGATGGGCAGCAGCGCGGTGGCGGGGATGGGGATGGCCTCGGTAGCCCACCAGGTGGCCATCAGCAGCATCATGCCCAGGGTCGCCCAGGCCTCGGGGCTCATGTCCACCGGCGCCGGCAGCACCAGGGTGGCCAGCAGGAAGAGTGGCCCCAGCACCAGCCCGATGGTCTGGGCCCGGGCCGGGCGCTGGCTGGAATCCGGCTTGCTGTTGTCGGCGTCGGCCATGGTTTCAGCCTCCTTATGGTATTTCCTTACGTGGTTTTGCGGCCCTCGACTGCCACTGACTGGTTTAAATCTGTACAATCGCGCTTTTTCACGGTCGCCGCCCGCCGGCGTCCCACTTCGACAGGTCTGTTTCCTTGCTTTCCACCGCCAATATCACCATGCAGTTCGGGGCCAAGCCCCTGTTTGAAAACGTATCCGTCAAATTCGGTCGTGGCAACCGCTATGGCCTGATCGGTGCCAATGGCTGCGGCAAATCCACCTTCATGAAGATCCTGGGCGGCGAGCTCGAAGCCTCCGCCGGCCAGGTCATGAAGGAGCCCAACGCCCGCCTGGGCAAGCTGCGCCAGGACCAGTTCGCCTACGAGAACTGCACCGTGATCGATACCGTCATCATGGGGCACGAGGAGCTCTGGCGGGTCAAGGCGGAGCGCGACCGCATCTACGGCCAGGCCGAGATGAGCGAGGAGGACGGCATGGCGGTGGCGGACTTGGAGGTCCAGTTCGCCGAAATGGACGGTTACACCGCCGAGGCCCGCGCCGGCGAACTGCTGCTGGGCCTGGAGATTCCGCTGGAGCAGCACAACGGCCCCATGAGCGCCCTGGCGCCGGGCTGGAAGCTGCGGGTGCTGCTGGCCCAGGCGCTGTTCTCCGACCCGGACGTGCTGCTGCTGGACGAGCCCACCAACCACCTGGACATCAACACCATCCGCTGGCTGGAGGGGATTCTCACCACCCGCAACAGCACCATGGTGATCATCTCCCACGACCGCCACTTCCTGAACAGCGTCTGCACCCACATGGCGGACCTGGACTACGGCGAGTTGCGGCTGTTCCCGGGCAACTACGACGAGTACATGACCGCTGCCACCCAGGCCCGCGAGCGCATGCTGTCGGACAACGCCAAGAAGAAGGCCCAGATCGCCGAGTTGCAGCAGTTCGTCAGCCGCTTCTCCGCCAACGCCTCCAAGGCCAAGCAGGCCACCTCCCGGGCCCGCCAGATCGACAAGATCCAGCTCGAGGAGGTCAAGCCCTCCAGCCGGGTCAGCCCGTTCATCCGCTTCGAGCAGAACAAGAAGCTGCATCGCCAGGCGGTCACCCTGCGGGACCTGTACAAGGGGTTCGGCGAACAGTGCGTGCTGTCGAAGCTGAATATCCAGGTCGAGGCCGGCGAACGGGTGGCCATCATCGGTCCCAACGGCATCGGCAAGACCACCCTGCTGCAGTGCATGGCCGGCAAGCTGGCACCGGATTCCGGCGAGGTGAAGTGGACCGACAGCGCCGAGGTGGGCTATTTCGCCCAGGATCACACTGCCGATTTCGCCGAGGATGTGAACCTCAGCGACTGGATGGCCCAGTGGACCCAGGGCGGCGAGCAGCTGGTACGGGGCACCCTCGGGCGCATGCTGTTCTCCGGTGACGACATCGCCAAGTCGGTCAAGGTGATCTCCGGTGGCGAGCAGGGCCGCATGCTGTTCGGCAAGCTGATTCTGCAGAAGCCGAATGTGCTGCTGATGGACGAGCCCACCAACCACCTGGACATGGAGTCCATCGAGGCCCTCAACCTCGCGCTGGAGAACTACCCGGGCACGCTGATCTTTGTCAGCCACGACCGGGAGTTCGTGTCCTCCCTGGCCACCCGCATCATCGAGCTGCGGGCCGATGGCGTCACCGACTTCAGCGGCAGCTACGACGATTACCTCCGCAGTCAGGGCGTGTTCTAAGTCCTTACCGAAAACCGCCCCGGCGCCCCACAACCGCTGAAACGCGGCCGACCCGGCGCCCGGGGTTGGATTTGCCGGGAAACGATCCATGGTGTTATCTGTAGGGTAGTGGCATTGCGCCACTCACTTCATTTGCACAGTATGCACAGGAGATCGTCCGATGAACCGGATCACCCAATTCCTTGCCGTACTCGCTCTCTCCAGCCTCATCCCGGGTATGGCCGCCGCCGACACCCATAACAAGAAAGACATGCAGGACAAGGAGGTGGATCTGATTCCCCCCGGTCCCCGCTCCATGCAGGCCGCCATCATCAATGGCATCACCGACGAACGGCAGGTCACCATGCATGCCCTGACTGAAAAGGGCACCGGTAAGGAGATGGGCACCATCATCGCCCACCGCACCCCCTACGGCGTACTCTTCACTCCGGACCTGAAGGGTCTGAGCACCGGCATCCATGGCTTCCACCTGCACCAGAACCCCGACTGCGGACCGACCGAGAAAGACGGCAAAGTCACTCCCGGCGGTGCTGCCGGCGGTCACTACAACCCCAACGATGGCAGCCACAACGGTCCCTACAAGGTCGGTCACCTGGGGGATCTGCCGGCGCTCTATGTCAACGAGCAAGGCGAGGCCACGGTGCCGGTGCTGGCGCCGCGTCTTGAATTCGGCGACCTCAACGGTCGCGCCCTGATCATCCACAAGGGCGGCGACAACTACTCCGACAAGCCCGAAGCCCTGGGTGGCGGCGGTGCCCGTGTTGCCTGCGGAGTGATAGAGCAGCGCTAGCATTGAGTCGGGCATGACCGTAAAAGCCACCAGGGAGCAAGGAGGCAGTTATGGCAACTCAGACTAAAGGCAGCTCCCGTCCCGTTTCCATCGGCAGCGATCAGGTCCGGCTCAACGCCGACCTGACCCTGCCGCACGGCCATCTGAAGGGTGTTGTACTCTTCGCCCACGGCAGTGGCAGCAGCCGCAAGAGTTCCCGCAACCGGCAGGTGGCCAACGCCCTGGTCAGGCGGGGCCTAGCCACGGTGCTGCTGGACCTGCTGACCGAGGACGAGGAGCGGGAGGACATGCGAACCCGCGAGCTTCGGTTCGACATTCCCATGCTGGCCGGCCGGCTGGTCGGCGCCGTGGACTGGATCCCCCAGCAGGACGAGCTGAAGGATCAGGCCATCGGCCTGTTCGGCTCCAGCACCGGTGCGGCGGCGGCTCTGATTGCTGCCGCCGAGCGCCCGGCCCGGGTGCACGCCGTGGTGTCCCGCGGCGGCCGGCCGGACCTGGCCGGTGAGGCACTGGCCCGGGTCAAGGCGCCGACACTGATGATCGTTGGCGGTGACGATGAACCGGTCATCGGCATGAACCGGGATGCGGCCGACCAGATGAACTGCGAGGTCAGCACCGAGATCGTGCCTGGCGCCACCCACCTGTTCGAGGAGCCCGGCAAGCTGGACCAGGTGTCGGCGCTGGCGGGCAACTGGTTCGTGGAGAAGTTCCGCGGGCTTTAGGTCTGGAACTGCAGCTCCGCCAGCCGCGCGTAGAGCGGGTCGCCGGCGATCAGTTCGCGGTGGCTGCCGAGGGCCTGGAGCCGGCCCTGATTGATCACTGCAATCCGGTCGGCATGCTGGACCGTGGCCAGCCGGTGGGCGATCACCAGGGTGGTGCGGTCCGCCATCAGCTTGGGCATGGCCTGCTGGATCAGGTGCTCACTCTGGGCGTCCAGGGCACTGGTGGCCTCGTCCAGCAGCAGGATGGGGGCATCGGTGAGCAGCGCCCGGGCAATAGCCAGGCGCTGGCGCTGACCGCCGGACAGACCCTGGCCGGCATCCCCCAGGCGGGTGTCGTAGCCCTGGGGCAGCCGGCCAATGAATTCGTCGGCGTGGGCGATGGCGGCTGCTTCCCGCACCTGCTCCAGGCTCGCCTCCGGGCGACCATACCGGATGTTGTCGGCAATGGTGCCGAAGAACAGCGCAGGCGTCTGGGATACCAGCGCGAAGCAGCGCCGCAGGTCATCCGGGTCGAGCCGGCGGATGTCGTGGCCATCCAGGCTGATCCGACCCTGCTGAGGGTCGAAGAAACGCAGTAGCAGGTCGAACAGGGTGGACTTGCCGGCCCCGGACGGACCCACCAGGGCGAGGGTCTCGCCGGGCCGCACCGCCAGGGTGAAATCGTCGATCACGGTGACATCCGGTCGGCCGGGGTAGGCAAAGCTGACCCCCTGGAGCCGCAGGTCACCGGTCACCAGCGCCGGCAGGGTCTCCCGGTTTTCGCTGGGCGCGGTGATGTGGCTCTCGGTGCGCAACAGTTCCACGATGCGGGCCGCGGCCCCGGCGGCCCGCTGCAGCTCGCCGATCACCTCGCTCAGTGAGCCCACCGAGGAGCCCACGATCAGGCTGTAGAACACGAAGGCCGCCAGCTCGCCGCCGGAAATCCGGCCGGCGATCACATCCAGACCGCCCACCCAGAACATCACCCCCACCGCTCCCAGGATCAGCAGAATCACCACCGCGATCAGCCAGGCCCGCTGGCGGATGCGCTGGCGCGCCACCGCGAACGCCTCCTCCACCACGGTCGCGAAACGCGCTTGGTCCTGGGGCTGATGATTGTAGGCCTGCACGGTCTTGATCTGGCCCAGGATCTCGCCGACGTAGCTGCCCACGTCCGCCACCCGGTCCTGGCTCTGGCGCGACAGCCGCCGTACCCGCCGGCCGAAGATCAGGATTGGGGCTACCACCAGCGGTACCGCCAGCAGCACGATCAGCGACAGCTTGACGTTGGTGACGAACAGCAGGATCACGCCGCCGATCAGCATCACCAAGTTGCGCAGCGCTACCGAGACGGTGGAGCCGATCACCGATTGCAGCACGGTGGTGTCGGTGGTGAGCCGGGACTGGATTTCCAGCCCCCGGTTGGTTTCGAAGAAGCCCGGATGCAGGCTGATCAGATGGTTGAACACCTGCTTGCGGATGTCCGCCACCACCCGTTCGCCGATCCAGGACACCAGGTAGAAGCGCACGAAGGTGCCCGCCGCCAAGGCTGTCACCAGCACGAAGAACAGCATCACGGTCTGGTTCAGCAGCTCCGGCGAGCCGGTGACAAAGCCCTGGTCCACCAGCAGCCGGATGCCCTGGCCCAGCGACAGGGTGATGCCGGCGGTGAACATCAGCGCCAGCAGGGCCCCGGCCACTGCCTTGCGGTAGGGCGCAATGAAGTGGCGGGCCAGCGCCCATGCCTTGCGCCGGTCGGTCTGGGATGCCGCGGTCATGATGGGGTCCGGTGGCCGATTACGGCCCTGGCAGAGGGTCTCAGAGGGCTGTCGCTCAGAGCGCAGCCAGGGCGGCCTGGTAATCCGGCTCCTGGGCAATCTCCGGCACCTGCTCGGTATGGACCACGGTGCCGCTCTCGTCGATCACCACGATGGCCCGGGACAGCAGGCCCTTGAGGGGGCCGTCGAGCATCTCCACGCCATAGGTCTTGCCGAACTCGGGGTTGCGGAAGGTGGACACGGTGATCACCCGCTCCAGGCCCTCGGCGCCGCAGAACCGCGCCTGGGCGAAGGGCAGGTCGGCGGAGACACAGAGCACCCGGGTGCCGGGCAGAGCCGCGGCCTCCTCGTTGAAACGGCGGGTGGATTTGGCGCAGGTGGGGGTGTCGATGCTGGGGTAGATGTTGAGAATGACACGCTGACCCTTCAGGTCCGACAGCGCCAGTTCGCTCAGGTCGTTCTGGGTGAAGCGCGCCTCGGGAGCGGGCTGGCCGGTGGCCGGCAGATCACCGGCGGTGTGCACGGGGGTGCCGCGACGGGTAATGGTTGCCATGCTGGGTGTCCTCGCAAATGTAAGTGACAAAGCTCCATAGTACGCCGGCCGGGACAGCCTGGCCCAGTAACGGAGCAACGCAGGTTGTTAATATCTGCCTACTTGCGCCGGCCCTGGCCGAAGAGCACGGATTTGCTCTTGTCGTTGACGGTGGGGCCGGTGTTGATCCTGTCGGCCTTCTCGTAGGCCCGCTGCACCGCTGGCCGGGCGGCCATGGTGTCGAGCCAGCGGCGGACGTTGGGCAGGTCGGCGGTGTCCACACCCTGGCGGTCGTGGAGCTTGGCCCAGGGATAGGTGGCGATATCGGCGATGGAGTAATCGCCGGCGATGTAGTCCCTTCCCTTCAACTGGTCGTCGAGGACGCCGTACAGGCGCTCGGCTTCCTTTTCATAGCGCTCGATGGCGTAGGGCAGTTTTTCCGGGGCGTACTGCCGGAAATGGTGGTTCTGGCCCAACATGGGGCCGAAGCCGCCCATCTGCCAGTGCAGCCACTGGATCGCCTGCCAGCGCTGGCGCAGGTCCGCCGGCATCAGCTGGCCGGTCTTCTCCGCCAGGTATTCCAGGATGGCACCGGACTCGAACACCGACAGCGGCTTGCCACCGTCATCCGGGCGCTGGTCCACGATGGCGGGGATCGTGTTGTTGGGTGAGATTGCCAGGAAGGCCTTGTCGAACTGCTGGCCCTCACCGATATTGACCGGCTTGATGGTGTACTCGAGGCCGGTTTCCTCGAGAAAGATGGTGATCTTGTGGCCGTTGGGGGTGGTCCAGTAGTAAAGATCGATCATTGCGCGGCTCCCGTTTTGCAAGTGTCCGGAATCTGTGCGGCGCGGTCAGTGTACAGGTTAGCGGACCAGACACACGAGGCCCCGGTCCGCAGGGCTTATTCGATTTCCACCAGGATCTCGCCGGGCGTCACCCGGTCGCCTTTCTTGATGTGCACGGCGGTGACCTTGCCACCGGTGGCCGCCTTGACCTCGGTTTCCATCTTCATGGCCTCGATGATCAGTACCGGATCGCCGGCGCTGACCTCGGCCCCCTCCTCCACCAGTACATCGACGATGTTGCCGGGCATGGTGGTGGTGACGTGGCCCTCCTTGCTGGCCTTGCCGCGCCGGCCACCGCTGCTGTCCTTCTGGAACTCACCGAGGGATTCCAGGGAGATTTCCTCGGGCACGCCGTCCACGGTCATGTAGAAGCGCCGCTCGGTGTCGCTGGTGGGGCTGGCGCCGGTGACGTGGATGTCGTAGGTCTCGCCGTGGACGGTGATCTTGAACTCGGTGGAGATGCCGCCGCCGGTCTTGCCGGTGGGCATGGGCTCCAGCGGCTCGGGCTGGAGGGTGCCGGCCTGGCGCTGCTCCAGGTAGGTCTTGGCCTGGTCGGGGAACATGGCGTAGGTGAGCACGTCCTCCTCGCTCTCGGCCAGGTCGCCGATCTGCTCACGGAGCTTGTGGAATTCGTTGGCGAGCAGGTTGGCCGGGCGCTCGTCGATCAGCTCCTCCTTGCCCACGGCGCGGCGCTGCAGGTTCGGGTCGACTTTGCCCGGGGCCTTGCCGTACCAGCCCTGGAGGTATTTCTTCACCTCGTTGGTGATGGTGTCATAGCGCTTGCCCGCCAGCACGTTGATCACCGCCTGGGTGCCGACGATCTGGGAGGTGGGGGTCACCAGCGGCGGATAGCCCAGGTCCTTGCGCACCTTGGGGATCTCGGCGAAGACGTCGCGAATGCGGTCCAGGGCGCCCTGTTCCCGCAGCTGGTTGGCCAGGTTGGACATCATGCCGCCAGGCACCTGGGACAGCAGCACCGCGGTGTCGACGCCGTTGTAGTCGCTCTCGAACTGGTGGTACTTCTTGCGCACCTCGCGGAAGTGCTGGGTGATTCGCTCCAGCAGCTCCAGGTCGAGGCCGGTCTCGTAGCCGGCATCGTGCAGGGCCGCCACCAGGGATTCGGTGGGCGGATGGCTGGTGCCGCCGGCGAAGGCGGAAATCGCGGTGTCGATGTGGTCCACACCGGCATCTATGGCGGCCCAGTGGCACATGGTGGCCATGCCGGAGGTGTAGTGGGTGTGCAGGAACACCGGCAGCTTGAACTGTTTCTTGAGGGCGCCCACCAGCTCGGAGGCGGCGGCGGGTGTCAGCAGGCCGGCCATGTCCTTGATGGCGATGCTGTCGATGCCCATGTCCACCATGGCACTGGCCTGGTCCAGGAAAGTCTGGGTGCTATGCACCGGGCTGACGGTGTAGCACAGGGTACCCTGGGCGTGCTTGCCGGCCTTCCTGACCGCCTTGATGCTGGTTTCCAGGTTGCGGACGTCGTTGAGGGCATCGAAGATGCGGAAGACATCGATGCCGTTGTCGGCGGCCTTCTGGCAGAAGGCCTCCACCACGTCGTCGGCATAGTGGCGGTAGCCCAGCAGGTTCTGGCCCCGCAGCAGCATCTGCAGCCGGGTGTTGGGCAGCGCCTGTTTCAGCTGCCGCAGGCGGGTCCAGGGGTCTTCCTTGAGGAAGCGCACGCAGGCGTCAAAGGTGGCGCCACCCCAGCATTCCAATGACCAGTAGCCGGCGGCATCCAGCCATTCGCAGGCTGGCAGCATGTCCTCGGTGCGCATGCGGGTGGCGATCAGGGACTGGTGGGCATCCCGGAGGATGACGTCGGTGATGTGAATCTTGCGTTTGGCCATGAGGTATTCTCCCCGATTCCCTGTTACAGCCCGGCCTGGGCCGCAATGGCTGCGGCGATGGCGGTGGCGATGGATTGCGGCCGGGACTTGAGGCTGTACTCGAGCAGTTCCGGGTGTGTTTCGACAAAACTGGTGTTGAAGCGGGCGGCCCGGAAGTCCGGGTGCTGCAGGATCTTCTGGTAATAGGGGATGGTGGTGCGCACCCCATAGATGGCCATGTCGTTCAGCGCCCGGCCACCCCGGGCCAGCAGCTCCTCCCAGTCCATCGCCCAGACAATCAGCTTGGCGCACATGGAGTCATAGTGGGGCGGTATCTCGTAGCCGGTGTACATGTTGGCGTCGGTACGCACTCCGGGCCCGCCGGCGGAGTAGTAGCGGCTGATGCGGCCAAAGCTGGGCAGAAAGCCGTTCTTGGGGTCCTCGGCGTTGATGCGGAACTGGGCGGCGAAACCCCGGTAGCTGATTTCGTCCTGGCGGTAGCGCAGCTTCTCGCCGGCGGCGATGCGGATCTGCTCCTTGACGATGTCCACCCCGGTGATTTCCTCGGTGATGGTGTGCTCCACCTGGACCCGGGTGTTCATCTCCATGAAGTAGAAATCGTCGTTGTCGTCCAGCAGGAACTCGACGGTGCCGGCGTTCTCGTAGCCGCAGCCTTTGGCCACCCGCACCGCCAGCTCGCCGATCGTTTCCCGCTGCTGGTCGGTGAGCTGTGGCGAGGGCGCCAGCTCGATCAGCTTCTGGTTGCGGCGCTGGATGGAACAGTCCCGCTCATAAAGGTGAATGACGTTACCGTGGCTGTCCGCCAGCACCTGCACCTCGATGTGGCGCGGGTTGACGATGCACTTTTCCAGGAACACCTCGGCACTGCCGAAAGCCTTGGTGGCCTCGGAGATCACCCGCTCGTAGTTCTGGCGCAGTTCCTTGTCGTTGTCGCAGCGGCGAATACCCCGGCCGCCGCCACCGGAAGTGGCCTTGAGCATGACCGGGTAGCCGATTCTGCCGGCCTGGGCCAGGGCGTCCTCCACGTCCTTGAGGTTGCCCTCGGTGCCCGGGGTCACCGGCACCTTGGCCTTGACCGCGGTAGTGCGGGCCTCGGTCTTGTCTCCCATCATCCGGATCACCTCCGCCGAGGGGCCGATGAAGCGGATACCCCGCTCCTTGCAGATGGCCGCCAGGCTGGCGTTCTCGGACAGGAAGCCGTAGCCCGGATGGAGGGCGTCGCAGCCGGTCTCCACCGCCAGGTTCACGATGTGGTGGGGGTTGAGGTAGCCGGACAGCGGGTCCTTGCTGATGCAGTAGGCCTCGTCGGCTTTCTTGACGTGCAGCGAGTACTGGTCGGCCTCGGAATAGATGGCCACCGCCTTGATGCCCATTTCCTGACAGGCGCGGGCGATACGGACAGCAATTTCGCCACGGTTGGCGATGAGTACCTTCCTGATGGGCATGCCAGAAGCCTCCAGCGTGATTCAGCAAGAACTTTCGGGATCGTTACCAAGGTGCCTGCCGTGGCACAATCGTTGGAGGATGATCATTACCCCTAATCATGCTACCGGCAACCTTGGCCTGGCAAACTTGTAGATTTCATGAAATGTAAACCGGACCTCGATTCGCCTCAAGCCATTCACCACCTGGTGCGGCTGTTCTACCGGCGCCTGCTGGCGGACCCCGGTGGTGGCGCCGGTGTTCACCGAGGTGGCCGGCATCCGGCTGGAGGAGCACCTGCCCCTGATCGAGGCCTACTGGCGCAAGATGCTGCTGGGGCAGCGGGGCTACAGCCGCCACATGATCCACCATCACGAGCGCATCCACGACCGCTCAGCCCTGACCCAACGCCACTTCCGGCGCTGGCTGATGCACTTCGAGGCCACCCTGGACGAAAACTTCGACGGCCCCTATACCGACCGGGCCCGGACCCTGGCCCGGCGTATCATGGCCAATCTGGAAACCTGGCTGGCCCAGCGTGACCGCGCCGGCGTGAGACCGGACTGAATGTAGCGGCAAACAAAGACCATGATTGGCCCGGATTGGCGGCAACGGGGCACGCTCGGCCATTCCCGCAAACCCCCGACGCAGGCACCTTAGGCGAATCACACGCCTGAGCCGGACCTGTTGCATGAGAACCCAGCGCCTGACCCTGAACGACGTAACCCTCCAGATCGTGGAGGCCGGCGACCCCAGTCGTCCCGCCCTGCTGTTCCTGCATGGCTTCCCGGACTGCCATCGGGTCTGGTCGCACCAGCTTGAAGCCCTGGCGGACGACTTTCATGTCATTGCCTTCGACATGCGGGGCGCCGGCGCCAGCAGCGCGCCCGGCGGAGACCGGCCCTATCGCATCGACCGCCTGCTGCCGGATATCGACGCCGTGATCACCGCCACCCGGGGTGAGCAGGGCCAGGTGCATCTGGTGGGGCACGACTGGGGCTCCATCATCGGCTGGAGTTTTGTCAGCGAGCCCGGGTACGGCCGCCGGGTCCTGTCCTGGAGCGCCATGTCCGGCCCCCACATGGGGCTGGCGCTGGACTGGTTCCGCGCTGCAGTCACCAGCGGCAACCCGCGCTCGGTGAAGGCAGGGCTGGGCCAGTTGGCCCACTCCTGGTACGTGCTGGCCATGAACCTGCCCGGTCTGGGCCGCCTGGTGTTTGGTCAAGCCGGCGGTCCGGTGTGGCGCCGGGTCATGCGCCAGGGTGGCGTGCCCGCCGGCGACCCCTACCTGCGCCAGGACCGGGCCGCCATCCGGGGGCTCACACTCAATACCCTCAAACTCTACCAGCAGAACCTGTTCACGCCGCCGGTGCGGCCGCTGCCGGCCAGTATCGCGGTGCCCAGCCAGCTGGTGGTGCTGGAGCAGGATGCCTTTGTCCGGCCCCAGGTGTTCGAGGGGCTGGAGCGCTACGTCCGGGACCTCAGCCGGGTCTCGGTTGCGGCCAACCATTGGGCCCAGCGCCAGCAGCCGGAGCGGATCACGGCCCTGATCCGGGATTTTGCGGTCCGGCACCAGCCGGATAACGGGCACAAAAAAACCCGGCACCAGGCCGGGTCGTTGAGCCGCGAAACTGTCTAGCGGCGCTGGCGCATTCTCAGTCCCATGGCCAACAGGCCCAGCGCAAGCAGGGCAATGGTGGCAGGCTCCGGCACCCGAACCGGAGGCGTGGGCTTGAACACCAGCAGGTCCTGGGAGTTGGCGCTGGTCAGCACATAGAGTTCGAATTCGTTGACGAGACTTCCCAGGCTGCTCAGCCATTCGTCTGCCTTGGCGCGGGCGCCAGTGAATTGGTTGCTGGTGAAATCACCAGCAGTCAGGCCCTTTGATGACTGGGACTCGTTCACCAGCTCCCACAGGGCCAGTTGGAAACCCGCACTGGTGGTGGCGTCGGTCACCTGGTTCCGGTAACCGGTGTAGAGCTGGCCGATCAGGTCCACCTGATGACTGTCACCGAAGTGGTCGGTTGCGCTGGCCAGGGTGTAGTTGACAGGGTTTTTATTGAGAAGGGTGTCGGTCTGGATGCAGAACGCCTGCAGGGTATCGCTCCAGGTAATTGGGGAGTCGCCCTGGGTGTTGCTGACTTTAAACTCGAAAAGGCCGGCAGCGACATGCTGGGACGTTCCGTCGTCTGTGATGATGCCGGTTTGGTAGCCCTCCGCAAAGCCGGTGTAGTCCAGATTCAGGGTGACCGGCGCCGCGCCGGCCGGTGAGGCGGCGAGGGCGGTAACCGCCAGCAAAGCCGTGAGCATGCCTTGTAACGTCTTCATACCTGAAACTCCTGTTCGTCCCTGACTGCGCCGGATTCGGCCATGGACCCTGCTCTTAACAGGAACCGTGCCAGATCCGGTTTTCGGAGGTATTTCAGGTGATTATTGGAGTCTTGAAAACCAATGGGCGGGATTGTGTAAAGCAGATCGACGCAATTTCCGTTTTGATCAAAAATGTGTCAATAAATTCGACAGCATTGTCACAGCCTGTTTACAACTCTCGCCGTCTTCGGGCCAGGATTCCGGTGGTCAGCAGCAGACCCACCAGGATCAACAGGCCGCCGCCCACGTGGAACAGGCTCAGGCGTTCGCCCAGGAAGGCCCCGGCCAGCAGCGCGCCGTAGACCGGCGTCAGGTACATGAACACCGCGGCCTTGGGTGGCCCCACCGTGAGCACCCCGTTGTTCCAGAAGGCATAGGCCAGGATGCCGGGGAAGATGGCCACGTAGAGCAGGGGCGGAATCACCCGGGTATCGAGGCTGAAGCCGCCCGAAACCAGCAGCAGGTCCACCAGGTAGAAGGGCAGGATCACCAGGGCCCCCAGGGCCACCTGCACGGTGAGCAGGGCAATGGGGGTCAGCGGCACCGCCTGGCGTCTCAGCAGCACAGAGAACAGGCCCCAGCAGGTCACGGCCGCCACCATGATCAGATCGCCGGGCTGCACCTCCATTTGGAGGAAAGTCGCCAGCGAGCCCTGGCCGATGATCACCAGGGTGCCCCCCAGCGCCAGCGCGATGCCCAGGGCCTGGGGCGGCCGCACCCGGTCCCCCAGGATCAGCCAGGCCAGCAGCGCCACCATGATGGGGATGGTGGAATTGATCAGGGTGATGTTGAGGGCGCTGGTGGTGACCGCCGACAGGTACAGCAGCGTATTGAAGGCCCCCACGCTGAAGGTGGCCAGCGCCAGCATGGACCATTTGTGCTGCACCACCAGGGGCCACTGGCGGCGCACTTGGGGCAGGCCGATGGGCAGCAGGATGGCCAGGGCGATGACCCAGCGCCAGAACGACAGCGACAACGGCGGGATGGTGTCCACCACGCTGCGGGCCACCACCGCGTTACCGGCCCAGAACAAGGGTGTCAGCACCAGGCCCAGGTAGGCTAGCCAGAGGCTGCGGGGTATCTTGCCGGGCACGGTGCCTCCGGTTGCGGGTGGTGGGGATGCCGGGCGGCTGTTATTCGCCCGGGGTCTCTGCTTCGGAGCCGACATGGTAGGCCGCAAAGCCCGCCATCACCACCTGGTCCACCGCCATGCCGATGACCCGGCCGTCGCTGGTGGCGCGAATGGGATGCTGGGCATTGGTGATGGGGTCGGCCACCACACCCAGGATCTGGCCGCGGCTGATGCGGTCCCCCAGCTCCACCTGGCTGAACAGGATGCCGCCATGGCCGGCCCGGACCCACTCGGAATTGTAGTAGACCGGCTCCGGCTCGCCCCAGACAAAGAGCCGCGAAATCATGCCCTGGCGCTCCATCAGGGCGGTCAGGCTGTGAACCCCGGCCTTGATCTGGTTCTCCTGGATCCGCAACGATTCCCCGGCTTCCATGGTCACCGCCACAATGCCGGCTTCCACCGCGGCGTTGCGGAGCATGCCCTCGCTGCCGCTGCTGTGGACCACCGCCATGGCATCGAAGCCCAGGGTGAACTCCGCCACCGCCGGCTGGTTCATGTCGGCCCGCAGCTGGGGCAGGTTGGTGCGCTTGAGGGAGCCGGTATGGATGTCCACCAGCATGTCGCAGTGGCCGATGATGTCGGTGAACAGCGAATAGGCAATTCGGTCCGCCAGGCTGCCCCGGGGGCTGCCCGGGAAATGCCGGTTGAGGTCACGGCGGTCCGGCAGGTAGCGCGAGCCCTGCTGGAAACCCTGGACGTTGACGATGGGCACGCCGATCACCCGGCCGGAAAGTTTGTCCGGCTCCAGGTCGTACATCACCCGGCGCACGATCTCGATGCCGTTGAGCTCGTCACCATGGATGGCGGCGGTCAGGCAGAGGGAGGGGCCGGGCTGGGAGCCGTTGACCACCAGCACCGGGGTGGGCATCGACAGCCCGGCGATGGCGATATTGGGGGACCAGGCCAGACGGGTGGAGGTGCCCGGCAGTACCTCCGCCCCCAGCAGTTGCAGCGGGGTTGCCCGAGGCGCCCTCTCCGGCGCTGTCGGTGCAGTGGCTTCGGGTGCGGCGTCTGCCGTGGCCGGGGCTTCGGTATCGCCAGTCTCCGCCGGCGGCACCAGGGTATCGCTTTCCGGCAGGTCCGCCGCTGCCGGGGTCTTCGCCGCTGGCGTTTCGGCAGTCGGGGGCTGCTCCGCAGGGTCTGTGCCGGTGGCCGGTTCCGTTACCGCAGCCGGTTCCTCTGCCGGGTTGGCAGCCGGCCTTGCAGGCTCGGTGGTAATCGGCTCCGGCACCGGTGCCACCTCCCGCAGGTCAAGGTTGGGGGCAATCACTGGCGGCCCCAGGGGCGCCCCTGGCACGTCGGTGCGCCAGTCCGGTAGCGGCCTTGGCGCCGGTTGTGGTGGCAAAGTTGCCTGGCCCCGCGGCACCGAGGCCTCGATATCGTCAACACTCTCGTCCTCGCCGGGCTCCTCCAACTGACTGCCGGACGGCTGGGCCAGGGCCGGGGCCGGTAACAGGGCGAGGGTGAAAGCCAGCAGGGCCGGAATCAGGTATGGGGCAAAGCGGTCAGGGCTGGGCATGGAAAGGTCTGTATCTCCCGTACCGGCGGCGCGGCGTGTGCCGGCGGCCGGTTAAAGCATTGAGAAATGGTGCTCGGATCGTGAGACCGGATCTGGACCACAGGGTAAGCCAGCAAAGCCCCGGACGAAACGGTATAACGCAAGTTTAATGGCAGGGCGCCGCCGGACTGGCGGAAGCCACCGTGTCAGGCCTTGTCCCGTTGCGCGGCCAGGGCCCTGGCGATCTTGTTGGCATGACTGCGTTCGGCCCGGATCAGCGCCTCGAACCAGTCGGCAATCTCGTCGAAGCCCTCGGCCCGGGCGGTTCTCGCCATGTCCGGATACATCTCGCTGTACTCCCGGGTCTCGCAGGCCAGCGCCGATTCCAGGGCATCGGTGATGGCGTCCGCCGGCAGTCCGGTTTCGGGGTCTCCGGCGCCACCGTTAACCAGGTATTCCAGGTGGCCGAGGGCGTGACCGGATTCCCCGTCCGCCAGGCTGCGGAACAGGTTGGCGGTTTCCGGGGCGCCCTTGATGTCCGCGATATTGGCAAAGTACAGGTAACGCCGGTTGGCCTGGGCCTCGACGGCGAAAGCGGCCTTGAGGCAGGCCTCGGTCTTGCTCCCCTTCAGGTTCATGTGCTGACTCCAGTGATCACTTTATTGTTATGGTGCCGCCACGCCGGCAGGGCGCCATCGGCGCTCAAGCAATAAAGTACGATAGCCAAGAGCCCGGAGATCTCACATGAGTAATGCCTATGATCCGGAAAGAGGCGCTCAATGCCGCCGCTGACGGCGCCGCAGCAGTAAGCCGTAGACCAGCAGGTTGATCACCAGCACCGCCACACCCAGGAGAATCTGCAGCTGTCGGGTCAGGCCCGGCGGGTAGATCAGCAGAACCAGGTAATGCTCGATGAAGCCGCCGCTGTAGCCGGCATCGCCGGCCGTCTGCCGGAGCTGGACCTCCAGCGGCGTCAGCGGACAGACCCAGCCCATGGTGACCACCAGGGCGGCCCAGGCCATGGCCGGCAGGTGCAGCCACACCAGCCAGCGCCGCCACAAAACCAGTAGCCCGCCGAAGACCGCGAACAGGATGAACAGACCGTGCAACAGCAGCACCGCGTCCGCCGCCAGCCGCCAGATCATGCCGGCGTGCTGTCGCTGAGCTGCCAGTGTTCACCACGCAGGCGGGCCCGGCCGTCTTCCTCCAGCTTGATCAGGTGGGCCAGCAGGGAGCGGCTGGCCACGCCGTGGAGGGCGGCGGAGACATCGTCGTATACCTTCGGGGTGAGGTCCGCCAGCCGCGCCGGGCCGTGATGCCGCAGTGCCTCCACCACCTTGTGCTCCCGCGCCAGCCGGTGGCTGGTTAGGTAGTCGATGACGGCGTGGGCATTTGCCATGATGAAGCCATGGCCCGGGGCGATGTAGCGGATGTCCTCCTGGAGCAGGTCCGCGAGGGATCGCAGGTAGGCGCCCATGTCGCCGTCCGGCGGGTTAATCACCACGGTGGAGCCTTGCATGATGTGATCACCGGAGAACAGCATCTGTTCCGGTTCCAGCAGGTAGCACAGGTGATTGGAGGCATGGCCGGGGGTATGGATGACTTTTAGCCGACCGGCGCCGGTATCCAGCACCTCGCCGTGGGCCAGGGTCCGGTCCGGGGTGAAATTGCGGTCCTGGCTGGGTTCGTCCGGCGCCGGCATGCCCATCAGCTCGGCACCGGTGGCCTCCCGCAGGGCGCCGGCAGCCGGCGAATGGTCCCGGTGGGTATGGGTCACCAGGATGCGTTCGATGCGGCTGCCGGTCAGGGCCAGCAGGGCAGCGATGTGGCGCTCGTCGGCGGGGCCGGGGTCGATCACCGTGAAGCGGCCGCCGTGGCCGAGAATGTAGCTGTTGGTGCCGGGCCCGGTCATGGCACCGGGGTTCGGGGCGGTGAGCCGCTGCACGCCCGGCGCCAGGGTGACCGCCAGGCCCGGGGTGATGGCGGCGCGGGCGCTGCCGCTGCGCTGCGGGTCCAGCTTGCGGACTTCGTCGTAGGCCGGTGCGCCCGGTTCGAGCTGCCGGGGCTGGTCGCCCCGATCCAGGGCCGGCCAGGGCTCGCTCGGGAAGGGCTCCGGCGGTTGGGCGTGGGTGTGGGCGATCAGGGCCTCGGTGTTGTCGAAGCCAGCCAGTACCCGCAGGGTCCTCAGGGTGGGCGCGCCGTACAGCCGGCGGCCGGTGCGGTGGTCTTCCAGCGCCTGTTTCGGGCTCAGCCAGACATGATCGATGGTTTCCACGCCGTCATGGCCGGGCACCTGGCCCGCCGGCGCCGCCGCCACGAAGAAACGGGTATCGAAGCGCCGTGGCGGCCCGGGCGGCGTTATCCAGTGGCTCAGGTAGGCCAGCCTGTCCAGCGGCAGCTTGAGATGGTGGCGCTCGCAAAGCCCGGCGACACTGAGTTCGCCCCGGCTGACTGCCTCCCGGTCCCGGAACACGGCGGTGCGATCGGGCCGCACCGGCCGGTCGTCGGCATCCACGGCCAACAGGATGCCGGCTTCCTCGAAGCACTCCCGGATGGCCGCCACCAGGTAGCCGGCACCGCCGTGGTCGAGATTCAGCATTGCGCTGGCGGTGGTGTCGTCGTGACCTTCCATGAAGTCCCGGCACTGGTTGTCGGCGGCATCCACCGCGCCGCCAGGGAAGACGTGGAAGCCAGGCAGGAAGACTGCGTCCCAGGTGCGCTGCAGCAGCAGTACCTCGAGGCCGTCGGCGGTGTCCCGGGTCAGGGCCAGGGTGGCGGCGGGCCGGATCTCCATGGTGCGTGTTCCTGTGGTGTCGGATAGTTACCAGAACATAGCGGAAAAGCCGGGCACCTGTCTGCCCCGGCGCGGACGGATGAATCCGGGGGTACAGGTGGGGTATCATCCCGGCCGTTAGTTGTCCCAAGACACCCAGCCGTCCTGCAGGATATCCCCATGGCCAGAATCAAGCTCTCATTCCCTGACGAGGTGTTCACCTTCAGTACCGAGATGCCGGTGCGCATCACCGACATCAACGGTGCCAACCACCTGGGCAACGATGCCCTGATCTCCATGCTGTCCGAGGCCCGGGCCCAATTCCTGGTCAGCCATGGCATCCAGGAAGCCGACCGGGACGGCACCGGCATCATCGTTACCGACCTGGCCACCATGTACCAGTCCGAGTCCTTCTTCCCGGAGCTGCTGACCTTCGAGGTGGGGCTGATGGACTTCAATCGCTACGGCGGCGATTTCGTGTTCCGGGTCAGCAAGTCCGCCAGCGGCCAGCCGGTGGCCCTGGCCAAGTACGGCTTCGTGTTCTTCAACTACCTGCGCAAGCAGGTGGTGCCCATTCCCGAGGATTTCCGCGCCCGCTTCGCCTGAGCCGGCTCAGCGCCGTGCTGCCTCGTCAGCCAGGTGCCTCATGCCGGCGCGGTACAGGCCGTAAGCCATGACGCCGGCCATCAGGTTGCCGACCAGGGCGCCGGTCATCAGGCCCGGGATGTCCCCCAGGCGGGCTCCCAGCCACAGCATGGGCAGGAAGCAGGCGAACAGCCGCAGCACCGAGATCACCAGGCCGCGGACCGACAGCCCCAGGGCATTGCACACCGACACCATCAGGATGCAGACCCCCAGTCCGCTGTAACTCAACGGGACCCGCACCAGGTAGGTGCGCAGGATGTCCTGGACACTGGCGTCGGTGGTGAACAGCTGCGCCACCAGGCCCGAGGCCGCCAGCCATATTATTCCCAGGCTCAACTGCCAGATCACCACGAAACGCACCGCCAGCCGCACCAGGCGGCGGATCGTGGCGATATCACCGGCGCCCAGCAGGCGGCCCACCATGGGCGGCATCGACATGGTCAGTGCCAGCACCACCACGATGGAGAAGAACTCCAGCCGCGTCCCCAGGCCCCAGGCCGCCACCGCCGCCGAGCCGAAGCCGGCCACCATGGCGGTGGCCAGCATGGCGGACAGGGGCGGCATCAGCTGGCTCACCATCGCCGGCGCCATGATGCTGTTGAGCTGCCGCAGCGCCTGGCCCAGGGCCAACTGGCCCAGGTCGAACCGCAGCCAGCCGGCCCGCAGCAGGCGCGGGTAGACCACCAGGCAGCCCAGGCCGAAAGCGGTGATGGTGGCCATGGCGGCGCCCGGCAGGCCCCAGCCGAAGACAAAGATATAGAGCGGATCCAGGACGATGTTGAGCAGGCTGGTGGCCACCATCAGGTAACCGGGGGTGCGGGTGTCACCATGGGAGCGGCAGACGCTGTAGCCGAAGTAGAGCAGGGCTCCGGTCCAGGCCGCCACCAGCCAGGGAATCCAGTAGGAGCGGATCAGCGGCAACAGGCTCTGCTCCGCCCCCAGCAGGGTCATGATGGTGTCCCGGGAGAACCACATGGCCAGCGCCAGTACCAGCACCAGGGTGCCACCGACACACACCACCAGGCCGCCGAGACGCTCGGCTCGGATCTGGTCGCCGGCCCCCAGGGTGCGGGAAATGATGGCAGTGGTGGCAATCCCCAGCCCTACCTGCAGGCCGATCACCAGTTGCTGCATGGGCAGGGTGAAGCCCAGCGCCGCCAGCGGAGGCTCGCCCAGCTGGCCGATAAAGGCACTGTCGGCGAGCTGGAAACTCATCAGCGACACCACCCCCGCCAGCATCGGCCAGGTCATGGCCGCCAGCTGGCGGGGCAGGCTGCGGTGGGGATCTATGGCGGGTCGACTGGAACTCAAGTTACCTTCGGGTCAGTTTCCGGGTTCAGAGTACCTTTCAAGGTACCTTTCAACGTACCTTTCAGAGCACCTTGAGAGCGGCGTCGTAATCCGGCTCGTCCTTGATCTCGCCCACCAGCTGGCTGTGCAGGACCTTGTCGTTCTCGTCCAGCACCACCACCGCCCGGGCACAGAGTCCCGCCAGCGGGCCGCTCTGGATGGCCACGCCGTAGTCCTGCTGGAAGCTGTAGTTGCGGAAGCTGGACAGGGTCACCACGTCCTTGAGGCCCTCGGCGCCACAAAAACGGCCGGCGGCAAACGGCAGGTCGGCGGACACCACCAGCACCACGGTGTTGTCCAGCTTGCTGGCCTTTTCATTGAACTTGCGGGTGGAGGCGGCGCAGACACCGGTGTCGATGCTGGGGATGATGTTGAGGATCTTGCGCTTGCCGGCGAAGTCCGCCAGCGACACTTCCTCCAGGCCCTGGCTGGTCAGGGTGAAGTCGGGCGCGCGCTCACCGGGCTGGGGAAAACTGCCGCTGAGCTCAATGGGATTGCCGTCCAGTGTTACCTTGCTCATGTAAGTCTCCGTTCTACATCGGTCGGGAATAGGAGGTTCGGTGGCCGTGGTTAAGCCGGCGCCCTCACTGTTTAGCCGATTTTACGGTTGCCGTCACTATTCCGATGGCCCGGGTCAGGCCGGATGGGCCGAAAGCGGCTCGAAACCCGGCGCCGGATGGCGCTGCACCAGCAAACGGTAGGTGAGCAGGGTGGCCAGGCTGCAGCCGCCGATCACCGTGGTCATCACCAGCGGTGTGCCGCTGTGCAGCTGGCCCACCAGCATCCCCAGCAGGGCCGCCAGGCTCATCTGGATGAAGCCCAGCAGGGCCGACGCCGAGCCCGCCATGTGGGGAAAATTGGCCAGGGCGCCGGCCAGGGTCTGGGGCAGGATCATGCCCACCCCCACCATGAACAGCACCTGCGGTGCCATGGTGGCCATCACGTGGTAGACCTCCATCACCGCCAGGGCTGCGCCGGCCAGCCCGCCCGCCACACACAGGGCAATCCCCCGGGCCATGATGCGGTCCGGCGGCAGGCGGCTGCCCAGCCGGACCGCCGCCAGGTTGCCGGCGATGTAGCCGGCCACCACCAGGGCGAAGTAGTAACCGAAGTGCCGGGGCTGGACGCCCAGGAAGTCGATCAGCACAAACGACGCTCCCGACAGGAAGGCGAACAGACCGCCAAAGGTGAAGGCGTTGGTGAGGGTGTAGCCCAGGAAGCTCGGGTCGACGCCAATACTGCGGTAGTTGCGCCACAGGCTGCCCAGGCGCAGGGACTGGCGGTTGGCCGGCGCCAGCGGCTCGGGGATGCCGACAGCAACCACCACCGCCATCACCAGGGCATAGCCGCCCAGGGCGAGAAAAATGGCGGGCCAGCCGAAACTGCCCAGTAACAGACCGCCCAGGGTGGGCGCGATAGCCGGCGCCAGCGCCATGATGCTGGCCAGGATCGCCATGATGCGGGCCGCCTCCCGGGGCGTGTAGATGTCCCGCACCGCGGCCCGGCCCAGAACCGGGCCGGCGGAGCCGCCGAAGGCCTGGAGGAAACGGCACAGCAGCAGGGTTTCGATGGAGCTGGCCAGGGCGCAGCCGATACTGGCGAGGGCGAACAGCACGAAGCCGCCCACCATCACAGGCTTGCGGCCAAACCGGTCCGCCAGCGGCCCGCAGATGAGCTGGGCCAGGGCGAAGCCCACCATGTAGATACTGAGGGTCAGCTGGACCTGATCGGTACTGGTGGCCAGGCTGTCCCGCAGGGCCGGCAATGCCGGCAGGTACATGTCCATGGCCAGCGGACCCAGCGCCACGGCGGCGGCAAGTAGGATGGTGGTCCAGATGCTGGTCAGGGCGAGCATGGTGACTCCGTGGCACGGTGACAGAATGAAAGATGGAGTCACAGTCTACGCCCGCCCTCGTCGAAGATATCGCCCGGCAGGCTCATAGCACTGATGAATAAAAGTGATGGATCAGGACGCCAGGCTTTCCGCCACCTTCACCAGCGCCTGTCGCAGCCAGCGGTGGGCCGGGTCGTCCTGGTGGCGCTGGTGCCAGAGCATCAGCAGCTGGAAAGGCCGGTACTGGAACGGCAGCGGCGCGCTGGCAAAGCCCGCCAGCAGGTGGTCCTGCATCCGCAGTGGCGCGGTGGCCAGCAGGTCGGTGCCCCGCAGGAACCCCGGCAGGCCGGAGAAGTTCGAGACCGTGACGGCGATGTCCCGGCTCAGGCCCTGGGCCGCCAGTGAGCCCTCCAGTGCCATGCGCTCGCCGGCGCCGAACAGGATGCCGATGTGCTGGCTCTTGAGGTAGTCTGCCAGGGTGGCCGGCGCCTCCCGCCGGCCGGCGTCGTAGAACACCGCCATGCGGTCCTCCAGCAGCCGGCGCTGCATCAGGTCGGCGGCGTCCGGGGCGTGGGGGGATATGATCAGGTCGCAGATGTCGTTGCGCAGCATGTCGGCGGAGGGAATGCCGGAGGGCATCACGTGCAGCCGGATGCCCGGCGCCTGCTCCCGCAGCATGGCCATCAGGGGTGGCAGGAAGAGGTCCCGCTGGTAGTCGTTGGCGGCCACGGTAAAGGTGAACCGGGCCCGCGCCGGTACAAACGGCGGACCCGCCGACAGCGCCCGCAGTTCGTCAAGGATCTGGCGCACATGAGGGCCGGCCTGGATAGCGTAGCGGGTGGGGCTGATGCCGCGACCGGATTTGACGAACAGCGGGTCCCCCAAGGCCTGGCGCAGACGGTCCAGGGTATGGCTGACGGCCGACTGGCTGACCCCCAGGCGCACCGCCGCGGCCGATACGCTGCCTTCGTCCAGCACGGTGACGAACACGGTCAGGGCTCGGGTATCCAGGTTGAATGCATCAAGGTTGTTCATGAATGCAGTTTAGGGCTTCGTGTCCGCCGCCACCACTGCCCGGTCGAGGAAACCGGTGATCTCGCTGACCATCTGGTCGAAATGCGGGTTGAAGGTGAGCCGGCTAGTGGGCATGCCCGGGTCCTCCTCCCGCCAGGCGCTGAACCAGAGCTTGCCCGGCGCCAGCGCCCGGCACTGGTCCAGGGTCAGGCTGTTGGGCTCCAGGCACCGCTGCAACGGGCCCTGCCGTCCATAGAGTGGATTGTCGGGGGAGATCGCCAGGGCCATGTGGGAGAACTCCAGGATGCGCTGCTCCGGCAGGTAGCTGTCCAGGCTGAGGATGCGCGCATCCTGCCAGGGAGCCGGTTGCCGCAGGTCCCGAAACACCAGCATGCGGTTGGCAGGGTGCCGGAAACGACGCTGGAACTGGCCGGCGAGAAACTCCAGGTTGATGACAGAATCCGCCTCGGTGGCCACCAGCATCAGCGGCAGGTCCAGGCGTTCCTGGCCGGTGAGCCGGGTCTGGGTCGCAGCCCTCACCTTGGCCAGCTGGGTGGCGGCGTTGAGGGCCAGGGACTCGTACTTGACCGGGTTCAGCTCCGGTTCCTCCTCCACGAAGTCGGTCACCAGATCGGCCCAGGGCGCCAGCCACAGATACTCCCGCAAGCCGTTGAGCTCCCAGGCCGGGGCGATCGCCAGCAAGCCGGCGGGCCGCGGCGTGGCCGGGTCCAGGGCGTATTCGGTGACCAGGGCGCCACCCAGGGAGAAGCCGCCGATGAACGCCAACTCCACCTCGGCCGCCAGGGCTTCGTAGTGATACCGCACCTGGTCTCGCCAGACTTCGGCGCGGGCTTCGGTCAGGTCCCCCGGCCGGGTGCCGTGGCCCTGCAGCAGCAGGGTGCGGACACTGATGCACTGCCGTGTCAGCGCGCGGGCCAGGTCCTTAAACACGAACGGGGAATCACTCAGACCATGGACCAGCAGGATGCCGCGGCTGGGGCCGGGTTCGCCGGCGCATTCCGGGGCCGGTGCCATTTCGTAGGGCAGGTTCCAGGCCACCTGGTTGGCGCGGCTGAAGCCGTCGACGGCCACCCGGTGCTGCGCCAGATGACGTTCCACTCCGGCCCGGTAGCGCTCAAAATCGGTTACCGGCTCGGCCTGAAGCTGCGCCGGGGCAGGCTGGTAAAGAGCCGGCGAGGCCTGGCAGCCGGTCAGGGCCAGCATCGCCAGCAGTCCCAGGGCTCTGGTAACAGGAAGCCGACGGCATCGCCGCAGGCAAGACAGAACAGACACCAACAGGCGCACCTCCCGTATCGCTGTTAAGGTTAGGGAAACCATCCCGACACTATACGCGCCGGCGGGTTCGGGCGGATGAACACAACAGGAGACAGACCATGACCATTACCCTGGCCTTTGATGTGTACGGCACCCTGGTGGACCCCCAGGGCATGGCCCGGCTTCTGGAGGCGGATGTCGGGGACGCGGCCGCCGAGATCAGCCAGCTGTGGCGCCAGAAACAACTGGAGTTCGCCTTTCGCCGCGGCCTGATGCGGATGTACCAGAACTTCGGGGTGGTGACCCGCCAGGCCCTGCAGCACGCCATGCGGCTGCGGGGTTTTACTTTGTCGCCGGAACGGGAGGATGAGCTGATCGCCGCCTACCTGAAACTGCCGGCCTTCCCGGATGCGGCGCCGGTGCTGGCGGAGCTGGGCCGGCATTATCCTCAGTTCGCGTTTTCCAACGGCAGCCACGAGGCCCTGGAACAGGTGCTGGGCCACAACGAGTTGCGGGATCACCTGGACGGTCTGGTGTCGGTGGACGACATCCGCAGCTTCAAACCCGACCCGGCGGTCTATGCCCATGCCCGCCGCGCCACCGGCGCCCTGGACCGGCCCCTGTGCCTGGTGTCCAGCAACGGGTGGGATGTGATCGGTGCCCGCGCCGCCGGCCTCATGGCCATCTGGGTGCAGCGGGATGCAAGCCAGCCCTTCGAGGACTGGGGCCTGCAGCCGTCCGCCATCATTCCGGACCTTTACCGCCTGGGCGAGGCCCTGGCAGGACTGGCGGATCACTAGCGGGACACTAGTCCGAACGCGCTGCCAGCCAGTCCGCCAGCTCCACCCAGCTGGCCCGTGGTGCCTGGCTGCCCGCCAGTATGCCCATGTGGCCGCCGGGCACGACCCGGAAGGTCTTGTCCTTCGAGCTCACCAGGTCCATCACCCGGCGCGCCGCCGCCGGGGTCACCATGGTGTCGCTGTCGCCGGCCAGGGCGAACAGGTTGGCGTTGACGTTCTCCAGCCGCGCCACATCGTCACCGATCTGGATCTCGCCTCGGGACAGGGAATTGTCGATCCACACCCGTACCACCGTGTCCTGGATGACGCCGCCGGGGTAAGCCACCATGCGGTCCAGGAAGGCCGAGGTGGTGGCGTGGCTGGTGACGAACTCCCGGTCCCCCAGGCGCACCACCAGCTCCCAGTAACCCATGATGCTGCCGATGGGGTTGGTGAGCTTGAAGCCGATGGTATTGAGCCACCCCGGAGTATGGAACCAGTGGGGCTGCAGGTCGTGGAGGCGGAAGCCGGTGTACCTGCGCACCCGCTCGGCGACACCGCTGAAGCCCTGGTACATCAGCCCCATCAGGCCGGAGGCATGGCTGTCGATGGGGGAGCCCAGCACCACGGCGTTGCGGATGTGCTGGTCGCGGCTGAGGGCGGCATAGAACAGGGTGAACATGCCACCCAGGCTCCAGCCGTGCAGGGAGATCTCCTGCTCGCCGCTGTGCTGGCGGACCCGGTCCAGGTACTGCGGCAGCAGTTCGGCGACGTAGGTTTGGAGATCGTAGTGGCTGTGGGCCCGGGTGGGGATGCCCCAGTCGATCAGGTAGACCTCGAAGCCCCGGGCCCGCAGATAGCGCACCAGGCTGCGCTGGGGAAACAGGTCGTAGATCAGCATGTTCACCGCCAGCGGCGGCACGATCACGATGGGGGTACGGTGACTCCGGCGGTTGACCGGTATCACGGTGTCGTCAAACTCGATGCGCTCCTCCGCCAGTGGCGGGTAGTAGCGCAGGCTCACCAGGCCATCGCTGTAGAGGGTTTCAAACGGGGTCTGGCCGGCCTGCACCAGGCTGGCGGCACGGAACAGGCGGTCAAAGGCGTTGCCGGCGGTGAGGGTGGCCTGGCGGGTCAGGACGGCACCCTGGTTGAAAGCGGACTGGAGCAGACGGGCCATGTTAGTCTCGATCAGAGGTGGTATCGGTGACGATGGATCTGGGCGTCAGTATACGGCCTGAAATGACCTGTGCAGTGGCGAGTCCGTCACGCCGGTGCGGCAATCCGGTCAGTGCAGTCACTGCCCAGACGGGGCCGGCATTGGTATCATCGCCGCCGGGAAAGTCCAACAATAACCGGATCTAAACTATGCTCAGCTTTCTGCCCGCGCCGGTGATCGGCGTTATTGCGTCGATTCTACTGGCCATCAACACGCTCTTCTGGTGCCTGCTACTGTACGTTCCGGCACTGCTGAAACTGGCGATTCCCCACACCGGCTTCCGGGTACTGTGCACCCGCGCCATCATCTGGATTTCGGAGTCCTGGGTGGCCTGCAACACCGGCTGGATGAAGCTGACCCAGAACACCCGCTGGCAGGTCACCGGGGACGAGAAACTCAAGCGAGAGAGCTGGTACCTGGTGCTCAGTAACCATCAGAGCTGGGTGGATATCTTCGCCATGCAGCGGGTGTTCAACCGCAAGGCGCCGTTCCTGAAGTTCTTCCTCAAGCGCGAGCTGATCTGGGTGCCGGTGATCGGCCTGGCCTGGTGGGGCCTGGATTTCCCCTTCATGAAGCGCTACTCCCGGGAGTACCTGATCAAGCACCCGGAGAAGCGCGGTGAGGACCTGCGCTCCACCCGCCGGGCCTGCGAGAAATTCCGCTACACCCCGGTCAGCGTTATGAACTTCATCGAGGGCACCCGCTTCACCCAGGCCAAGCACGACAAGGAAAAGTCCCCCTACCAGCACCTGCTCAAGCCCAAGGCCGGCGGCGTGGCTTTTGTACTGGACGCCATGGGGGACGCGATCGAGACCCTCGTGGACGTGACCATCGCCTACCCGGGTGGGGCGCCCACCTTCTGGGATTTCCTGTGCGGTCGGGTGTCGGACGTGCGCATGCACATCGATACCCGCGACATTCCTGAACACCTGAAAGGCCGTGACTACGCCAGCGATGCCGACCACCGGCGCAACGTCAAGGAGTGGCTGGGGTCGCTGTGGAGTGAGAAGGATCAGCGACTGCAGAAGATGCTGGGGGATTAGCCGGACGGGCCACCGGGCGCTCTCAGCTTTAGTCGTCGTCCGCTACTTCGTCAGGGTGTTCCTTGCGGTAGCGCTCCCACTCCTCCCAGTCGTGGGGCGTGCCGGTGTGGGGCCGCCTGAGGCGGCGGGCATGGTCCAGCGCGTTTTCCCGCAGGCTGTGTTCGCGCGCTTCCTCTTCCTTGTCGAAGCCGTACTTTCTGAGGAATTCGTCCGGGCGCATGCTCACCTCCGTTATCCGGCGGCCGCAACGGGCGGCCGTATTCCCAGGATGGTGACTGGCCAGGCGGCTTTCAAGACTGAGCGGAGGGGGTCTCCACCAGATTGAAATTGATCTGGCGGCGTTCCTCGTCGATGCCGGCAAAAGTCACCGTAACCGGCTGATCAAGCTGGAAGAACCGGTCCTTGCCCAGCAGGCGCAGGGTAATGGGGTCGAAGCTGTACTTGCCGGGCAGGGACTTGGTGCTGACGAAACCCTCCAGGCCGTTGCTGTCCAGCCGCACGAAGAAGCCCGCCGGGGTGGTGCGGGTGATCACGCCGCTTATGGCGGTGCTGGCATCCATTTGCCGGGCAAAGTCGCTCTTGAGCCAGTTCTCGAGGCTGTTGGCCGCCTGCCGGGCCTTGATCTGGGCGGCCTGGAGCCGCTCCAGCTCGGCCTCGGACAGGTCCTGGCCGGGCTCCTGCCAAAGCAGGCTCTTCAGCAGCCGGTGGACCTGGAAGTCGGTGAACTTGCGCAGCGGCGAGGTAAAGGTGGTGTAGGCCGCCAGCCCCATGCCCTGGTGGGGCGCCGGGGTGAAGCTCAGTTCGGCCCGGGCCAGCTGGCGGGAAATGACCGATTTCACCGGCAGCTCACCGGCCAGACCCTCGGTTTCCCGCATCATCCGCATGAAGCCCTCCGGCGAGGTGGGATCCACCTCTGCCAGGTGCCCGGCGTGCTCCGCCAGCAACTGGCGGATGTTGTCCACCTTGTCGTCCCGCAGGCCGGGGTGCTGGATGAACAGGCCGCGGCCATGGCGGCTCAGGGCGTCGGCGGCGCAGCGGTTGGCCGCCACCATGCAGTCCTCCACCAGGCGATGGGCCTCGGTGGGAATCGCCGGGTCGATCTGGCGGATGCGTTTGTTCTCGTCCAGCCGGAGCCGGAACTCGGGCCGGTCCACGTTCAGCAGGGCGTTGCCGGCGCGCCACTTGCGCATGGCGACGGCGGCCTGGTGGAGCTGGTCGATGTTGCGCAGCACGGTGTCCGACAGGGCGCGGGTGTCGTCGTCCTCGCGGCCCTCGATGACGTTGGCGGCCAGCTCGTAGCTGAGTTTGGCCTGGCAGCGGATGACCGCCAGCCGGAACTGGTAATCCCCCAGGCTGCCGTCGTTGTTGACCTGGATATCACACACCATGGCCAGGCGGTCGACGCCGGGCATCAGGGAGCAGAGCTTGGTACTCAGGGCTTCCGGCAGCATCGGCCGGGGCTCGCCCGGGAAATAGATGGCGGTGGCCCGCTCCCGGGCCTCGGCTTCCAAAGGGCTGCCCGGTTCGATCAGGGCCGTGGGATCGGCGATGGCCACCGACAGGCGCCAGCCGGTGGCATTGGGTTCGGCCCAGAGGGCGTCGTCCATGTCCTGGGTGTTGGGGCTGTCGATGGTGACGTAGGGCTGCTCCCGACGGTCCTCACGACCGGCGGCAAGCCGCTGAACCAGGGCTTCGTCCAGGTTTTCGAGCTGCTTCTGAACGGCATCCGGCCATTGCTCTTCCAGGTCGTAGGTGGCCAGGGTGAAGGCGCGCTCGATACCGGGCTGCTCGGCCTTGCCCAGCACCTTGCGGACGCTGGCCTGACCCTTGCCGTCCTTGATGGGGTGGCGAAGGATCTGGCAGTAGATGAAGTCGTCCGGCTGGGCGTTCTGGCGATGTTTGGGCGGAATGAAAATCCAGCGGTTGATGCCGGGGGTCTCCGGCACCACGAAGTGGCCCTTGCCCTTGACCAGATACTTGCCCACGAAGGTGTTCAGCCGGCTTTCCAGCAGCTCCTCGACCAGGCCCTGGACCTTGCCGCTGTCACCCTGGGTCTCGGATACCCGGATCCGGTCCCCGGGCAGCACCTTCTGCATTTCCTCCGGGGGCAGGAACAGGTCGCGGCCATCGTCGAGGGCAACAAAACCGAAGCGGCCATTGGTGGCCTTGACGGTGCCGTTGTGGACAACCTTGCTGGATTCAATGTCGGTTTTCAGCTGGCGCAACTGCTGGAGGGCGTCGGCGTTGAGCATGGGGAACCTGGCTGGTAAGAACATGAGGAAGATGGGCCGAGTATACCGGTTCTGGTCGGCGCCGTCAGACCCTGGAGGCGGGCAAGGGTGACAATTTGGTCACAGCCCGGAGCCTGGAGCCCGGGCTGTGGCCGTCATACTGCGACCGGAGCTGTCTACTGGGGGTAGCTGGAGAACACTCGGGTCTGGCCCTGGTCATTGAACAGCAGGACCTGGTAGGCGTCCTGGCGATCGCCCATCTCCATGCCCGGCGAGCCCACCGGCATGCCCGGCACACTCAGGCCTCGGGCCTCGGGCGCCTGTTCCAGCAGGCGGCGGATGTCACTGGCCGGCACATGACCCTCGATGACGTAACCACCCACGAAGGCGGTATGGCAGCTGGCCAGCGCCGGGGTCAGACCGGCTTCCACCTTGATGGGGTTGAGGTTCTGGGTGTCGCGGACCTCCACCTCGAAATCGTTGTCTTCCAGGTGCTTGACCCAGTCACCGCAGCAGCCGCAGCTGGGAGACTTGTAGACGGTCACAGTGGTCGGGGCCGGTTCGGCCTGGGCAGAGACCGCCAAAGTGAGGACCACCAGGGCACCGGTCAGGGTGGAGCGGAGTTTCAGCAGCATGTGAATTCCTCAATGATGATGGCTGGACTATGAGTCGCTGTCGGAGCCTTTGTTGCTGATGCGGGCGCTGGCGCTGTCACTGTCACTGAGCCAGAACCAGCCCACGATGGCGGCCATCAGGATCAGTCCCATGGCATTGACCAGAAGTTCTGTCATTTGGTTCCCTCGCTGTTCGCCTGTGTGTGGCGGCTGGTCCTGAACAGGCGCAGCCGGTTGGCGTTGGTGACCACCGTGACCGACGACATGGACATGGCGGCCCCGGCAATGATGGGGCTCAGCAGCACACCCCAGATCGGATAGAGCAGGCCAGCGGCGACCGGAATGCCCAGACTGTTGTAGATGAAGGCGCCGAACAGGTTCTGGTGGATGTTGCGCACCGTGGCCCGGGAGATCTCGATGGCGTCCACCACACCGTGCAGGGAGCCCCGCATCAGGGTAATGGCGGCGCTCTCGATGGCCACATCGGTGCCGGTGCCGATGGCGAAACCCACGTCGGCGGCGGCCAGCGCGGGGGCGTCATTGATGCCGTCCCCCACCATGCCGACCTTGTAACCCTGCTGGCGGAACTCCTCCACGATGCGGGCCTTGTCCTCCGGCAGCACCTCGGCCCGGACCTCGTCGATGCCGGTCTGGCGGGCGATGGCCCGGGCCGTGGCTTCGATGTCCCCGGTCACCATCACCACCCGCAACCCGGCATCGTGGAAACGGCGGATGGCGTCGATGGAGTCATCCTTGAGGGCATCCGCCACCCCCAGCACGCCGATAGCGCGGTCATCCAGGGCCAGAAACAGCGGGGTGCCAGCGTCTTTGGTAATCCGCTCGGCGGCGCTGTCCAGTCCGGCCAGATCGATGCCCTCGCCACTGAGCCAGCGGCGGTTGCCCAGGCGCAGGGCCTGGTTCCGGTAGCGGCCGATCACACCCTTGCCATTCAGGGCCTCAAAGTCGCTGACACTGCGGGCCTCGACGCCGTCCTCGTCAGCCTTACGCACAATGGCCTCCGCCAGCGGGTGCTCCGAATGCCGTTCGATACCGGCGGCCAGGGCCAGCAGCTCGTCTTCCTGCTGGTCGCCGGCGGGCTCGATGTGGGTGACCGTGGGTTTGCCCCGGGTGATGGTGCCGGTTTTGTCCAGCACGATCAGATCCAGCTTGCCGGCGGTCTGCAGGGCATCCCCCTGGCGGATCAGCGCGCCGTACTCGGCGGCCTTGCCCACGCCCACCATGACGGACATGGGGGTGGCGAGGCCCAGGGCGCAGGGGCAGGCGATGATCAGCACCGTGGTGGCTGCCACCAGCATGTGCACCGCCCGTGGCTCCGGGCCGACGTTGAACCACACCAGCGCGGTGGCCACCGCAATCAGCATCACCGTGGGTACGAACACTGCCGAGATGTCGTCCGCCAGCCGGCCGATGGCGGGCTTTGAGCCTTGAGCCTTCTTAACCAGGGAAATGATCTGCGCCAGCGCGGTGTCGCTGCCCACCCGGGTGGCCCGGTAGACGATTGAGCCCTGGCTGTTGATGGTGCCGGCCGAAACACTGTCGCCTTCGCTCTTGTTCACCGGCATGGCCTCGCCGGTCAGCATGCTCTCATCGATGCGGGTACTGCCCTCGATGATTTCGCCGTCCACCGGCAGTTTTTCGCCGGGCCGGACCCGGATGTGGTCGTCGACCCGGACCTGCTCCACCGGCAGGTCCTGCTCCTCGCCGTCCCGGATTACCCGGGCGGTCTTCGCCCGCAGGTCCAGCAGACGGCGGATGGCCTGTGACGTGTTGCCCTTGGCCCGCATTTCCAGGGCCTGACCCAGGTTGATCAGGCCGATGATCATCGCGGAGGCCTCGAAGTAGACATGCCGGGCCATGGCCGGCAGCAGCTCGGGAAACAGCACCACCACCATGGAGTATAGCCAGGCGGTACCGGTGCCCAGGGCAATCAGGGTGTCCATGTTGGCGTTGTGGTGGCGGAAGGCCTTCCAGGCCCCGGTGTAGTAGTGGCCACCGGTGAACACCAGCACCAGCAGGGTGAGGCCACCGAACACCAGCCAGGTCAGCCGGTTGTCTTCCGAGACCATCATGCTGCCAAAGCCCATGCCCCAGACCATCATGACGGCGCCCAGGCCCAGGCTGAATGCCATCTTGACCATCATGGTGCGAAACGCGGCGGCCTCCTCCCGGTCGCGTTCGGCATCGGCCCGGTCCGGGTCCTCGATCACCCGGGCGCCGTAGCCGGCGCTGGATATCGCCTTGATCAGGGCATCCGGGTCCGCCTTGCCCCGGGCGGTGGCGGTCTGGTCCGCAAGGTTCATGTGGGCGTGGCGGACGCCGGGTACGGATTTCATCGCCTTTTCGATGGTGCTGACGCAGGAGGAACAGGTGGCGCCGGAGATGGCCAGCTCGATGACGTCCTGCTCGCCGCTGCTGGCGCGGGCCTCTGACCGGGCCTCTTTCGCCGGACCCTGATCGGAGCCGCCCTGCTCGGAGTCGCCTTGCGCTGAGCCATCCCGGTCAGGTCGGGCCTGGTCATCGGAGCCGGCGCCGGCAGCGTCAGTGGGAGTGGCGGGATAGCCGGCATCGCTGACGCGCCGGGCGGCCTCGTCGGCATCCACGCCAGCGGGCAGCTCCACCTGCTGGCGGTCCAGATCGACCCGAACCGTCTCCGGGTCGCTCACCAGGCCCTCGAGGGCAGCGCGGATACGGCGCACACAGCCCTGGCAGGTGGCGCCTTCGATGCTCAGCACAGACTCAGACGATGGGTTCATGCTGGCCTCTCCGGCTTTCGGACGCTGCGCTGGCGGGCAGGTCCCAGTGTTCGATCAGGCGGCAGATGGTGTGGCCGTCCGGGGTGCCGTCCGGCATGGTCTGCCAGCTCGCCATGGCGGCTTTCATGCGGTCCCGCAGCTCGGTCAGTTCCTGCAGTTGGGCCTCCACTTCCGCCAGCCGCTGCTCAAACACATCCCGCACCATGGGGCAGGGGGAATGGTGATCGTCGGCCTGGGCCAGGATCGCGCGGATTTCCGGCAGCGAGAACCCCAGCTGCCGGGCCTTGCGGGCAAAATTAAGGCGCTGGAGGTCGTCATCGCTGTAGACCTGGTAGTTGTTGTCCGGATTACGGACCGGCTGCAGCAGCCCCTCACGGGTGTAATAGCGCACAGTGTCGGGGCTGACCTGTGCGGCACGGGCTAGGTTCTTGACCTGCATCGTCTGACTCCTTCGGAGACTGTCAATGCTGCCAGTATAAAACCTTTGAGTGGCTCATAGGTCAAGCGTGCCCTGTCAGTGATCTCCGCTACTGGCGGGAGCGCAGGAACACCCCGCAGCACCGGCACTGGTCCGGCGCCATCAGTTTGGCCTGCCAGCCGATGCGGTGGCCGCAGGCAGGGCAGCGCAGGCGCGCCTGGAGAATCACGATGGGCGCCACCAGCGCCGCCAGGATCAGTCCCAGCGGGCCCCAGCTGTCGCCACTGGACAGCCCCAGCTGGCTGCTGAATACCAGCACGATGATCAGGGTCACGAAGGCGAAGATGAAGTAGCCCTTGTTCCAGGCTTCCCAGCGCCGCAGGCGCTGATTCTGTTCCGGGGTCAGGTAGTTGTCTGCCATGGTGCTCCGCTGTCTGGGGGGTCTACCAACA
>NZ_JAWVZL010000029.1:0-34437 GCF_033722195.1 Marinobacter sp.
CCACCCGCTCCTCGGACTCGAAGGCCTCCCAGAGCTTGCCTTTGACGATGTAGTTGGAGATGTCCTTGACCTTCTCGTCCCCCAGCTGGGAATCCCGCAGGCGGGAGACGGCATCGTACTCGTACAGGCCCTGCTGGGCCTTGGTGGTGGACTTGATGTGCCAGGGGATCAGGCGCATCCCCAGCGCGGCCGCCATCTCTTCCGCCAGCAGGGTCTTACCGGTGCCGGGCTCACCCTTGATCAGCAGCGGACGCTCCAGGGAAATGGCCGCGTTGACCGCCATCTGCAGATCGTCGGTGGCAACGTACTTCTCGGAACCGGTAAATTTCATAGCAAGGCCTTCCTATACAAAAGTCTTAGTCAGAGGGCGCCGAGTATAAAGGCTCGGGCCCTGTGGGAACAATGCCGCGGGCGCCAGCGTCGGGCTCCCCGGCCTATTTCTTACGATCGGAATCCTCGTCGGACGCTTTGGTGACGTCTGGCAGGTCCTCGATATCGGAGAGATCAAACTCCTCCATGCCGAAGATGTCGTCCTCGTCGGCGTCCGCCTTGTTCTTGTCGGGCTCCTCGGCGACGGGTTGCTCCTTCTGCTCCGGCTCAGCTTCGTCCCCGGCCTGGGAGTCGGTCAGCTCCGGAATGTCCTCCAGCTCCTCCGGGGGGATCTCGTCCGTGGGCTCCGGAGTGGCGACCGGGACCTCATCCTCCAGCTCAGCCATGGGCTCCGTATCAAGTTCCGCGGCCATCTCCGGCTCGGGCTCATCGGGCTCGGGCTCGGGTTCCGCCTCAGGCTCCGGATCGGCCACCAGCGGCACGTCCTCTTCTTCACCCTGCCCGGCCTCGCCCGTCACTTCCGATTCGGCGTCTGCGTTGGCTTTCTTACGCCGCCAGAACCAGAAGCCCGCCGCCAGCAACGCCACCAATGCTGCGCCACCACCGGCCAGCCAGACCCAGGGCAAACCGGCCGCAGGCTCTTCCGGTTCCGCTGTGGCGGCCGGGGCCGCGTCCGGCTCGGCAGCAGGCTCCGGGGATTCCAGCTGGCTCAGATCGATGGGCCCGGAATCGCCAACCGGCGCTTCCATCGGCGGCTCAGCCGCAGGCTCGGCAGGCTCGGGCGTTGGCTCCGGCTCCGGCTCAACCGCAGGCTCGGGTTGCGGTGCCGGCTCTTCGACAGACGCCGCGGCCAGAGGGATACGGACATTCTGTTCGCCGGCGGCCCGGGGGAAGACCGCAGAGAAACTCTCAGGACGATACGCCAGCTCGGTGCCGTCGGTGGTGATACCGTCGAAAGCCAGCCGGACCGCATACTCACCGTCACCGGCACTGGCTTCGACAACGCCAACCCAGGCTCCTCTCTGCGGGTCGAAAGCCAGGGGCACCGGCTTGCTGGTCTGACCGGTCATGGCCACCTGCATCAGCACCTCGGAGTTGGCCACATCCAGATTAGGGTGCTCCGGCTCCACCGCGACCTGATAGCGGGTGGCGTCGGCGCTGCCCTGCGCATTCACCACCACACTCACCGGCGGGCGCAGGGTCAGCACCCGGGTAAACTTGCGGCTGAAGGTCTGGCCGTCCGCCAGCAGGGTGAGCTGGTAGTCACCCGGCTCCTGCAGGCGCTGGATGACATCCCGGTAGACGCCGTCTTCCGGCGGCTGCTCCGGCGACAACACCTTGGTGCCGGAACGGCCATCCTCGGTGGTAAGGGTCAGGCTGACCTCGATGACGCCAAGGAAGTCCGGGTCGGTAATAAGGGTATCGTCTTCGTAGAAGGCCGCTGTCACTTCCACTGACTGGCCGTGGTAGAAACGCGCGGGCAGTTCGCCGGTGACCATCTTCAGATCGCTGACCACGGTGACCCGGCTGCCCTCCCCCAGCTCGCCATCCAGGGTCCAGCGCCCCGCGGCGGGATTCTGTACGGTGATGAGATCGTAACCGGACTCCCGCACCCAGCGCAGGTTGTCGCGGTCCGACTCCGGCGACAGCGTAGTCCCGGACGGATCCTTCAGGGTCAGGGGGTTGGCCTGGGTATTGACGCCCTCACCCGGGAATATCAGCGCGGTGAACTCCTCCACCCCGGCGTCCACGGTAAAGCCGCTGTCCTCGATGGGCACCTGGGCCTGGGGCACGGCGGTGTTGAGGGCCCGCAGAAACACACGGTTGAGTTCATCGGCGGTGTCGGCAATGGAACGGCTACCGTCGGTGGCGGTGGCCAGCCGGGTCAGCAGGTCCAGGTCGGCCTCGGCGGACAGGGCCACGGTATGGATGGTGGCACCCAGGTCCCGGAGGCGAGTCAGCTGTTCGGTGAGGATACGCTGGCGCTCACGCTCGTTGGCGGCTTCGTCGTTGGCGGCAACGTCCACCTTGCCGTCGGTGAGCAGGATGAAGTGGGTATTGGACAGGTCGCCGTCGGAGAAATAGGGGTCGGAGGCGACTTCCAGGGCCTGGCCCAGGTTGGTGCGCAGGGCCACCGAGTTGATCTGGCTGGAGCGGGCAATGGCGAGCTGGCGCCAGGTATCGTCCACCTCGGCGTGGGGCACCAGCATGTTGACGTACTGGCCGAAGGTCCAGATACCCGCCTCGGTGCCCTCAGGCAGCATCCTGGCCAGCAGGCGCACGGCGGGCTGCCGGAGATTCCCCGGGTCGTTCTTCTTCATGCTGCCGGAGATGTCGACGATCACCCGCACGTCCGACTCCGGTGGCAACTGGGGCGCATCCAGGGCAGTCTGGGCATGGCCGGGAGAAGCCAGGAACGCGAACAGCCAAAAGCCGAACAATCGGGTGATTATTCCTGTCATTGTGACTCCAGAGGGTTGGATGGGTCTGACGCCCTATTTGTTGACCAGCCGGTACCTCACCAGATCCAGCATCCACACCAGCAACATCACCAGGGCCGCGATACCCAGGTTGAACACCGCCCGTGCGGCCTGGTCCTCGTTGCCGAGAATGAATTCATAGCCGCCGTGAAGCCAGGCGGGTATCCACCAGTTGACCGCTTCGGAGGATTCCACCGGTGTCAGGAACACCACGATCAGGACCGACTGCAGCAATGTCTTCAGGCCGTATAACGGCAGCAGCCGGAATAACTTGGACATCATGATGAAAAAAACCACGAACCCCAGGGCGTAGAGGGTCCAGAAAATTCCGTAGGCAAGCTGCGTTTCAGCATCCATTGACGGTGTCCTAAAGTATCCAGTGAATAATGTGCTCTTCCCAATTCTGTTCCGGCACGTCGGCTTCGGATTCTACCCGATGCCGCACCGACATGCCGGCCTCATGGACCGAAGCCGGGTCACCGGAACGCAGCGGGTGCCAGTCCGCCAGCGGCCGGCCCTCGGCCAGGGTGCGGTAGGCACAGGTATAGGGCAGCCAATGGTACTGATCCAGCGTGTCCGGTGTCAGCACCACACAGTTGGGCACCTGCCGCACCCTGTCCTCGTAGACCGTGCAGCTGCAGGTGTCCTGGTCCATGTGGCGGCACACCAGGTCGGTATAGTAGACCTCGCCGGTGTCCTCGTCCTCCAGCTTGGCCAGGCAGCACTTGCCGCAGCCGTCACACAGGGACTCCCACTCCTCAGCGGTCATCTCGTCCAGCCGCTTGCGCTGCCAGAACGGGATCTGCGCGATCACTCCGGCCGCTTCCTCAGCTTCTGCTTGAACTCAAGCAGATAACTATCCATTTTCTCGGGCATTTGCAGGTAGAAATTGTTGGCTTCGATCGCCTCCAGCACCTGGGCGCCACTGGCCCGGGCGAGCTTGCGCTCGGCGGTAAGGATCAGGTCCATACTATGCACCGGCTTGCCAAAGGCGGTCCGGAGCGCTTCCGGCAACTCCTGCCAATCCTGGCCCCGGCGCACGTAGACGTAGGTGTCGGCGTTCTTGCTGCTGCGGAATACGGAGACAAACTGTCGTTCGGTCATGGTGTCATTCTTTGGTGATATCGATGTGTGCCGGCCTCAGGCCGGACGTTCGGCCGCCAGCAGGGCCTGGACCTCAGTCCTGACCGGTTCCGTCAGCGCTCCGCGCCAGCCCTGGAACAGGATACTGCGGGCCAGCTCGCCGTCGTCTGTGCCGGCACTGAGCAGGGCCTCGAGCCGGCGCCTGGGAGCCAGCACCTCGATGGGCACGTCGGCCTCCTCGGCCACTCGGGTGAACAGCCGCTTGACCTGTTTGTAGGTGGCCTGCTCTTCCCGGGTCAACGGGGGGCTGATCAGCACCAGGCCCTCATCGGCCGCCACCTGGGCCTCGCGAATCAGTGTGAGGATGGTCTCGCCGTAGCGGCGCACCACCACCGGCGGCACATCCGGCACCGCCGCAAGCGCGCCCGGATTGGCCGGCAGGCGATCGGCGATGTTGATCAGGGCGTTGTCCGAGAGCACCCGGTTGCGGGGCCGGTCGCGGCGGCGGCACTCGTCCTCGCGCCAGGCAGCCAGGGCCTTCAGCACCTGCTGGCGGGGCGGGCTCAGGCGCCAGCCACCCCGCAGTTTCAGGTAATAGTCGCCGCTTTCAGTGACACCTCCCAGGTCCTCTGCGAATCGGCTGGACTCCTCCGCAAGGGCCTCCACCAATCCTCGGGCCTGCAGGTTATCCAGCACCCAACGGTACAGCGGCTTGAGAAACCGCACGTCATCCAGGGCATAGCGTTCCTGCGCCGGGGTCAGCGGCCGCGCCAGCCAGTCGGACCGGGTGGCGGATTTGTCCAGGCTGTGGCCGAACAGGGTCTCCACCAGCCGGGCGTAGCCCACCGAGAAACCGGCTCCTGCCAGGGCCGCGCCGATCTGCAGGTCCAGCATGCCGGCGGGCTGGATACCAAGCCAGACCCGGAACAGTTCAAGGTCCTCGCTCATGGCGTAGAGCAGTTTCGGGCTGTCCGGGTCCGCCAGCCGGCGCCGGAATACCTCGGAGGCCTCCGCCACCGAGGGATCCACGAGCCGGAAGTCCTCGTCCAGGCCGAGCTGGACCAGGCCGGGAATCGGATAAAAAGTGGACACCCGCTCAAACTCGGTATCCAGCGCCAACGGCAGGTCAGCGCCGGCGTCGAGCCAGCGGTCCAGTTCGTCGGCTGCGCGGATCCATTGCGCGGGTGCGGTGTCGGGGATTGCCACCATAGCGGGTCTCAGGGTCGGGTCATTCGGCCAGCGGTTTGCGCCCGCGAAATGCGTGGGTGAGTGTAAAACCGTCAACATAGCCCAGCTCGCCACCCACCGGAATACCGTGGGCCAGCCGGGTGATCAGGATCTTGCGGTCGGCCCCGCCACTGTCCAGGCGGTCGGCGATGTAGTGGGCCGTGGCCTCCCCTTCCACCGTCGGGTTGGTGGCCAGGATCAGCTCGGTCACGCCTTCCGCCCGGACCCGTTGCAGCAGCCGGTTGATGCCGATGTCCTCGGGCCCGACCCCGTCGATGGGTGACAGGTGCCCCATCAGCACGAAGTAGCCGCCGCGGTAATCGCCTGCCTGCTCGATGGCCAGCAGGTCCGATGGGCTTTCCACCACGCAGACGGTGCCGTTGCGACGCCGGTCGTCTTCACAGATGCCGCAGGTGGGGGTGTCCGAGAAGTTCTGGCAGGTTTCGCAGCGACGCACACCGGTCATGGCCTGCGCCAGTGCACCGGCCAGCCGTTCACCACCACTGCGGCCCTTCTCGAGCAAGTGGAAGGCCATGCGCTGGGCGGTCTTCTGACCCACGCCGGGCAGGCAACGCAGGGATTCCACCAGCTCATCAACCAGGGGACTAAAAGCCATTCAGTTTCCTCAGGGGTATGTCGACTCGGGCGCGCAACTAGAACGGCAGCTTGAAGCCGGGCGGCAGGCCCATGCCCGATGCCATGCCGGACATCTTTTCCTTCTGGTGCTGCTCGACGCGACGCACTGCATCATTCACAGCCGCGGCCAGGAGATCCTCCAGGATGTCCTTGTCCTCGCTCAGCAGGGACGGGTCGATGTCCACCTTGCGGACGTCGTGGCGGCCGTTCATCACCACCTTCACAAGGCCCGCGCCGGCCTCGCCGGTCACCTCGGCCTTGGCGATCTCTTCCTGGGCTTTCTGCATTTCTTCCTGCATTTTCTGGGCTTTTTTCATCAGATCGCCCATGCCATTCATCATTTGGCTTTCCTCATATCGGTTCGCTAAGAATCACTACGACTTTTCCAGGGGTCGTATGCTGCCTTCGACTACCCGGCCGTCAAAACGTTCAACGATGGACTTCACCAGCGGGTCGTTGCGGATGGCGTCCTCGGCGGCGGCCTGTCGTGCCTTGCGGGCATTCTCTTCCCAGATCGCCGGGGTCTGTTCGCCTGGATCGCCTTCCACCACGCGGAGTTTTACGTCGGCGCCAAAATAACTGCTCAGTGCCTCGCGGATCCTGTCCTGGTGGCGCTCGGTCAGCAGCCGGGCATGGCCCTGGGCAAGGGTCAGGGTAACCTTCTCGCCGTCGCGGCTGAAAGCGGCGTTGCTGGCCAGGTTTCCGGGCATACCAACGACGCCGAGCGTGCGAAAGTCCCGGGGCCAGCTGAATTCCTCCGGCGATACCTGGGGCGCTGCAGGTGTGGGCGCCGGGTTTACAGGCTGGATTTCAGATTCCGGCATCGCGGTGTGCTCTGCCGCCACTGCCTGATCAACGGAGTGGGTCGGCTCCGGAGCGGGCGCGACCGCTGCTCCACTGCCCCCGGCCATCAGATCCGCCGCCAGCCGCTCGGCAGCAGCGGCCTCGGCCTCATTGCTGTCGTCATCATCGCCCAGGTCGCCCTGATAATCCGTCAGGCTGTCCAGGTAGGCGTCCTGATCGCTGAACGGTGAGTTGGCATCTGGGGGCTGGGCTTGTGCAGGCCCATCCGGCCTGTCGGGAACCCCAGGGGTTTGCGGCTCGGCTTCTTGCGCCGGAGCCGTCGCAAGGGATTCGGACGCCGGTTCGGCCGGCTTGCTGGCGGCCGGCTCCGGTTGTGGCCCGGAATCCTGCTCCGGCACTTGCTCGCTGGGGCCTGGTTCAGTCTGGGACTGCACCGGTGACTGCGGCGACGATGATCCGCCGGCAGGGTCGGGTTCCTCCCGGGGCTCCGGGTTCTTGGCAACCGCCGCCGGAGGCTCCCGGCGCTCGGCACCGGGGCGGAATGCCAGCATCCGCAGCAGCGCCATCTCGAAGCCCATGCGGGCGTCCGGGGTAATGGCGAGATCCTTCCGGCCCATGAGTGCGGCCTGGTAGAACAGCTGGGCGTCCTCGGCACTGAGCTGGCGGGCCAGGGCCTGCACCTGCTCGGCATCACCCAGTGCGTTGTCGGCGGTCCCCGGCACCACCTGCTCCATGGTCACCCGGTGGAACAGGGACAACAGGTCCGCCAGGATGGCGCTGTAATCCGGCGCGAAATCCGAGATCCGGCCAATCTCCGCCAGCAATGCCGGGCCGTCGTTGCGCACCAGGGTGTTCACCAGCTGCTCGATGTCGCGCTGGTCGATGGTGCCCAGCATGCTGCTGACATCCCGGGCCGCCAGGGTCTGGTTGCCGAAGGCAATGGCCTGGTCGGTCAGGCTCAGGGCATCCCGCATGCTGCCGTCGGCGGCACGGGCCAGTTGCCACAGCGCCGGCTCCTCGAAGGGGATCTGCTCCTCGGTCAGCACATGGCGCAGGTGGCCGGCAATGTGCTCCGGTGTCATGCGCTTGAGGTTGAACTGCAGGCAGCGGGACAGCACCGTGACCGGCAGCTTCTGCGGGTCGGTGGTGGCCAGCAGGAATTTTACGTGCTCCGGCGGCTCCTCCAGGGTCTTGAGGAAGGCGTTGAACGACTGGGTGGTGAGCATGTGCACCTCGTCGATCAGGTACACCTTGAAGCGGCCGCGGGTGGGCGCGTACTGGACGTTGTCCGTCAGCTCCCGCATGTCGTCCACACCGGTCCGGGACGCGGCGTCGATCTCGATCAGGTCGACGAACCGGCCCTCCTGGACTTCCCGGCAGCTGGTGCACTCGCCGCAGGGGTTGGGAGTTATGCCGGTTTCGCAGTTGAGGCAGCGGGCCAGCAGGCGGCCGATGGTGGTCTTGCCCACACCCCGGGTGCCGGTAAACAGGTAGGCATGATGCAGCCGCTGGTGCTCAAGGGCGTGCACCAGGGCCTGGAGCACATGCTCCTGACCGACCATATCGCCGAAGGTTTGCGGGCGCCATTTACGGGCGAGGACCTGATAGCTCATGAATGCGTCAACTGCTGCTGGAAATGCCGGTAACGATAGCATGGACGGGGGAACAGAAGAAGCCGCAGCCTGGCTGCCCGACCCTGCCGGCAACGGGCTGCGGCAGGGCTCGCTGCCGGCCTGACGGTTGCTTCTTTCCGGCCACGGGTATGCAGCTCAAAGCCAGGACGCTTTCAGCGAAGTTGCGACAGGAACTGGGGGAATTCGGTACACAGGGGAGGCAAACTGGGGGTGACTCCACCAGCGACACTCCGGCACACGAGTCCACCGCTGCGGCTGCTCCCTTCCGGGCCTGACCGGGTTCACGGTTTATCGTTGCGGAGGCACCGGCGGAGCCACCATAACGTTCCGGGCAGTGCCCAGATGCGGCGGCATAGTAGCAGGCGGCGGGGGCGGCATCAATCCCGCGGTGGTCACTTTTGCCGGCAATCAGAGCGGCAGCGGGATCTCGTCGCGGCGGAACCAGCACGCCAGGCTGTAGCGGGTTCGCCCGGCAATGAGTACTTCGTGGGGGATTTCCTCGCTCATGAACATCACCATGCGGCCGCCTTCCGGCAGCACCCGGGCACAGGCCTGACCCGGCAGGTCCCGGTCATAAAGCTGCAGTTCGCCGCCATCGCCCTCACCCCAGGTATCGTTGAGATACAGCACCAGGCTGACGATGCGGGACGCCCGGCCCTGGAAGCTGTCCAGGTGGGTGCGGTAGAAGTCGCCGGGATGATAGGTGGCGTAGTGGGCCTCGAAGCGCTTCAACCCCAGGAACAGGCGTCGGTTTAGCTCGTGACGAATCCGCTCCAGTAACTGGAAGAGCGTGGCCTGGGCGTCGGTGTGGCCCTCCAGCCAGGCAATGCGATCCCGGCGTATGGAGCGGTCCTGCACCAGATCCTCGCCCCGGCCGATGCCCGCCACCTTCATGGCGTCGGAATTGTCCAGCAGTTCCACCTCGTTACGAAGCGCGGTGATCAGCTCTGCGGACAGGTAAGGCAGCACCGAAAGGCTGGCCCAGCCCGCCTCCACCAGGCTGTCGCAGGCAATCTCCAGCAGACCATCCAGGTCCAGGACCGGTGGTGCCGCAAGCCCCAGTGTGCCGGCATCACCGGCGGGCGCGACTACGGTGAGGTCACGAAGGTCTTCGATCAAAGTGGGGTCGTTCAAGGCAGATTCCTGACTCCGGCAACAGGGCTGACAAGATTGCTGGATGGCGCCAAAGGGTCAATTCCACAACTGCCACCAGCATACCAGCGAAAGTCCCCTGGGCTCATCTCCAAACAAAAACGGCAGCCCGAAGGCTGCCGAGATTGATCGCCGGATCAAGATCAGCTTTTGCGACGACGCACCAGCGAGAGCCCGGCCAGGCCCAGACCAAACAACGCCAGGGTGCCCGGCTCCGGCACGGAGGCAGGCGGCTCAGGGTTGGTGATACTGCCACCGGCACTGCCGATGATAATGGTATTGCCATTGCTGTTCACACCCAGCGAAGACAGCGGTGAAAAGTTGTCAAAGCTGTTGTGGTGTGGGCCGGCACTCAGGTCGGCATTGGTCAGGCCGGGAAAAGCAGCCTGGCCAGCCGCGGTGAGCGTAATGCCGGTCTGGAACTCGCCCGAAGTTGTCACTGAGGGCAAGAGCGCACTCAGCCAGTCATATCCGTTTGCCTGACTGAACAGGCCGCCACCGTTGCCGACGAAGGTGTCAATGGCACTGGCGTAGGGGGTGAACAGGCTACCGTCAACCCCGCCACCCACGTTTAAGCCTGAGTCCATCATCATGATGCCGACGTTATTGACGTTGGTTGTGCCGGTGCCGTTGAAGAACCCGGCAAAATCCACCGTATCAACCGTAGTCACGCTCCAGCCCGGGTTCAGACTGGACAGATTGAACGCCGAATTGGCTGCAGCTCCCGCGCTGCCGCTACTCCCCATAATCGCCACTGTGGTGTTTCCGTTAGTCACCCCCGGGGCGATATTTTCCAGCGCCTTCTGCATGAACAGCCAGCCATCAACATTGGCCCCGCCCGAGACAAAGCCGTGATCATCGGCGTCCGTGCCGGCCAGGATGAAAGGCCCCGCATAAGCGCTAGAGGCGCCCATGAAGACCGTCATCAGCAGTATTCGGAACAAGTTTGTCAGCTTCATTTTTCTATTCCTTCAGTCGGAAAAATCCATGGAAAATAACCTGCATATTGATCTTATGCGTGGAGGATCTCGCAAGTGATGTGCCAGACCCTCCGGATTTCTGCGGTACATTTGTGCAGCAAGCTATTCATTCTTTTTAAATAGGTGATATTCATGGACTTATCCCAACCCCCGGCAGGCCGACCCCATCTCCGTCGACCAAGGCTCTGACTGGCGATGGCTATCCGCCGTAAAGTTCCCTGACACCCTTTAAACAAGGCCCAACCGGGCGACTGGCATAGCAGAGGTCACAACGAGCAGTACCAACCTGTTTTATGAGCGTTTTTGTTAACTTTTCCTCCGCAAACCTGAAAGCATCTTGTAATATATCGCTTATTAATACATGTGAAGGGTGTAAAGCATCCGGACATTAAAGCCTGCCAAAAAGCGCAACTCTCAGTCAGTCGCTGGACGGCTCAGCCGGTTCTGGGGTAAAGATAGGGGTTGCCGTAACAGCCCCACCATCGCAAACAGAGGTGCCATTTGACGACCCGCCCCGGCCAGTGGTCCTTTACCCGCTGGCAGACCATCGGCCAGCTCGAGGCCCTGGAAGTTCACCATCCCCGCTTCCGCGCCAGGGTTTTCCTCCAGGGAGCGCACCTTACCCACTTCGCACCCGTCGGCGAGTCCAACTGGCTGTGGCTGAGTCCGGACGCCCGTTTCGAGCCGGGCCGCGCGATCCGTGGCGGTGTTCCGGTCTGCTGGCCCTGGTTTGGCGACCCCGGCCGGAATCCGCCAGAGGTCAAGCGCCGCGTTCTTAGTACCACCGCCCACGGGTTTGCCCGCACCGCGGTGTGGCGGCTGGACCGGGTTACCGAGACCGCCCATGATGTGGAGATCCAACTGTCGCTGGACGCCAATGGTGACTTCGACGAGCTCTGGGGCGGCCGGGCACGGGCCCTGGCCACCTTCAGTTTCAGCGTCTCCGGCTGTGAGCTGGCACTGACCACCACCAATACCGGTACCGACGCCCTTGCCTACACCCAGGCCCTGCACACCTACCTGCCAACGCCGGACATCAGCCGGAGCCGCATCCGCGGCCTGGAGCACTCGGTGTATATCGACACCCTCGATGACTGGCGGCCCAAAACCCAGGAAGGTCCGGTGATCTTTGACGGCGAAACCGACCGGATCTACGAATCCGGAAGCGCCATGATCGTCTGCACGCCCGCGGTCACCCGCCTGCTTACGGGCTCCGGCAGCGACTCCACCGTGGTCTGGAATCCGGGACCGGAGAAGGCGCAGCGGTTGTCGGACTTCCCCGATTCGGCCTGGCGGGAGATGCTGTGCGTCGAAACTGCCAATGCGGGTAACGATTATCAGGTATTGAATAGTGGCGAGAGCCGTACCCTCGCCTTTACGCTTCGGCGGGGTTGAAATCACTGCCTATACTGCAAGCAAACAGCAGGCATTGCCGGACGTAGCCGCCAGTGCCGGACATTGCCAGACAAGGAATCTGCATGAGTCTGACCTCCTTTATCAAAGCCCGCCTGGTACCTGCGTCCCTGGACGAGCAGGTGGAGCGGATCCGCAAGCCCATCGGCACCCTGGGCTACGACCCGTGGGGCTACAACAACGATTCGGTCAAGGTCGGCCTTGCCCTTACCCGTCAGCTCTATGAGCGCTATTTCCGGGTCAAGGCGGACGGTGTCGAAAAGGTGCCCGCCGAGGGGCCGGTGCTCATCGTGGCCAACCACAGCGGCCAGCTGCCCATTGACGGCCTGCTGATCGGCTATGCCCTGGCCACCCGCAAGGAAAAGCCCCGCATGCCCCGGGCCATGATCGAGCGCTTCTTCCCGACGGTGCCCTACCTGGGCAACCTTCTCAATGAGATGGGGGCGGTTCTGGGGGACCCCACAAACTGTGCCAAGATGCTCACCAACAACGAGGCGGTGGTGGTCTTCCCCGAGGGCATCCGCGGCTCCGGCAAGCTCTATCGGGATCGCTACCAGCTCAAGCGCTTCGGCAACGGCTTCATGCACCTGGCCATGAAACACAACGCCCCCATCGTGCCGGTGGGCGTGGTGGGCTGCGAGGAGACCATCCCCGCCATTGCCAACATAAAGCCCCTGGCCCGCTCGCTGGGTATCCCCTACGCGCCGGTGGCCCTGCCCGTGGTCTTCCCGGCCAAGGTTCACCTCAATTTCGGCGACCCGATGATCTTCGACAACACCGACATTCCCGAGGAGCAGGTGGCCGAACGGGTGGAACAGGTCAAGGCCGCCATCAGTGAGCTGATCGACAAAGGCCTCAACGAACGCAAAAGGTTGTTCTGATGAACCAGGCACGCAGACCCCACATCCTGATCACCGGCGCCGCCGGCGCTTTGGCGCAGCAGGTGATCGAACGCCTGCGCTCCACCTGCGATCTGGTGGCGGTGGACTTCCGGGAGCAGATCTACCTGGGGGACGATATTCCCAGCTACTGCATCGACTTCAACAAGCGCGGTTTCGAGGACCTGTACCGGCGCTACGAGTTCGACGGCATCATCCACATGGGCCGCATCATGTCGAGCCAGGAGACCCGCATGCGGCGCTACAATGCCAACGTGCTGGGTACCCAGCGGATGCTGGACCTGAGCCACAAGTACGGCATCAAAAGGGTGGTGATCCTGTCCACCTACCACGTCTATGGCGCGGTGGCCTACAACCCGGCGCTGATCGACGAGGGCGCGCCGCTGAAGGCGGTAGGCCTAAGCATGGATCTGATCGACTCGGTTGAGCTGGAGAACCTGGCCAACATCTACCTCTGGCGCTACCCGGACCTCAACATCACCATCCTGCGGCCCTGCAACATCGTCGGCCCCGGCGTGCGCAACTCCATCAGCAAACTTCTGGCCAGTGACCGGGCCCCGGCGCTGGCGGGCTTTTCACCGATGATGCAGTTCATCCATATTGATGACATGGCGGACGCCATCGTGCTGGCCTATCAGGGCAGCCACAAAGGCATCTATAATGTAGCTCCGAACGACTGGGTAGCCTACCAGCACGCCCTGGAGATGTGCGGCTGCAAGCGGATCCAGATCCCGTCGATTCCGCCGGTGCTGCCGAAACTGATACTCAAGACCCTGAACATGAAGAGCTTCCCACCGTACCTGATGAGCTTCTTCAAGTATCCGGTGGTGATTGACGGCCGGTCATTCAGCAGAACCTTTGGTTTCAAGCCCAAACGCTCGCTGAAAGAAATTTTCCGCTTCTACCGGGAAAACAAGAAGCCGATATAAATAAAAAGGCTTAAGAAGCCTCTTAAAATTAGCCTGATGTGGATGAAGGGCAAGGCGCACGGCGCGCAGCAAAGGAGACATACCTGCCTGGTAGGCGAGTTTGCGAGCACCGTGCAACACAGCCCTTCGCCGCAGCAGGCTGATTTTAAGAGGCTTCTTCACAGGATGTGAATGATGGTTACCGATTTCAGTCTGATCAGCCATGCCGCCGCTGGCCTGAGCTTCCTGCTGCTGGCGCTGCTGATCGTCCGCAAATACCTGCGACGGGACTCGGACCGGGCCCTGTTCCTGGCGGCTATCGTGTCCGTGCTCTGGGCCGGATCCCTGGTGGCCCAGACTCTATGGGAGCAGCCGCCTTTCTTCGTCCGCTACCTGCTGGAACTGCTCCGGGATGCCGCCTGGATCGCGGTGGTATTCGCCTTGATCCGGGACGGTGCCCGCAACGCGGAGATGGCCGGGCGCGCCCGCAGGCTGCTGGGTGGCTGTTCGCTGGTGCTGATCGTGGTGCTTCTGGGCTCCGGCAGCCTCGAATACGTGATGAACTGGCACCTGTTGGACGGCAAGACCAAGGTCCTCGGGCAGATGGCGCTGTCCCTGCTGGGGCTCTGTCTGGTTGAGCAGATCTGGCGCAACTCGGTGTCGTTCGGCCGCTCCAGCGTCAAGTACACCTGTATCGGCATCGCCACCATTTTCGCGTTCGACTTCTTCATGTACGCCGACGCCCTGCTGTTCGGCCAGATTTCCGGTTCCTTCTGGAATGCCCGCGGTGCGGTCAACGCCCTGGTGGTGCCCCTGTTCGCCGTCAACATGATCAATACCCGGCGCCAGCCGGTGGAGTTCCAGCTCTCCCGCACGGCGGTCTTCCATGTCGGCACCCTGATGTTTGCCGGCGCCTATCTGCTGCTGGCCGCCGCCGGCGGTTATTACGTCAAGGTATTGGGGGGTCAGTGGGGCGACGCCCTCCAGGTCCTGTTCTTTACGATCCTGCTGGCGTTCCTGGCGACGCTGCTGGCATCGACCCGGGTGCGCGCCAAGCTGATGATGTTCATCAGCCAGAATTTCTTCGACTACAAGTACGACTACCGGGAAGAATGGCTGAAGATGACCCAGGCCTTCGCCAACCTGAGTGACGACCCGCCACTGCCCGAGCGCGTGGTGCGTATCCTGGCGAGCCTGGTGGAGAGCAACTCCGGGGTCATCTGGATCCGGGACGACGAGGGCAACTTCAGCCTCAATACTGCCGTCAACCTGGCACCGCCGAAATACACCACCATCGACGGTCAGTCCGAGCTGATCCGCTTCTTCGGCGAGCGGGAATGGATCGTCGACCTCAAGGAGTACCGGCTCGACCCCATCAGTTACAACCTGCTGGAGATCCCCGACCCGATTCTCAAGTTCACCGACGGCTGGCTGGTCATCCCCATGTACCTGGGGGATGAGCTCTACGGTATCACGCTGATCGGCACCCCCTACGCCAAGGTGGAACTGAACTGGGAAAACTTTGACCTGGTGCGTGTGGTGGCACGTCAGACCACCAACCTGCTGGCCCAGGCTGATGCCCAGAACCGGCTTTCCCGGGCCATGCAGTTCGAAGCGGTCAGCAAGGCCTCGGCGTTCATGGTTCACGATCTCAAGACACTGATCGCCCAGCTCTCCCTGCTGGTCAAGAACGCGCCCAGGCACCGGGACAATCCCGCCTTCGTGGACGACATGATCCGTACCACCGACCACGCGGTGCAGAAGATGTCCAACCTGGTGGACCATATCCGCAAGCCGGTGGCAGACGATGTCCGGGGCCAGCCCATCGAACTCTACGGCCTGGTGGCCGAACTGGTGAGCCACTACAGCCGCAACCGGCCTGCACCCCGGATGGAGGGCCCCAAAGACAACGTCATGGTGTGCGCCGACCCCGAGCAGCTGCGCAGCGTAATTGGCCATCTGATCCAGAACGCCCAGGATGCGACACCGCCGGATGGCGAGGTAGTGCTGAACTTCAAGACCGCCAGCGACAGTGTGGTTCTGTTCATCCAGGACACCGGCTCGGGCATGAGCGAGGAGTTTATCAAGACCCGCCTGTTCAAGCCGTTCGAGAGCACCAAGGGCCTGACCGGTATGGGGATCGGGGCCTACCAGGCCCGGGAATACCTGCGGCGCATCGGTGGCAACATTGACGTCACCAGTGAGGCCGGCGTGGGTTCGTGCTTTTCCCTGCGATTCCCGATCATCCGGGAACGCTTGGAATGCGGGCTCGTTGAGCAGGGCGTACACGAGGATGAGAGCGCCACGGGCATTGAGCCGGTCCCGCCGGCACCAGCTTCGACGGCGGTCAATGACAAATGATTGGCGTTTTTCGGCTCGGCAAACCAATTGGATTGCATTGCGTCAAGGATCGGTTAAAAATCCCTGCTACCATAGTGAATAATGACACCTGCTTCACGGAAGTGACACGCACGTACGACTAAAAGGATTTGGCGCTGTTGTGAGTAAACGACTTCTGATTGTCGAGGACGACCCCGGCCTGCAAAGCCAGATGCGGTGGTGTTTCAATGGCGACCTGGAAATAGGCCTCGCCGCCGACCGGGACTCCGCCCTTGCCGCCCTGCGACGGCTCGAGCCGGACGTAGTGACGCTGGATCTGGGCCTGCCACCGGACCCCGGCGGTGCCAGCCAGGGCTTTGCCCTGCTGGAGGACATTCTCCGCCTCGCCCCTCAGACCAAGGTCATCGTGGTGACCGGTCGTGAGGACAAGGAAAATGCCGTCCGTGCCATTGGCATGGGCGCCAGCGATTTCTACCAGAAACCCCTGGACGCCGACATCCTCACCTTCGTGGTGAACCGGGCCCTGCGGCTGAGCGAGCTGGAACGGGAGAACCGGGAGCTTTCCAACCCCTCCAACAGTTCCACCATCAAGGGCATCGTCGCCGCCAGTCCGCAAATGCTAAGCATTTGCCGTACCATCGAAAAAGTGGCGCCAGCGGACGTCACCACCCTGATCACCGGTGAGACCGGCACCGGCAAGGAACTCCTGGCCCGCGCCCTGCACGACCTGAGCCATCGCGCCAATAAGCCTTTCGCCGCCATTAACTGTGCCGCTATCCCGGAAAATCTTCTGGAGAGCGAACTCTTCGGCTTCGAGAAAGGCTCCTTCACCGGAGCCACCCAGAGCAAGAAAGGCAAGATCGAGACCGCCAACGGCGGCACCCTGTTTCTCGACGAGATCGGCGACATGCCCATGCCGCTGCAGGCCAAGCTGCTGCGCTTCCTGCAGGAACGGGTGGTGGACCGGGTGGGCAGCGTCAACCCGGTGCCGGTGGACGTGCGGGTGGTCTGCGCGACCCACCGGGACGTTCGGCAGCTCATTGACTCCGGTGAATTCCGCGAAGACCTCTACTATCGCATCAGCGAGATCACGCTGGACGTCCCGGCCCTGCGGGACCGGGACGGCGACGCGCTGGTCATCGCCCAGTCCCTGCTCAAGAGCCTGGGCAAGCAGATGGACCGTCCCCAGATGAGCTTCTCGGAAGACGCCATCGCCGGTATCAACCAGTATTCCTGGCCCGGCAACGTCCGGGAGATGATCAACAAGGTCAAGCGCGCCATCATCATGGCGGACGGCAAACGGATCACCGCCGAAGATCTTGAGCTGGCTTGCGACAATTCGGTTACCGACACCCTGCTTAACCTCCGCCAGGTACGGGAGACCGCAGAGCGGCGTGCCATCAACCAGGCGTTGCAGACCAGCGGCTTCAATATGGCCCAGGCCGCGCGGCTACTGGGTGTCACCCGGCCAACCCTGTACAACCTGACCGACAAATACAATATAACAACATCGTCTGAGGCCTCCGGCGCCTGAGGCGTCACCGGTGAATCAGCGCTACTCGGCTCCGCCCGTATTTAAGGAAGGTAAGCAACGTGAAAAAAAGGATCAGCGCCAAGAAGTCTCTCCCTATTGCCCGTGCCACCCTGCTATCGGTTTTCCTCGGCCTCACCCTGGTGGGTTGTGGCGACGACGACAATATGAGCCAGGAGGAGATCCAGTATCTAAGCCACCTTGACCAGGCCCGTTTCTTCCAGCGCCAGGGTGAGCTCAAGGCCAGCACCCTGGAGGCCCGCAGCGCCATCGAGCTGCAGCCGGGCAATGCCGAGCCCTACTTTGTCATCATCAACAACCTGCTGACCGCCGGTGACGCCGTCAACGCCGAGCGTCAGGCCAACCAACTGGCCGAGCGCATCGACCCGGACGTCATGACCCAGACCGTTGAGAACCGTATTAACCTGATCCGGGCCAAGGCCAACCAGCTGCGGGGTAACACCGAGGAGGCCCTGGCCCACCTGGACGCCATCAAGGATCCGGACCGGCCGCAGGAGATCGAAGCGGCCCTGGTACGGGGTGACGTTTTCCTCAATGCCGGCCGGCTTGATGACGCTGAACTGGCCTACGACCGTGCCCGGGCACTGGACGGGGCTGCGGTGAAGCCCCTGATCGGTCTGTCGCGGGCGGCGTTTGCCCGCGGCAACCAGGACCGCGCCCAGGCACTGATCAGTGAGGCGGAAGAGCTGGACAGGACTGACCCGGAACTCTGGCTTTGGAAAGCCCAACTGGCCCACGCCAACAAGAACTGGCAGCAGGCCGAGGAAGCCTACATCCGAGCACTGGAAGACATTGGCCAGTACGACATCATGACCTACCGCAAATACGCCACTATGTCCGCGCTGGTTGAAGTGCTGCGGGCCCAGGGCAAGTCGGCGGAAGCCTTCGTGTATGAGGAAATACTGGCCAAATCGGCTCCCGGCACCATTAAGAGCAACCTGGTGGCGGCGCAGAACGCCTATAACGAGGGCAACCTGGATGAAGCCGCCCGCTACCTGCAGGAGGTGCTGGCGCAGGCCCCCAACCACGAACAGAGCGCCCTCATGCTGGGCATGATCCGTTTCCGTCAGGGCCGTACCGAGGAGGCCGAGAAGCTGCTGGCACCTCTGGCAGAGGCCGAGGACTCCGAAGCGGCCGCCAAGCTGCTGACCGCCACCAAAATCCAGCTGCGCAACCCGGAAGAGGCCCGCAAGATCCTCGACAACCTGAGCGACAAGGACACCGACCCGGGCGTACTGGCCCTGGTGGGTATCGCCACCCTGGCCGGTGGCGATGCCAAGGCGGGGGAAGAACTGATTGAGCGCTCCCTGGAACTGGCGCCGGATAACAACGCCCTCAGGCTCCGCTATGCCCGCTACTTGGTGCAGCAGGGCAAGACCGACCAGGCCATCGCGCAGGCCATGGAAGTCATGGAGCGGGATCTCGACTCCAGCGACGCCCGCCTCCTGATCCTGCAGGCCCACGTGGACGCCGGCAACATGGACGCGGCCGTAGAGAGCGCCAATGCCTGGGTCAAGGAACAACCGGACAGCGCCCCTGCCAAGCTGGCACGGGGCCAGCTGGCATTGCGCCAAGGCGATATCGAGCAGGCCAAGCGCTTCTTCGACGAGGCCGCGAAAGCCGATCCCGACAACCCGGCGCCCTACGTTGCCCTGGGGAACCTGGCCCGCAGCCAGGACAAGCCCGAGGCCGCCGCCGAGCACTTCAAGCAGGCCGTCAGAGTGGCTCCGGACAATCGCCAGGCCCTTCAGGGCGCCGCTACCCTGCTCGGCCGTGACAAAAGCGCTAGCTTCATGAAAGAGGTGCTTGAGGAAAACCCCGAAGCCATCGGCCCACGCCTGGTACTGCTGGAGTATTCACTCACCGAAGGGGATGCGGAGGCCACCGACAACTACACCGCAGAACTGCTGGAAACCGAGACGGCTGACGAGACTTCAGAGGCAGCAGCGGTTGTGGCCGCGATCTACAACACAGTGGCGCGACAGAAAGCGGATGAGGAGAACTACCAGCGGGCCCGCGAGATCCTGGACAGGGGCCGCGCCCTGTTCCCGGAGAACGAGGATATCGCCCTACAGGCCGCCACCCTCGCCTACCTGTCCGACCGTCAGGAGCAGGCCATCGAGATCATCCAGGACACCAAGCTCAAACACCCGGAATCGGCGCGCCCCTTCCTGCTGCAGGCCGCGCAGATGACCCGGGAAGGCCGGCATAAGGAGGCCGCGGAGATTTACCAGTTAGCGCTGGAGAAAGAACCCTCGGTTGCCACCGAACTGCGTTACGCCCAGGCACTGCAGCGAGCCGGCCAGCCCAGCAAAGCGATCGAAAGCCTGGAAGCGGCCCAGGAGCGCTATCCCGGCCAACCTCAGGTCAACCTGGCCCTGGCCCTTGCCCACCAGGAGGCGGGTCAGGCCGACCAGGCCATCCAGGCCTATGAAGCGCTGCTGGAAGCCGAGCCCAATAATGTGGTGGCCCTGAACAACCTCGCATGGATGTACCAGCAGGCCAACGACGACCGCGCCATGCCCATGGCGGAGAAGGCCTATCAGCTGAGCCCCAACTCCGCCGCCGTGGCCGACACCTACGGCTGGATTCTGTTCAACGCCGGCAAGCAGCAGGAAAGCCTGCCGGTACTGGAAAAAGCCCACGGACTGGAGCCCAATTCCGAGGAAATCGCCCTCCATCTGGTGGAGGCTTACAAGGCCACCGGGCAGGATGACAAGGCCAAGGCGGTGTTAGAAAAGATGTAGGCTGTGCTGTCCCTCGACAAGGCGAGTCGATTTCTTTTACACATGCGCTGCCAAACGCTCGGCTGGCAGAGCCTAGGCAACGGTTTTTACAGTGTTTGTAGGCAATGGCTTGCAATTTGCGGACAGAAGCCAACGAGGGCCCGGTCGATGCTGAAGATGGTCTTCAGCCCAAACCGGGATGTGGCGTGACGAACGGATGATGAAACACAAAGGGAAAGTTTTGACATCACTTTTGGCAGCGGGCTGCATCGCCGCTGCAGGCTCTGCGCAAGCAGGCATGATTACTTATGACAGCTGGGCCACGAACGAAGGTGGCACGGGCAATTACATTTTCAAGGTGGATGACGACACCGCCGGCAAGTTCAATTATTCGCTGACCGTTGACCCCTGGAATGCCGAAGCACTGGGTATTTTCATCGACTTTGGCTGCAGCAGTACAGGTGCGAGCCCCCTGCAACTGACTGGCAGTAACGTAACCCTGGCAGGCAGAAATACCACCAGCAACAATTGCGGCGCTGGCTGCAATGTTAACGGCCTTACTATCCCGGGTTTTGACGGAACCTGGGGACTGGTCTTCAGGCTGGGCACCCAGGGCTTCAATAACATCCAGACCTTCAACTGGACCACCTCGACTTTCGGTCTTGCTCTGAGTGACTTCGGAGTCGTGGCCGTCCGCTCCCAACAGCTTTGCAGTGGAAGCGATCTGCTGCCCGGCGACGAAAATTCCTGCGGAGGCAGTGACAAGGCTTACGGTTACCCATCTGTTTCGGTACCGGAGCCAGGTACTTTGGCATTGCTCGGTCTGGGTCTGGCAGCTCTCGGCGTGGCCCGGCGCCGTCGCTAGCAAACACAGTGACGCAGTTGAGCAATACGAGGCCGGCGCATGCCGGCCTTTTTCATGAAGCCCCGCAATAAGCCCGCATTGCACATAAGAAAACGTTCCTAAGCAGCGCTGGAACCCCGCGCCCCACCCGCCAATACTGGTAAATACATTTCCAGTACCGGAAGGATTGGGCCATGGCCATCGGGAGATTTCTTGGCGTTGGAAGTATGCTGTTTCTTGTTGCCGGTTGTCAGAGCTGGCGTTTCCAGGATGTTGAGTCGCTGCCTCCGACGGCGTCTCTCCCCCAAACCAGTCAGGAAGGTGTTGTCCACGCTCTTTACTGGGATGGCGTAGCTGGCACCGATATCAGTTCGCTGACCTCCCTTCCAGCCTATCCGAAAAGCCCTGACGCGATGCTGGAACTGAATGAACTGCGTGGCCCGGCTAACAGAGGAGACAATTACGGCACGCTGGTGCGGGGCTATATCATTCCGCCAGAAAGCGGTGAATACCGCTTTTTTCTCAGTGGTGATGACGAGACGCGTCTTTCCCTGGGCACTTCGGAGAATATCAACACAACGTCGGTGATCGCCTCCGTTCCCGGCTACACCAGCCCAGGTAGCTACACCAAGTATTCGTCGCAAACCTCCGCGCCCCAGCAACTCAGCGCCGGTCAACGATACTATTTCGAGATACTGCATAAGGAAGGCGGCGGCGGAGACCATTTCTCCGTGGCATGGGAAGGGCCCGGTCTGACGCAGCAGGTCATCAGCGCGCCCTACATCGCCTCGCTCGGCCAGTCTCTCTATCCCGATGTACCAGAAATCAGAACAGCCTACTCCCTGGGGTACCGGGTCGGCTTTACCGACGGTGCTCAAGGCCTAACCTTTGATCCGGATTACCCACCCCTGGACGCCGATCAGGACGGCCTTTACGACAACTGGGAAATCATCCATGGCCTCTCGGCGTCTGATCCGGCAGATGCCATGTCAGACCCGGATCAGGACCTTCTGTCCGCCGCGGATGAATTCCTGATGGGTACCAGCGAGAACAATCCGGACACCGACGGCGACGGCATACCGGACGGAGTCGAGTTTGCCTACGGCCTTAACCCCCTGCGCTCGATCGATGCAACCATGGACTCCGATAACGATGGTTATACCAATCTCGAGGAGTATCAGGCCGGCACTGCCATGGACGACCCGAATGAGACCCCATACCGGGAGCCGGTCTACGTCCCGGGTTTTGTTGGCCAATACTACTCAGGAATGGCTTTCGACAGCTTCGTCACCGCCAGGGACGATGGCGCCATCGACTTTTCCTGGGGCTCTGGCACGCCTCTGCCAGAGTTGCCGGTTGACGGTTTCAGTGTGCGCTGGAGTGGCCTCCTGCTTCCGCCCCACACCGAAGGCAGTCAGGACTACCGCTTTACGACGCGGACAGATGACGGCGTCCGTCTCTATCTGGATGGCCAGCTTGTCATTGATCGCTGGCGTGACCAGAGCCCGACGAGCTATAGCGCCACTGCTTCTTTGCCGGCCCAGCAACCGGTACCTGTCACCATGGAATACTACGAGAATCGCGGCGGGGCGGTGGCTCAGTTGTCGATCACGGACGTTGCCACAGGGCAAGCTGTTTCCCAGCTGCAGGCCGTGCAAGCGCCCGCGCCCACTGACATGCATGAGCAGGACACTGACGCCGACGGCATTCCGGACACCTGGGAGCTGAGGAATGGACTGAATCCCTGGGTTAATGACTCGGGCACCATTCACAACGACGGCGGCATCACCAGCTTGCAGGCCTACGAACTGGGCGTCTCCCCATGGACTCTCGAATCAGTGACCACTGAGGGGATGGCTCCCGACGGCACCACAACGGAAACTGCCCCCGCGCCGAACGGGGGTATTACTTTGTCCTGGACAGCGCCGTCCACCCGGGTGGATGGCTCGTCAATCGCACTGAGTGAAATCGATTTTTACGAGATCAGCTACGGGCAGGAGCCGGACAAACTTACCCAGATTGTCCAGGTCCCGGGTGATCTGGATTCCTACCGGTTTACAGATCTGGCTCCCGGCACCTGGTATTTTTCCATTCGGGTCGTCGACACCCAGGGACGCTCAAGTTCAACGTCCAATATCGTGCAGGCGGAGGTTCCGTAAAGCCTAGGTTCATCCGATTGGCGAGGCGCGTTCGTTGGGTTCCGCTAGTTGGCCGTCTGGGTCTGATCAATCACACGCGCCACCTCCGGAGAGAGCTGCCTTGCCAAGTCGGCGACAGCAGCTTCTCCGGCACAATCGTCGCAGGACAGAGCGAAAACCATCATGGAGCCGTCGGTCCGCCGATTGAAGGCCCCTTTGATCTGAGCGAGCTTTGCCTGGAGCTCGTCTGTTTCCCAGAACCCTTCCACGTAATAGCCAAAGGCAAGGTAAATGCTCGTATCGGTGACGCGATGGCGAAGCTCTGCGCCCTTGAACGCCTTGTCATCCAGCGTTTCGATATCGAAAAACCGGTCCAGCAGCCACTCGCTGTTGTCGTACAGGCGGTTGGAGTACTGGATAACCTCCGCTCTCGGGCGCTGGTAATCGTAGCTGTAGACGCCCACAAAGATTTTTTCGGACGGCTGCCCTCCCGCCCTCACCTCCTGGTGGTTAAAAAACGCCTGCTCGTAGATTCTGTCCGGGTGCTTTACCGAGGGCTGCCAGCCTTCGAGGCTCGCCTGAAACATGGGAGAGTAACGTTCCCGGTCGATCTTCATAGAGTACTGGACCGCCTGATCAGTCACGGAACCGCCAGCGCCGGGCAATGACAATGTCATCAGTCCCATGATCAGCGCGGTGCTGATCAGAGCATAAACGGGCTGGCCATTGTCACGGGGTTTTTTTTCTGACGCCTGCTCCATTCGCCGATGTGCCTTTTCAAACCGGGAGTTCTCCAACCAACGAGCGAGCAAAAACAGGGGAACCAGAGTGCCGGCGAACACCCACCAGCCAAAAGTATCGTGGTCGGAAATAAGGCTGCTCTGCATGTTGGTTTCGTAACCCATGTAGATGATCACGAAGACCCTGATCCAGTTCGCCAGCAACGCAAAGCCCACGGCGAGACCATAAAGCACCAGGCGTGACGCAACCCGGTGCAGATTCAGATAGCCATAGAGTACGGCAAGCAGTTGGCCCACCAACAGATAGCGCAGGCCCGAGCAGCCATGGGCGATCTCAAAGGCGCCCACTCCGAGTAGATAGACAAATACCCCATCGACCCGGAACTCGATGCCGAACAAACCCAGCAGGAGGCGATTGACCTCGACTGTGATCAGTTGCAGGGGCCAGGAAATGAAATCCCATACGGGAATGGCAAAAAAGAGAATGCCAACGGGAATAATGAAGCGCCGAACCTGATGCCAACCGAGAAACACCGCCAGCAGGCCCAGCAGCAGCGGCACCAGGACCAACTGCTGCAGCGCCTGAATACGCAGCATGGCACCCAGGGCGTAGCCCAAGAGCGCCGCCAAAAATGGAACCAGCCACAGGGGATAGAAACCCAGTGTGGGTGGCAAGCGTCGCCAGCTTTGAATGATGAGACCGAGCGAAACCGCGAGCAGAAGAAACCCGTGGGAGTAGGATTCATCAAGTTTCACCCACCGCTGGGCTATGCCCAAAGCCGTGGGAAATATAGCGGTCAGAAGTACCGCGTAAGCAACCAGCAGCGACAACGCCGGCCGGACGGAGCCCCGAAGGGTTTGGCTATCCATGCACAGACTCTCTCATTAATCCGAACGTCACCGTCCAGTGGAAATCAGAACCGGATCAGCCGGTTGCGATTAAGCCTCTACGGAATACTCGTACCGGCCACGAGATGATAGCAGGTGACACCTTAAAGCCGAAACGCTCGGTTGATCGTGCGCCGCCAGCCTGCGGGAAGTCTCTCCTGCTCCCGATACAGCAAGCGTAAATGCGGGCTGCGAACCAGCTCGGCGGTTACAAATTCGTTGATACGACCAGCAAAATGCCGCTTGTAATCAGAATGCTTGCCACGACCGGCCAGCAGGTCGTAATGAGCGCATGTTTCATCGAGAAAGGCCTGCTCAATCGCAAACCCAAGGTGGAGCCGGCCGAGCGAGACCTTCGGATCCAGGTCCTCCTGAAATCCGGACTGCAGGTTATAGCGCACGCCGCCTGCGAATATGTCATAAAGCACTGAGACTTCCCTACCATCAACCATAAGGAACGTGCAGGCTGCCCGCATGCCCGGCGACAGCCGCCGAAGAAGCCGGTTGTGAAAAAGCACTGCCTCCCGGTCGAAGGCCGGTTTTCCCCAGCGGTAGACGTGGAAGTGGTTGAGCAGGTCAAAGAAGCGCCCAAAGTCGCTTGTCTTCGCCTCCACAAACTGGATATCACTTTTACCGCTGAGGTACTGCCGGCGATTGAACACTTTCAGTCGAGTGTGCTTGCCAAGAGTTTTCAGCCAATCCCCGAATACGCCGGTCGTGTCGATGGACACCCCCTCGTCAGTCACCCGCCGAATACAGGTAACAGGTCCGGCTGCATCGCCGATGACCCTTCGATTGGCCTCAACTTCCTCGGGAGAGACATCGCAAAGAACCAGCTCGTCCCAGCCACTCTGCGCCAGGTGCTGCAACAGGGCGCGGCGTATGTCGTCCGCCCGGTCCCGGTGGAATATCAGGCCGCAATACTCTGTGCGCACCGTGGGAGACACACGCCAGGCGTTGCCAATGATCTGGAGCCGGTCTATCCGCAGCCCCACCGGCATATAGCTCCTGCGCCGATAGAGCGGCGCGATGCCAACCAGGATATTGCGTTCGTCAAACGCTCCCAGCAGATACAGGTCCAGGCCCAGAATCTGTGACCAGGTTTCCCACCAGGAATAAAGCCACGGCCAACTCATGAAAAGCCGATTGGCGTCCGACTCTGCCAGGCAGGCCTGCCAGGCATCGCCCATGGCCCGGAACTGGACTTCGCTGAAGCGCTGGACGGTGATCGCCATGGTCACAGCCTGGAGAAAAGCATCAGCGGGGGCGAATGACGCGCACCAGGGCACGCCAGACGGTGGTGTTCGCGGCCCCATACCGCAATCCACGTGAAAAAGAATTCCACGACGTCGCCCGGTCGCCGTTCAAGGCATAATGCCGAGCCTTACGGCTGTAGAACGACGCCAGTCCACGCCGGGTCTCAAGCCTGGTGACAGCCTCAGGGTAATCTCTCAGGAAGTCATGGATGATCTGCTCGTTGGTGTCGAAACGGCGGCGCTTGTCGCTGGAGATCTGGTCCGCCATCACCCGGTACTTCGCGAAGAACTCGGGCAGGTAGAGAAACCGGTATCGGGCAGAGAAGCGCAGCCACAGATCGTAGTCGTCCGCGACCCGGCGGGTACCACTCATGCCTCCCATCTCGTCAAAGCAGCGGCGTCTTGCCATCGCGGTATTCATACTGACGCAATTGTCCCTGAGCATCTGCGCGGCAATGTGCCCCGAGTAACGCCGCATGTTTTCACGGCTCAGTTCGCGGCCCCCTTCGTCGATAGTGATAATATCGCCGTACACCACGTCCACATCGGGGTGTTGCTCAAAGGCCGCCATTTGTTTCTCTAACTTATCAGGGAGCCAGGCATTGTCGGAATCGAGAAAACAGATAAAGCGGCCACGGGCGCGGCTTAGAGCGTGGTTGCGGGCCATGCTCTGGCCCTGGTTGGCCTGGTATTGATAGTGGACGCGGGGGTCCTCAAGAAAAGGCGCAAGCACCTCGCGGGTGTTGTCCGTCGAACCGTCATCGACGATCAGCAGCTCGAAATCCGGAAAGGTCTGATCGAGCACACTCCTGACCGCCTCCGGAAGAAAATCGGCCCGATTATAGGTCGGCGTAACCACACTGATCATCGGGCTAGTGTCAGCTCTCTCCCTGTCGTTCAAAATCCACTCCCTTTACGACGGTTCCAATGAAGCCATTTCAGGTCCGGCCGGGCCTGATCACCCGAAACAGACTGCGCCACACGACCGGATCGGCCGGACGATAGCGTAACGCCCGGCCAATCGCGCTCCAGGCCACGAGCTTATCACCAGCCCGGGCGTAATAGCGTGCTTTACGGCAATAAAATCGGCTCAGTCCCCACCGCCTGTCGCGGCTGGAGAGCGCGGCCGGAAAATCCCGCACAAAATCCAGCACGATGCGTTCGTTGGATTCGAAACGTGCCCGTTTGTCGCTGGAAATCTGGTTGGACATCACCCGGTAAAAGCCAAAAAAAGCCGACACGTAAAGAAACCGGTAGCGCGCGGAAAACCGGAGCCAGATATCGTAGTCATCGGCCACCCTGCGGCTTTCACTGAACCCGCCCATTTCCTCGAAGCAACGCTTCCTAACCATTACAGTGTTTATGCTGACGCTGTTGTCCGCCAGCAGCTCGCGGGCAATCATGCCGGAGAAACGGGGCATATTCTTTCGTGAAACTTCCCGGCCGTGTTCATCAATGTCGATCTCGTCGCCGTGAACAATATCCACGTCCGGATGCCTGTCCATGAGCGCCACCTGCTGCTCGAGTTTGTCCGGCAGCCAGGCGTCGTCCGAGTCGAGGAAGCACACCAGTTCCCCGTCGGCTTCAGCGAGCCCTCGGTTCCGCGCCACGCTCTGGCCCTGGTTCGGCTGGTTAAAATAACGCACGCGGCGGTCAGCCAGGTAGGGTTCGAGAACGGATACCGTGTCATCGGTTGAGCCGTCATCGACAATGAGCAGTTCGAAATCACTAAACGTCTGGGCCAGCACGCTGTCGACGGCCGTACCGATAAAGTCCGCGCGATTGAACGTGGGTGTGATTATGCTGACTCGCGGTCTGGTCTGAGCCATCCTGGCTCGCCTCCATTCTCAACAGACGTGGAAAACGGCCGCCTGCCTTCACAAGCGTCTGCGCTGGCGGCCAGCAGCTCGCCATCGGAATCCCCCGCCATCACAAACCACCCGGCGTCGCTGGGCAAACATGAGCAATCGCCTGTGTAAATAAAGAATCTCGGCTGGGACCGGGGCCGGAAAAAGCCCTCCTGCAGCAGGCAGGTGCCCAATTCCCGGTCGGAGGTGACCGCGGTAATCTGGTCCGCATGGCGCCAGTGCTTGCGACAGGCTCTGATCAGGGATCTCTTGAGAAGCTGATCCCGAGCCGGGCCGCAATAATCCACAATACGCAACTGGCCGCCGTGGTAGCGAACCACCAGAACCCCGGCAAGCGTTTCACCCCGCCAGGCGCGAACAAAGGCATAACGGGCCAGTGGATGACGCTGGTATTTCCAGTCCAGATACGCATGATTGCGGGTTACCACCTTGCCATAGCCCGAGGCAGAGCGATCCCAGAGTTCGTCGACCAGTTGCGCCGCAGGCAAATGGCTCTGAACTTCGAGGGTAAAGTGACCCGACACTTTTTCAGTGACTCCCAGAAGGCGGTTGAGAACCTGAAGACCGGTAAACGCCCAGTTTCTCATGGAGCCACGCTTGCGGATCAAGCGGTAGGTATGGATATCCTCATAGCGCTTCCAGCCCAAGTGAGTCAGGACGTCACAGGCCTTGTCGCTGACTCCGAACGCCATTACCTGATTGGCCTGCTGATGCAACGCCGCCTTGATGTGGGTTCCCAGTTTTTTTCCTCGCCAATCCGGGGCGATGTAAAAATCGCAGCTCCAGAGGGCATCCAGAGGTTTGCCCCGATCAGTGGCAAGGATCGGCATGACACCGTTGAAGCCCACCACCCGGTCATTATCGTCAACAAAAATTACCGGCGTGAATGGCTTTCCGAAGGGATTCTGCTCAAACTGCCATTCCCAGATGGCCGGTTTGAACGGAACATCGCCCAGCAAACGGAGAATGCCCTCACGGTACTTCGGGTGCCAGTCCACCTGTTTCATTCAAGCCACGCCTGAAACATCAACACCCCCCACAACTGGGAACTGAAATCCTCCCGCCCGGCAAGATGCTCCTGCCAGAGCCAGCGCACCCTATCCGCCTGCCAGTACCCCTGGTCCCGCAACCGGTCGGGCGCCAGCAGCGCCTCGGCCCAGTCACGCAGGTCGCCGCGCAGCCATGAGGCAACAGGAACGGCGAACCCCTGTTTCGGGCGCTCCACCAGTTGGCGGGGCACATGCCGGTGCAGCACGTCTCTGAGTACCTGCTTGCCCTGCCCGCCGGAGACGTTCAGCGCAGTTGGCAGACCCAGCGCGAATTCCACCACCCGGTGGTCCAGCATGGGTACCCGCGTCTCCAGACTGTTGGCCATGGCGGCACGGTCCACCTTGACCAGAATATCGTCCGGCAGGTACCAGTTGAGATCACGCCAGACCAGTGTCTTGAGTGTAGCCTCCGGAATTTGGTCTGGCAGTGGTGTACTCAGACTGTATTCCGGTTCACCGCTTTGCCTTAACAGGGCTTCCGGCCGGGCCACCAGCGAAACCTGCTGGCGATAGAACTCCGACAGGCTCGCCGTCGCTCCGCGGACCCGCTCTTCTTCCAGCCGGTACCGGACGCCAGCCAGAGAGCGATGACGCTGGCCGGGCACCAGCGCGCGAATCATCGGCGCCACCAGGGATGGGGGAAGCGCTGCCGCTGCGCTTCTGAGCCGCGCCTTGGCGGACGCCCTGCTCTGCCACTGGCGAAGCATGTGGAAGTAACGGGTATAGCCGCAGAACAACTCATCGCCGCCATCACCGGACAGGGCAACGGTCACGTGTTCTCGCGTCATCCGACTGACCAGATAGGTGGGCAGCTGGGAGGAATCGGCAAAAGGCTCATCGTAGACCGCGGGCATGCGCGGGATGAGATCCAGGGCGTCCTGAGGTTTGACGTAGAGCTCGGTATGGTCGGTTTTGAGGTGCCGGGCTACGGCTGCAGCGTGGATGGCCTCGTTATAGCCCTCCTCATCAAAACCGATGCTGAACGTCTTGACCGGACGGGTGGCGTGCTTCTGCATCAGGGCTACGACGGTAGAGGAATCGATACCGCCTGAAAGAAAAGCCCCCAGTGGCACATCCGATATCATCTGCTCGTTCACTACCTCGCCAAGAAGCTCCTCAAGTCGGTCGGCAGCCGTTTCCGGTGTCCAGATGAGGTTATCTTCAAAGTGGTCCTCCGCCCGCCAGTAGCGGACCGGCTCCGGCAGCTCTCCGGGCATCAGGCCGGCCAGGTCAAAAACCAGATAGCTTGCAGGCTCAAGCTTGCGGATGCCCCGGTATATGGTGTGGGGTGCCGGTATAAAATTGTGTCGCAGATAGAGCGGAAGCGCCTCTTCGTCAATCGCCCCCACCCAATCCGGATGGCAGGCCAAAGCCTTCAGCTCGGAGCCAAAGAGCAGGGTCTGCCCCTGCCAGCCTACGTACAGGGGTTTTTCACCCATGCGGTCCCGAGCAAGGTAAAGGCGGGAAGTCTCTCGGTCCACCACCGCGAACGCAAACATTCCTGCAAAACGCGTGAGCGACGCCTCGACTCCCCATCGTTCAAAAGCACCGAGCATGACTTCCGTATCGGAATGGCCGCGAAAAGCCAGACCTCCTTTCTCAAGCTCCGACTTCAGATCCAGAAAGTTGTAGATCTCGCCGTTAAAGGCAACCACGTAGCGACCCGAGGCGGATTCCATGGGCTGGGCACCCAAGGGCGAAAGATCCTGTATGGCGAGACGACGATGAATGAGGGAGAGGTGGGTTTCCGGATCGCGCCAGAAACCTTCGGCGTCTGGGCCACGATGTCGTAGCGCCGAAGACATTGCGTGCTCTGTGCTCTCAGTCGATTTACCCTTGAAGCCGACACCAACGTAGCCCGTAAAACCACACAAATTGGACTCTCCCTGTTACTAAAGACCACTCTCCAAGAATGGATGCCCTAGAGCTCGTGCACACGTCGAAAGTTTATCGGAAAACCCGCAAGGCTACACACTTTCTGAAGCGCCGCCAAAAGCAGAAGAATTCTGGGCTTTCGTGGGATTGCCATGACTGCTTTCTGCAGGATTGAAGCTTTCTGAACCAAACTGCTAATCTGAAATCGAACGTTGAAATGTTCATTTCTGCGAAGAGCAGCATACCCCTCTTTTGGAGTAGTGCATGGACGAAAGTCTCATCAGAAACAGGGCCGGAAGCCCAAGACCCTTTCTCGTCTTCTCTTCGGTAGGCGATTATTCGAAAGCAGACACTTGGTTTGCGGGTCGACGAAACTATGACGTTTGGTTAACTCAATACTCCGACGGGAGCGGTGTATCGAAAACTTCCCCCGAGTATTTTAACCGCCGCAAGGGTAGCAAATGGCAGAACCTCAAGTTTGCGATGGATACTTGGCCCGAAATTTTTGATCAATATCTTGCCGTTTGGGTTACTGATGACGATATTGCACTCCCTCCCAGACAAATTAATAGACTCTTCAGGTTTCACACAAAGTTGGGCCTTTGGGTGTCTCAACCTGCCTTTAACCGCCTGGGAAGAGTTAGCCTCAAAGTGACAGAAGAGGATGCGCTCTGCCGACTTCGTTACACCAATTACGTTGAGGTCACCTGTCCAATGGTAGAGATCAATATCCTAAAGGAGTTCAACAAGGTTTATGACCCGCGACTTGTAGGGTATGGAATCGATTGGTGTCTAATGCACCATATTAACGAGGGGATCGACGACAAAGTCGCTATCTTTGACTGTATTCGCTGCACAAATCCTAAAGAAAGCACCAAGGGTGGAATTCGTGAGATCCGCCGTTTGCAGTCTGACGAGCAGCGCCGGGCTATGTTTGAAACCGTCAAAAGAGAGCAAAACATCACGATTGACCGGCAGGGCGCGAGAAATCTAAGAAAAGTTCGCGAGAAGAATCCGTTCGTAGTCGGTTTCAGAGTCTTTCGCCAATTGTTCTGGGACAAGGCCACCAGGAAGCTTAGGTGGCAATACAAGCAGTATATCGACCGCTATTTTCACCCACACGCTTGATCACTTTTGATTCAAAGAGTCTGTTTTGCCAACGCCAAAGCATCATCAAAAGACGTCGCAGCCTTGCAAAGGCCGCTTTCGCCGGTATTCCAGGCTGCCCTGAAATTTCTGATTTTCCCATAGGAGTTGTCCAGAACAACATGGGGAATATCCATCAAAGTGCAGAGTATGTGAGCATGAAGGCGATCCGTGACCACAGCCCGGCCGGAGGAGAGAAGCCTGCATCCCCTCTTCAACCTGGCCCTCGCGGCCCAGTCCAAAACTAACTTTCTTGGGAGCAAACTACGTCGACCAAAAACCTTACGATCGGCACGCAAGTTCAGGCCTACAAACCAGCCAATAGCCCGGCGCTCAACCAGCCAGTCACAGAAAAGATCCCGTGTCGCCGCTTCTGCATGTTCGTAAATTTGCTCACGATCTTTTCTAAGCAGCCCTACAACCCTGAATTGAGGCTCGACCGGTCGGCGAAGCCTACCCAAATAAAGGGCCATATCAGGACACAGGTAAACCGGGCCTGCATGGATTCGCTCCGCAATTTCAAAACTGAGCTTGTCCCTCACAATCAGGTGGAAGTCGCCATGCTTCTTAAGAAAATTTGCACAACGATTTTCCTCCACTTCCGACTGAAAATGAATGGATTGCGGAAGCTGGATTATACGATTCCTGGGATACTGAAGTATCAGGGACTCACGGAGCTTTTGATGATGTATATACAAATCACCGAAGTTTCCGCCGCCATTAATCAGAATAGCTGCGTCCTCCGGTAACTCAGGATACCCTCTGCCACCCAGGTAACAGTCATCTACATGGCAGACATGAAAGCCATGGGCTCTCAGGAAGGCTCTCTGCCCGAGCCAAATCGCACTATCACCCACGTTAGCGTAATTGGGAAAATCAAAAATTGCGACTGCCCTACGGCCTTCCAGAAGCGGCAGGATGACTCGATCAATTTCCAATCGTAATTCGTCAAGCATTAGAAGCGTCCATGCAGAATGATAAACTTCAACTTGAAGCTCAGCCTGCTGTAAGCCGCTGGCTCCCGGTGCCAAGGCCCGCCTTGATGCGGTACTCGACGTTGAAGATGAACTATACCGGCGGCTTGCAAAGCCGTAAACTTTTGTCTTAAAAGCTATTTAGAAGAGACGATCCAGTGCAGAGCAAGCATAGACCAAAGGTCTCGGTAATCATTCCAGCCTATAACGTACAGGCGTATATTACGGAGTGTATAAATAGCCTGAAGGCCCAGACGTTTAACGATTTTGAGGCAATCGTTATCAACGATGGCTCCACTGACAATACGTTGGCCTTGATTTCTGAGGCTGTCGCTGATGACTCAAGGTTTGTCGTTTACGATCAGACCAATAAGGGGCTCGCGAGCACCAGAAACCGGGGCCTTGGGCTAGCCCAGGGTGATTTCGTCTACTTTTTCGACTCTGATGACCTCATAGAGCCGGAAATGCTGGAATCAACCGTGCACTTGGCGCTGGATGATGAGCTGGACCTGGTTCACTTCAACGCGCTGCCATTTAATGACAGGGATTATGCCGTCTGTAGGTTTACAGGAAATAATTATCTCAGATCAGTTTCGCCTGACCATGGTAATTTTTACCAGTACCTGATGCAGTCCAAACAGTACCGCAGCCCCGTCTGGCTTTACCTGATTAGACGAAGTTTGCTTGAAGACAATAAAATCCGGTTTATCGAAGGCATCATTCATGAAGACGAAGCATTCACCCTTCAGGTCATGAATCTTTCACTCAGACACGGATTTATCGAGCGCTCATTTTTTAAACGGCGCATGCGCAGCAATTCCATAATGACAAGTGGCCACTCGATGAAAAACGTTCGAGGTTATTTTGAAACCTTTCGTCACCTCGCTGAGTGGTTTTCGAAGAGTCCCGATATCGATCCTGGAGCAAAAGAAACGGTTCGCAAACACATTGGTATGTTTTATCTCAATGCGCTGAGGATTGCCCTGGAGCTGGGGGAATTAAAGAGCTTCAGAAGAAGTGCTATTAAACACTCGCATCATGTACTAAGACATGTTCCCCCGAAAAACAGCGTTGCCGTATTTTTTCCGCAATCCGTTGCCTCAAGGCTTGCCTATTAAAGATCTACTGCACTATCTGGTCGGAATCCTGTGACTGTACACCGTTCATCTCCCTGAACGCCTCGGACGACTCAAGTAGCTCAGAGAAGGTGCCCTTATCCGCCACCTGGCCGTTCTGCATCAGGTAGATAACGTCGCAGTTCTGAACTGTTGAAAGACGGTGGGCGATCATGATAATCGTCTTGGAGCGAGAAAGATTATCCACCGCATCCATAACGGCCCGCTCGGTGATGTTATCCAGCGCGCTGGTAGCCTCGTCCATGATGATCACGTCGGGATCGTAGTAGACGGCCCTGGCAATACCGATTCTCTGGCGCTGGCCGCCGGAAAGCCTCACGCCTCGCTCACCCACCTCGGTGTCGTAGCCATCCGGAAGC
>NZ_JAWVZL010000030.1:0-34417 GCF_033722195.1 Marinobacter sp.
CGATGCCGCCGATGTCCTCCACCCGGGCCCGGCGAATCTGCTCGTAGTTGTCGTCACTGACCAGGGTGCCGGAGCCGTCGCGGGTGAAGAGTTCCTCCAGCAGAGCACCGTCCTGGGTATAGCTGATGATGTGGGAGCGCCGGACGCCCTTAACGCAGGCGTCGCAGGCGGCCCGCAGCAGGTCCTGGTCCCAGCTGGTTTCGGACACCGCCGAGAGGCGATCGCAGGCCTGGCGCACGTTGAGCTCTCGAATCAGCTGGCCGTCCTCGTCCAGTACGCCCGGGTGCTCGGTGAAGATGATCAGCTTCTCGGCCTGCAGCGCCGCCGCCACCTGGCTGCCCACATCCTCGTAGGACAGGTTGAAGGCATCGCCAGTGGGGGAATAACCCACCGGCGGCAGCAACACAATATGACCCAGCTCCAGCAACTTCTCGATACCACTGGCGTCCACCCGCCGGACCCGACCGGTGAAACCATGATCCACGCCACCCAGCACCCCCACCGGCCGCGCTGCCACGTAGTTACCGCTGCTGACCCGGATGCGGGCGCCGTGCATGGGGGAGTTCACCAGCCCCATGGACAGCAGGCTCTCGAGGTGCGCCCGCAGTGCCCCTGTGGCTTCCAGCGCATAGGGCAGCTGGTTTTCATCGGTGATTCTCAGACCCCGGTGGAAGCGGGACGGCAGGCCGGCCTCATCCAGCCGGGCCTGGATCTGGGGGCGGGCGCCGAAGGCCACCACCAGACGGACACCAAGGCTGCTCAGCAGGGTGATGTCGTGGATGATGTTGAGCAGGTTGTCGTGGGCAATGGCTTCGCCGCCGAGGGTCAGCACCACGGTGCGGCCACGGTGGGCATTGATGTAGGGCGAGGAATGGCGGAAGCCATGCAGCCAATCGTTCGGTTTCAAAGGTCCAGACTCCCGGAATAGTGACTCTGTGTCGGTGTCTCAGCCGTCCACGCAGAAGCGCTGGATCAGCTGTTTGAGCAGTTCAACCCCCGGTTTGACCTGGGACAGGTCAAGGAATTCATCCGGCTGGTGAGCCTGGTCAATGGAGCCCGGGCCCATCACCAGTGTCTCCAGGTCCAGTTGCTGCAGCCAGGGCGCCTCGGTGGCAAAGGCCACGGCCTGGGCCTGGTGGCCGGTCAAGCGCTCACAGGTGCGCACCAGCTCCGAGTCGGCGGCGGTCTCGAACGGCGGTACGCCATCGAACAGCGGCTCGAAGGTCATTGCCAGGCCCCGGCGCTGCGCCAGCGGCTGGATCCGGTCAAGGATCGACTGGCGCAACTCCGCCATCTTCATGCCCGGCAGCGGCCGCAGGTCGAAATGCAGTTCGCAGCGGGCGCAGATACGGTTGGGGTTGTCGCCACCATGGATACAGCCCAGGTTCAGGGTGGGCACCTGGACCTGGAACTGGCTGTTGTTGAATTCCTCCTGCCAGCGCCGGCGCAGGCCCAGCAGTTCGGTCATGGCCTCCTGCATGCCCTCCAGGGCGTTGTTGCCCAGGGCCGGGTCGGAGGAATGGCCGGACTGGCCCTCGAACACCAGCCGCTCCATCATGATGCCCTTGTGCATGCGCACCGGCCGCAGACCGGTGGGCTCGCCGATCACGGCGTAGCGGCCCTTGGGCTTGCCGGCCTCGGCCAGCGCCTTGGCCCCGTTCATGGAGCTTTCCTCGTCGGCGGTGGCGAGGATGATCAGCGGCTGCTTCAGGGGCTTGCCGGCGAACTCCCGGGCGGCCTCGATGGCGAGGGCAAAAAAGCCTTTCATGTCGCAGGTGCCCAGACCGTACCAGCGGCCATCCCTTTCGGTGAGCTTGAAGGGGTCGCTCTGCCAGCGTTTGTCGTCGTAGGGCACGGTATCGGTGTGGCCGGACAGCACCAGGCCGCCGTCACCACGACCCAGGGTGGCGATCAGATTGTACTTGCCGGGCATGCCCGGCACCGGCAGCATCTCGGTCTCGAACCCCAGCGGCTCCAGCCACTCGGCCAGGGTTCGCACCACCGCCTCGTTGCTGTGGTCCCAGTCCGGATTGGCACTGCTGATGGAAGGCAGCGCCACCAGTTGCGCCATCATCTCCTGGATGCCGGGCGCCTTGCCGGCGCCGGAGCGCTTGTCTTGCGTCATGTTGACACCTTGCAGATCACTGTCCGCTGCACCCGGCGGACGTCAGTTTTCCGGCTCGCCTTCGGCGTTGGTACCGGTCTCGCCCGCCAAAGGTTCTTCCCCGGCGGGCGTGGATTCGGGTTCCGGGGCCGGCGGCAGGGGCCGGCCCTGGTCACTGGCTCTGCGCCAGACTTCAAACTTGGTGATGGCGGTCTTGACGGTGGGGTAGGCCACCTCGCCACCGTCCATGACCTGGGCCACCGTGAGCCCGGTCTCGCTGACGCTGGTCAGGCGGCCCTCCACCACCCGGCCTGACTCCAGGGTAACCCGGACCCTGCGATCGATCCAACGGGCGGCCTCGGCGGGCGATGAAGGACGCCAGTCCGGCCCCGGTTCCACCGCCTCGGCCACCACCGGTTCGCGAGCCTGCTCCGGCACCTCGGGCGCCTCGGGGGTGATCGGGGTCAGGTAAACGCCGGGCACCCGGGCCTCGTTGTATTCCACCACCATGTCGGCGTCACTGTCGCCGCCCTCGGCGCGGACCGGGATGCCCAGCGCCGGAGCGCTCGGCCGCAGGCTGATTTCCAGTTGGCCACCCTCGGTCAGGTAACGCACGTAAAGCGCCCGCAACTGGGGGCTGGCGCCCAGGTCCCGGGCGGCCAGGGCGGCATTGAAGTCCTCAGCGACGGTGGCGGCCCAGGCATCGATAGCCAGGCCACTCTCACGGGCGCAGAATGCCGCCAGTTTGCGCATGAAGCCGCCGTCCCGGAGGATCACCGTCATCGCCTGTTGCGTTGACTCGGGCAGGTCGGTGAGCCGGGTCGGATCCAGGCGCGCTCCCGGCCAGTCCAGCTCCAGGCTGCCGATGGCAGAGGTGTTGAGTTCAAAATGCAGGGCATCAGGACCCTGACGCAGCAGGCCGTCGCCGGTTATTTCGGTCACCCCCATGCGCACCAGGTCGCCACTGCCCAGGCGCTGGCGGCGGTCGGGACCGCAAACCGGTGCGAACAGCGCCGGCGGCGCATCCGGGTCCGGCGCCACCCAGTTCTTGATCATGGCCGGATCCAGCACCAGCCGCAGGCCGTCGGCTTCCAGGGACCACTGGCCGGGCAAGCGGGCGGGGTCCAGCAGGCTCTGCAGCAGCGCCAGCCCGGAGGGGGTCCGGAACTCCAGCAGGCGGGCATCCACCCCCTGGGTCAGCTGGAAAGGCTGGAAGTGGGCGTCCCGCAGGCTCAGCACGCCGGCGATACTGGAGCCGATCTCGCCCCGCAGCAGGACCCCCTGCTCCGAGAGGCCCTCCCGGGCCATGGCCAGCCGGCTGTCCGCCAGGTACCAGACCGCGGCCTTGAAACCGATCCATACGACCAGGGCCAGCACTACCAGAATGGTCAACAACTTCTTCATGTCGGGCTCCGATAATACCGGTGATCGCCTGGGGGCCGGGCGCGAGTCATGACCTGTTTCAGCCGCGGGAAATCAGCGTGCCGACACCCTCGTCGGTGAAGATTTCCAGCAGTGTGGCATGGGCCACCCGGCCATCGATAATGTGGGATGTACGAACACCGTTCTCCACCGCACTGAGGGCACAACGGATCTTCGGCAGCATGCCACCATGGATGGTGCCGTCATCGATCAGGCTGTTGACCTGGGCCGCGGTGAGGCCGGTGAGGACCTTGTCCTCCTTGCTCTTGAGACCGGACACATTGGTCAGCAGGATCAGTTTCTCGGCCTTGACCGCCTCGGCCACCTTGCCGGCCACCAGGTCGGCGTTGATGTTGTAGGAGGCGCCATCCTTACCCACACCGATGGGGGCGATGACCGGAATCACGTTGCTGCGGGTGAGCATGTCGATCACCTCCACGTTGACGCTCTCCACCTCACCGACGTGACCGATGTCGATGATTTCCGGCCGGGCCAGGTCGTCGCGCTTGCTGGTGACTTCCAGCTTGCGGGCGCGGATCAGGTTGGCGTCCTTACCGGTGAGGCCGACGGCAGTGCCGCCCTGCTTGTTGATCAGCGACACGATCTGCTTGTTGACCTGGCCCCCCAGCACCATCTCCACCACGTCCATGGTCTGGGTGTCGGTGACACGCATGCCGTTGACGAAGTGGGACTTGATGTTGAGCCGCTCCAGCAGCTCGCCGATCTGGGGCCCGCCGCCGTGCACCACGATGGGGTTGATGCCCACCAGCTTCATCAGCACCATGTCCCGGGCGAAGCTGCTCTTGAGCTCCTCGCTCTCCATGGCGTTACCGCCGTACTTGATGACCACGGTCTTGCCGGTAAAACGTTGAATGTAGGGCAAGCCCTTGCTCAGAACTGCCGCCACCTGCATGGCGGTTTCACGATCCAGTGCCATTGCTTTCACCTTTATTGGAGTGTGCGTGTCGGGACGGCCGGCCCCGGCACGGCGTCCCCTCGAATTCTACCGGTTCAGAAGTCCGCCTCGATATCCGGAGCGACGCGCTTGAGGTTGGTCCGGAACACCGATTTGATGCGCTCCAGGGCCGCCTCGGATTCCGCCTCGAACCTCAGCACCAGCACCGGCGTGGTGTTGGAGGCGCGGCAGAGCCCCCAGCCGTCGGGGTAGTCCACCCGGACGCCGTCGATGGTGTTGACGCTGCCATCGCCAAAGTCGCCTTCCTTGCTGAGGCGTTCCACCAGGGCGAACTTGGACTCCTCGGTCACGGCGACGTTGAGCTCGGGCGTGCTCAGGTCTTCCGGGAACTCATCGAACACCTCGTCGATCTGGCGGTCCTCAATGCCCAGGATCTCCAGCAGCCGGGCGGCGGCGTAGAGGCCGTCGTCAAAACCGTACCAGCGCTCCTGGAAGAACACGTGGCCGCTCATCTCGCCCGCCAGCAGGGCGCCGGTTTCTTTCATCTTGGCCTTCATCAGGGAGTGGCCGGTCTTCCACATGATGGGGCGACCGCCGGCCTGACTGATGACGCCGGCCAGGCGACGACTGCACTTGACGTCGTAAATCACGTCGGCGCCCGGGTTGCGGGACACCACGTCGCGGGCGAACAGCATCATCAGCCGGTCCGGCCAGATGATGCGGCCGCTGTTGGTCACCACCCCGATGCGGTCACCGTCGCCGTCGAAGGCCAGGCCGATGTCGGCACCCTCGCTCTGAACCCGCGCGATCAGGTCTGCCAGGTTTTCCGGCTTGCCGGGATCCGGGTGATGGTTGGGGAAGTCACCGTCCACGTCGCAATAGAGCGGAATCACCTCGCAACCCAGCTCCTCCACCAGCATGGGCGCCAGCTCGCCGGCAATGCCGTTGCCGGCATCCAGCACCACTTTCAGCGGCGCCGCCACGGCGATGTCGCCAACGATGCGGTCCAGGTAGGCCCGGCGCACGTCCTCGCGAGCACGCTCGCCCTGGCCCTGCTCGAAGTCACCGGTCTGGATCCTCTGCAGCAGCTTCTGGATGGCATCGCCGGACAGGGTCTCGCCGCCGATCATCATCTTCAGGCCGTTGTAGTTGGACGGATTGTGGCTGCCGGTGACCATGACCCCGGAGCCGGTCTCCAGGTGATGGGTGGCGAAATAGAGCACCGGTGTGGGCACGGCGCCCACCTCGATCACGCTGCAGCCGGTAGACAGTATGCCCCGGGCCAGGGCGTCGGCGAATTCCGGGCTGGAATGACGGCCGTCGTAGCCGATGCACAGGGTGGTGGCGTTGCGGGCAATGGCCTCGCTGCCGATGGCCTGGCCGATGACCGTGACCACCTCAGCGGTCAGGGTCTCACCGACAATGCCGCGAATGTCATAGGCACGGAAAATGGAAGCCGACACCTCCACCGCCGGCAGGCTGACCTCGTCCACCCCCAGGCCGGTGTTGTCGCCATCACTGAAGCCGAGGACGTCCTCATCGCCATCCAGCATGTCGATATCCAGCACGTCCTTGTCCTGGAACAGCGGCTCGTCACTGGCCGCGGCCGCACCCCGGCCCCGGGCCGCCGGCGTCGGCACTGCCGGCCGGGCCGACTCGCCGGCCTTGGCAACCCGTTTCTCCACCATCTGGGCCAGCCGCTGCAGCACCTCCGCCAGAGATGCCACCATGTCCCACTTCAGGGTCGGCAGTTTGATCCTCTCACCGGCAAAGGCCTTGTGACACCACTGGATCAGGGCGGCAATTTCCTCCCGCTGGCTGCGCTGGGCGCCTGCCATCATGACCCAGATGGCGATGGCCGCCAGCAGCACCGGCGCAACCACCACCGCCAGCGCCAGCCAGACATTGATCAGGCCCTCGGAGGCCGGCTGCGGTGTGTACTGCAGGGTCCAGTTGGCCGGGCTCAGGGGTCGGGTCAGGCTCTGTCCGCCGCCGGAACCCACGCTGACCACGTTCTGTGACTGCCCGGCCACGGTCTGGATCAGTGCCACCTGACCCTGGCCCTCACCCGGCTGCATAACCGGCGCCAGCACGGTGGTATCGAAGATGACCAGCAGGGTGCCGATGACGGCCTGGCTGGAGGCGCTGCGCACCGGGGCGGCAATCTGCACGAACCAGCGGCCATCCCTGGGGTATGCGTCCGGCGCGATGGCCCGGCCGGATTCCGCCCGCCGGGCCAGATCGAGACTGGCGAAGCCCAGGTCGTCGGCGGCGCTGGAGCGGCGGGGGATCTCGCCGTAGGGAAACAGGAAGGCGCTGGAAACCGATGGCAGCAGGTCACCCAGGCCTGCCACCACCTGTTCCCGGATGTCGATCTCGGCCAGGGCGCGGGCCACGATGGGCTGGCTGGCATAACCGTTCACCAGGCGGTCAAGCAGCACCAGGCGCTGCTCCACCCGGGCAGCAGCCTGGTCCGCGGCTGCCTCGGCCCGGGCTTGGTGGCGCTGGCCCTCGGCTGGCTGCAGCACCACCACATAGAGCAGGGCCGCCGCCACCACACCTGCCAGCGCCACCACCAGGGCCTGGCCGAGGCTGACCGAGCTGAGGCGCTTGTGGCTGGCGCCCTTGCCGGCTTTTGGTTTTTTCTTGGCGGCCGGCTGTTCGCCGGCGGCCTGGTCTGCTTTCTTCTTGCCGAGTTTCATAGAAAAGTCCGCTCGCTGTCGGTTGGCCGCGGGGCTGTTGTTGTTTTATCCGGGACATGAGTGGTGACCTGCCCGGGACACAAGGCCTTGATTAACTAGGCAGTATAGATGGCCTCTGGCGGCCCATCCCGAAAAAGTTAATGGCTGCCGGTGGAGCCGAATCCACCCTCGCCGCGGTCACTGGCATCAAACGCCGTCACCACCTCGAACTCCGCCTGCACCACCGGCACCAGCACCAGCTGTGCAATCCGCTCGCCCACCTCGACGGTGAAAGGGCTCTGGCCCCGGTTCCAGCAGGACACCATCAGTTCGCCCTGGTAATCCGAATCGATCAGGCCCACCAGGTTGCCCAGCACGATGCCGTGCTTGTGACCCAGGCCACTGCGGGGCAGGATCATGGCCGCCAGCGACGGGTCGGCGATATGGATGGACAGGCCGGTGCGGATCAGCTCGGTCTGGCCCGGTGCCAGGGTCAGGGGCTCATCCAGCAGGGCCCGCAGATCCAGGCCGGCGGAGCCACCGGTGGCGTATTGGGGGAACGGCACTGTGTCACCGATCCGCGGGTCCAGAATACGGACCTGGAGGGGGCGTTTGCTCATGCTACATCCTCGCTGCAATCCTATTCAGGCCCGCACCGCGGGCCGTGTTATTCAGGCTCCGGCGGCCTGCTGCCGGCGCTCGGCGATAAGCCGGACCAGACGCCCGGCCAGGCCGGCCTTGGTGTCATTGTCGAAAGCCTGGTGGCCACCGGGCCAGAATACCGTGATGGTGTTGCGGTCACTGTTGAAGCCGATACCGGGCTGGGACACATCGTTGGCCACGATCATGTCGAGCTTCTTGCGGGCCATCTTGTCGGTGGCGTAGTGCTCGACATCGTTGGTCTCGGCGGCGAAGCCCACTGTAAAGGGTGGGTTGCTGCGCCCGGCAATGGTGGCTAGGGTGTCCGGGTTGCGGACCAGCGCCAGGGACATGGTTTCGTTGGCTTTCTTGAGTTTCTGGTCAGCCTCGGTTTCCGGGCGGTAATCCGCCACCGCTGCGGTGGCGATGAAGATGTCACAGCCCTCGTCCACCGCCGTCTCTGCGGCCGCCAGCATATCCTCTGCCGTCATCACATCCCGGACCTCCACCCCGGCCGGGGCCGCCAGACTGACCGGGCCGCTGATCAGCACCACCTTGGCGCCGGCCTCCCGGGCCGCGGCGGCCAGGGCGTAACCCATCTTGCCGGAACTGTGGTTGCTGATATAACGCACCGGATCGATGGGCTCGCGGGTCGGCCCGGCAGTGATCACCACGCGCTGGCCTGCCAGCACGCCGCGGTTGTCCTGATCGACCCGCTCGGCGATGGCCTGGGCCTCCAGCATGCGACCGGGGCCGGTATCGCCACAGGCCTGGTCGCCGGCGTCCGGACCCCACAGCCGGATCTGGTCATCCGCCTCCAGCAGCGCCAGGTTGCGCTGGGTACGGGTGTTGCTCCACATGGCCTGGTTCATCGCCGGCGCCAGCACGATGGGGGCGGTGGTGGCGCAGCAGACGGTGGTCAGCAGATCATCCGCCATGCCGTTGGCCAACCGGGCGATAAAGTTGGCCGAGGCGGGCGCCACCAGCACCAGGTCCGCCCACTTGGCTAGTTCGATGTGGCCCATGCCGGCCTCGGCTTCCGGGTCCAGCAGGGAGTTGCGGACCGGCTCGCCACTCAGGGCCTGAAAGGTCAGCGGCTTGATGAAGCCTTCCGCGCCACTGGTCATCACCACCCGGACCTGATGACCAGCTTTTTTCAACAGCCGTACCAGCTCGGCGCTCTTGTAGGCCGCGATGCCGCCGGTGACGCCCAGCAGGATTCGTTTCTGCGCCATGTTCGCTCCCTGGTACCAGGCCCTTGTCGGGGTGGACTGTGTCGGAAATTCAAAGCCTTAAAGATACCACTGCTTGCGCCCTGCCGACAGCCTGTCGGTCATGCTAGACTGCCTGGGCGCAGGACGCGCAGTTCCGGCCCGCCAGGCGGGCCGCAGCCAATGTAAGGACACTCGATCATGACCCAATCGCCCTGGCCGACCGATGAGCGGCCCCGCGAACGCCTGCTGGCCCACGGCGCCGGCAGCCTTTCCGACGCCGAACTGCTGGCCATTTTTCTGCGCACCGGCACCCCCGGCCAGCCGGTGATGGCGCTGTCGCGAGCGCTGATCAGCCAGTTCGGCGGCCTGCGCAGCCTGATGACTGCCTCCCACCGGCATTTCTGCAGCGTCAAGGGCCTGGGGGACGCCAAGTTCGCCCAGGTCCAGGCCGCCATGGAGATGGCCCACCGGGTCATGGACGAACCCCTGCGCCAGGGCGACCCCCTGCGCTCGCCGGAGGACACCCGCAATTACCTGCGCAGCCGTCTGGGCACCTACCCCCACGAAGTATTCGCCGGCCTGTTCCTGGACAACCGCCACAGGGTCATCCAGTACCATGAGCTCTTCCGGGGCACCATAGACGGCGCCGCGGTCTATCCCCGGGAAGTGGTGCGCCAGGCCCTGGAGCTCAATGCCGCAGCGGTGATCTTTGCCCATAACCACCCCTCCGGCGTGGCCGAACCCAGCCAGTCGGACGTCAGCCTGACCCGGCGCCTGAAGGACGCCCTGGGGCTGGTGGATATCCGGGTGCTGGATCATATGGTGGTGGGGCACGGCGAGGTGGTGTCGCTGGCGGAGCGGGGCCTGATGTGAGCCGTGAAAGCGAGGCGCCGATTCCTGGCTAAATTCCCAACAATTTTTTGCGTTAGGTCCGCCGTTCTGGTATAAAAGCGTCCCTAATTTTCAGGCAGTGCCAAAACGTCATAAGCGCAGGCCAGCGTTTAACATCGTCTGTACTGGCGGCGTCTGACAATTACCCCAGGCGCGATTGAACGAATAGGCGCGATTGAACGAATTCGTATTTCAGGACCAAGCTCACGGTCGGAGGCAAGTATGTCCAGAGTCTGTCAGGTTACCGGCAAGCGCCCGCTTTCTGGTAACAATGTATCCCACGCGATGAACCACACCCGTCGTCGCTTCCTGCCCAACCTGCAGAGCCATCGTTTCTGGGTTGAGTCAGAAAAGCGCTTCGTGAAGCTGCGGGTATCCACCAAGGGTATGCGCATCATCGATAAAAAAGGCATTGACGCTGTGCTGGCCGACCTTCGTGCCCGCGGCGAGAAATTCTAAGGAGCCGCATCATGCGCGAGAAAATCAAGCTGGTTTCATCAGCAGGTACTGGTCACTTCTACACCACCAAGAAGAACAAGCGTAACACCCCCGACAAGATCGAGATCAAGAAGTACGATCCGGTGGTTCGCAAGCACGTTGCCTACAAGGAAGCCAAGATCAAGTAAGCTTGATGGCGTCCTGAAAGAACCCGGCCCCGCCGGGTTTTTTTGTGCCTGCTCAGAAGGTCTGCAGATAGCCCTTGGGCAGGGCAATGTCCATGGCAATGGGGAGATGATCCGAGACCGGATAACTGACCACCTCGGAGCGCCGGATCTCCAGACTGGGACTCACCAGGATGTGGTCCAGCGCCCGCTCGGGCCGCCAGCTGGGAAAGCTGTGGGCGGTGTCCGGCAGCGGCACCAGGTCGGTGTCACTGAGGGGCGTGTTGGAGAGCAGCTCGTCGGCGTGATTGTTCATGTCCCCCATCAGCACCACGTGCTGGTAATCGGCGATCAGGTCCCGGATGAAGCCGAGCTGTCGCTGCTGGGCGGCGCGACTCAGGGACAGGTGCATCATCACCAGCACCAGGGGGTCATCGGCATCACCGTACTTGACCACGATGGCGCCGCGGCCCGGAATCACTCCGGGCAGGCGGTATTCCGCCACCTCCAGCGGCCGGTAGCGGCTCAACAGCCCGTTGCTGTGCTGGGCCAGGCGGCCGAGGTTGCGGTTGAGCTGCTGGTGCCAGTAGGGAATGCCGCTGGCCTCGGCCAGGTACTGGACCTGATTGATAAAGCCGCTGCGCAGGCTGCCGCCATCGCACTCCTGCAGAGCCACCACGTCATAGTGGCACACCAGGGAGGCGATGCGGTCGAGATTCTCGAAGCGCTTGCGGTGGGGCAGGAAGTGCTGCCAGCTGCGAGTGACGTAGTGCCGGTAGGCTGAGGTGTTGATGCCCACCTGGATATTGAAGGTCAGCAGCCGCAGGTGGCGATGGGCCTCGAACGCCGGCACGTGATCCGTGCCGGAACAGCTGCCCCGGCGCTGTTCGCCGGGGCCGATCCAGCCTTTGAGCTGCTTCTGGATGCGTCTGTACATCGGGGTTGGTTGCGCCACGAGTCACCTCGTTATCCGGTTCGCCAGCACCCGCCGCCGGGGGTCGCCTGTTACTGCGCCCGCTCCTTTTCGATGAGGTAGTCCACGACTTCCAGCATCTGTTCATGGCTGCCCGCCAGCGAGGCACTGACCACGTATTTTCCATTTACCAGCATAGCCGGAACTCCGGTGATGCGCGCACCCCGGATTTTGGCCTGAGCCTGCTGCATCTTGGCATTAACACCGAAACTGTTGAAAGTCTTGACGAATTTTTCCGGATCCACACCGTACTCGGAAAGGAAGTCCGCCAGGCTCTCGGCATCATTCAGGGGCTTGCGGTCCCGGGCCAGGGCATCAAACAGGGCGTCGTGGGTCTGCTCGAACTTGTCCAGGGCCTTGACGGTATAGAAGGCCCGGGCGTGGGGCTCCCAGGACTGGCCCAGGGCCGCCGGCAGCAGTTCGAACTGGACATCCTCCGGCAGGTCCTGCTCCCACTTTTCGATCAGCGGCTTGAAGGAGTAGCAGTGGGGGCAGCCATACCAGAACACTTCCGCGACTTCGATCTTGTCACCACTGCCGGTGGGGACCGGGTTGCTGAGGGCACGGTAATGCTCGCCTTCGCGGAATTCCGTTGACTGGGCCTGGGCGCCAAAACTTGCCAGGGCCAGCAGCAGCACGGCGGCTCGAAGGATAACTGTCATACGCTTCTCCGTTGTTATTAAAAGGATAGGTTATCAGGACGTTTCGGTCTGGAAGACGGCCCCTGATAGGACGCCGGCACCGACAAAAAGTTCGCGGCAGTCGGCCTGAATGGGCGGATTATGGCCCACCGCGGGGGCCGGCTTCCAGTGACGGCGACGTCATGACCGCCAGCCGGGCACAAAAAACCCCGCACGGGGCGGGGTTTCAGGCGCTTCGAGTACGGTCAGTGCAGACCGGATACGTAGCTGGCGACCGCTTCGATCTCTTCGTCGGTGAGGCCGGAGGCCACATCCATCATCACGGACGCGAACGGACCGCTGTCACGCTCGCCACTGCGGTAGGCCTTGAGCTGCTTGACGACGTAGTCGGCACTCTGACCGCTCAGACGGGGGTAGCCCGCCGGCTCGTTGCCCTTGCCATCAGGGCTGTGGCAGGCCGCGCAGGACGGTACGCTGGAGGCCAGGTTACCACCCCGGTAGATCTTCTCGCCCAGATCCACCAGCTCCGGATTGGCCTTGCCGATGATCATGTCCTGGCTGTCGAAATAGGCCGCCAGATCCTGCAGGTCCTGGTCGGACATATTGTCCAGCAGGCCCATCATGGAGGGAATCGGCCGGTCCTGCGGCTTGATCAGCTGCAGTTGGCGATGAAGATAGGTTTCACCCAGACCGGACAGCTTCGGATACTCCGCCACCACCGGCTGGGCACCGCCCTGACCGTGACAACCGGCGCACACCGCCGCGTTGGCTTCACCCGCTTGAGGATCTCCTGCGCCGTAGGCCGTGGCCGACAGACTGACGCCGAGAACAACACCTGCGATCAGTTTTTTCATGCTCGCTCCGCTTCTCTCTCATCTTGTGCACGCGCCTGGCCCGGGGCCGGGTGTGCGTTGTTCAGCCTGCAGACGCGACTTCGGCGGCCTGCTCTCAAGCCATTGATGCAACGGCTCTGCGCGCTGTTCCAAATTGGTGTAGCATTATACATAAATCACCGCTAACTGAAATCCAATAGGTCCTCTCCCGCCCGTGTCCGACCAACCGTCTGCCAAAGCCATCTCGTTCAACAGTGCGCGTTTTCTGGTGAGCGCCTCCCGCCTGGAGGAATGCCCCCCGGACCAGGGCGCCGAAGTCGCGTTTGCCGGCCGTTCCAACGCCGGCAAATCCAGTGCCATCAACACCATCACCGCCAACGGCAAGCTGGCTCGCACCAGCAAGACCCCGGGCCGCACCCGGCTGATCAATTTCTTCTCCCTCAACCGTCCGGATTGCCGGCTGGTGGACCTGCCCGGCTATGGTTATGCCAAGGTCTCACGGGATATGAAGGACGACTGGCAACAGCATCTGGACCATTACCTGTCCCAGCGCCAGAGCCTGCGGGGCCTGGTGCTGGTGATGGATATCCGGCACCCGATGACGGACTTCGACCAGATGATGGTGGAATGGTGCCAGCATAACAACCTGCCGTTGATGATCCTGGCCACCAAGTCCGACAAGCTCAAGTTTGGCCAGGCCAAGACCGCGCTGCTCAAGATTTCAGCCATGCTCAAGCACTATGACTGTGTCGAGCACCTGGTGATGTTCTCGGCCACCACCAAGGCGGGCCTGGACGACAGCCGGGCGGCCCTGGAGGCCTGGCTGGAAGGGCGGGAAGCGGAAATCCTCAGCACCTGACACTCCGCTATGGGCCGGCCCCTGAGCAGTAAAAGACGGCCATAAAAAAACCCGGGCGCAGAGCGACCGGGTGAAACGTCAGGGTTTGCGACGTGCTAAAACCTGAGCTGGACTCAGGAAGACGCCAGGAATGTCCGAATTCCGAAGCGTCATACCTAAGACTGGCCCGGTCGCAGAAAGTTCCCCGTCATTTCATGCCACCCGGGCCTCCGGCAGTTCCGGCCGGTATTTCTCCCGCAAGGCCAGCACCGGTTCGCGAAAGGCGGGCGTCAGGTAGGGCAGTTCCAGAGTCAGCACCTGGTAAATGCCCTGCTTGAGCTGGGTCAGGGTCAGGCTGTTGGACAGCTCCGAGCCGTGGGCGGTCTTCAGGAAGGCCATCCAGTTGGTGATCACCAGCCAGACATTGAGGGACATGGCCGAGCGCAGGTCCGCCGGCTGGCGCTCGATCACGCCGCCCTCGGTGAGGCCCTCGAAGATCCGGTTGATGGCCTCCAGGCAGCGGTTGGTGAAGTCGCGGTAGTCCTTGCGCAGGCGGACATCACTGTCCAGCAGGAACTCCAGGTCGCGGTGGATGAAACGGTAACTCCACAGGCCGTCGAACACCGACTCCAGATAGAAGGTCATGTCTTCCAGGTTCAGCGGCCGGTCTTCCGGAATCTGCAGGTAATAGTCCACCAGCTTTTCGTATTCCAGGAAAATCTCGTAGATGATGTCCGACTTGTTGCGGAAGTGGTAATAGAGGTTGCCCGGCGAAATCGCCAGGTAGGCGGCAATGTGGTTGGTGGTGACATTGCGCTCGCCCCGCTCGTTGAACAGGTCCAGCGCCGACAGCAGTATCTTGTCTCTTGTTTTCATAGGCTCACTGTGGTCGTTCCGGCCGGCAGTGCGAGCGCGGTGGCCGGTACCGGTCAGGATATGGCCCGATTCGCCGGGCGCGTCAACTTGACTCCCTAGAGTATATACTCTAATAATACCGGCAGACGCAAATCGGATACTTTTTAGACACCCCTGTCCGAGCCACCAAACATCGTTCGCGCCCCTCAGGCCGGTGCGGCTTCAAGGAGAAAACCATGGTTGCCAACGTCGTCCAACTGACCGAAAGCAAGAAACAGATACAGTACACGGGTCGCCTGTTCGAAGAACAGCGGGCGGCGTTCCGCCACAACCCCATGCCTTCCCTGACCGAGCGCCGCGAAAACCTCAAACGCCTCAAGCGGGCCCTGCTCACCCACGAAGACCGCCTTATCGAGGCCATCGACCGGGATTTCAGCTGCCGCTCCAGGGACGAAACCCGCATCGCCGAGGTCATGCCCTCGGTGCAGGGCATCAACTACACCCTCAAACACCTGGACGAGTGGATGAAGCCGTCCAAGCGCAAGGTGTCCATGCTGTTCCAGCCGGCCACCAACAAGGTGCACTACCAGCCCCTGGGTGTGGTGGGCGTGATCGTGCCCTGGAACTACCCGCTGTTCCTGGCGGTTGGCCCCATGATGTCGGCGCTGGCGGCGGGCAACCGGGTGATGGTGAAGATGTCCGAGTTCACCCCCCACACCTCCGCCCTGTTCAAGGAACTGATGGACGCCACCTTCCCCCAGGACCTGGTGGCGGTGGTCAATGGCGATGCCGAGGTGGCGGCGGACTTCTCCAGCCGGCCCTTTGATCACCTGCTGTTCACCGGCTCCACCGCCGTTGGCCGCTTGGTGATGAAAGCCGCCGCCGAGAACCTGACACCCGTGACCCTGGAGCTGGGTGGCAAGTCTCCGGCCATCATCTCCACCGACATACCCATGGAGGATGCCGCCCACCGCATTGCCTTCGGCAAGGCCTTCAACGCCGGCCAGACCTGCGTGGCGCCGGATTACGTGCTCTGCCCCGCCGACCGTGTGCAGACCTTCGTGGACGAGTTCCGCAACCAGTTCGCCAGCCTGTTTGCCAACCTGCGGGACAACGACGACTTCACCGCCATCATCAACGAACGCCAGTACGAGCGCCTGCAGAGCTACCTGGACGATGCCCGCGAGAAGGGCGCCGAGCTGATCGAGATCAACCCGGCCCGGGAAAACCTCAAGGACGGCACCCGCAAGATGCCCATCACCCTGGTGCTCAACGCCACCGAGGAGATGAAGGTGATGGAGGAGGAAATCTTCGGCCCCATCCTGCCGGTGGTCAGCTACAACACCCTGGACGACGCCATCCAGTACGTGAACGACCGGCCCCGGCCGCTGTCGCTGTACTACTTTGGCTACGAAGCCGAAATGCAGGACCACGTCCTTGCCCAGACCCACTCCGGCGGCGTCTGCATCAACGACACCCTGATGCACGTGGCCCAGGATGACATGCCCTTCGGCGGCATCGGCAGCTCGGGCATGGGCCACTACCACGGCAAGGAAGGCTTCCTGACCTTCTCCCACGCCAAGGCGGTGTTCAGCAAACAGCGCTTCAACAGCAGCAAGTATGTCTACCCTCCCTACGGCTCGGCCATGCACCGTATGGTGTACAAGATGTTTATCCGCTGAGACCCACGCCCTTGCCTCCGCACCCCCGGGTGCGGAGGGATAAAACCGCGTCTAAGCTGGTATCATAGGTGGTTTCCCGCCGCTTCCAGCAGATGAGGACCCAGTTCTATGACGACGGTAGTCTACCCCGGCACTTTCGACCCCATTACCAACGGCCACACCGACCTGATCGAGCGGGCCGGCAAGCTCTTCAATACCGTCATCGTGGCGGTGGCCTACAGCCCCAAGAAGCAGCCTCTGCTCAGCCTGGACGAACGGGTCGAGCTGGTACGAAGCGCCACCCGGCACCTGCCCAACGTGACCGTGACCGGTTTCAGCAATCTGCTGGCGGAATTCGTGGTGCAGCAGGGTGCCACCGTCATCCTGCGGGGCCTGCGGGCGGTTTCCGACTTCGAGTACGAGTTCCAGCTGGCGGATATGAACCGGCGCCTGGCGCCCACGGTCGAGAGCGTTTTCCTGACCCCGGCCAACCACCTGTCCTACATCTCCTCCACCCTGATCCGGGAAATCGCCGCCCTGGGTGGCGACATCACCGAATTTGTCGATCCGGTGGTGGCAGAGGCCCTCAAGCGCAAGTTCGCCAAGGCCTGAGCCCGGACATCAGGGCCGAATTCCGCTAGAATGACCGGGCAATGTGTGTCTTTTCGAGGATGACCCTGAATGGCCCTGATGATCACCGACGAGTGCATCAACTGCGACGTATGCGAACCCGAGTGCCCCAACGAGGCCATTTCCCCCGGGGACGATATCTACGTGATCGACCCCGGCCGCTGCACCGAGTGCGTCGGCCATTACGAAGAACCCCAGTGCCAGCAGGTGTGCCCGGTGGACTGCATTCCGGTGGATCCGAAGAACGTCGAGAACGAAACCCAGCTGATGGCCAAGTACCATCGCCTGACCGGAGCCTGAGCCCATGACCGTCGCCCGCGCATCGTCCGCCATCCTCAAGGCCACGATGCTGCTGGCGGCCCTGGTCCTGTCCGCCTGCGCCACCGCGCCAGCACCCGCCCCAACCTACCAGCCTGCCATTGCCAGCGCCCATCCGCTGGCCACGGAAGCCGGCATGAACATCCTGGCCGCCGGCGGCAACGCCTTTGACGCGGCGGTGGCCACCGCCGCCGTACTGGGGGTCGTGGAACCCTACAGCGCCGGCATTGGCGGTGGCGGCTTCTGGCTGCTGCAGGGCAGCGGCGGCGGTACGGTCTTTGTGGATGCCCGTGAAACCGCGCCGGGCCAGGCTCATGAAACCATGTACCTGGATGCCGGTGGCGAGGTCCACCCCGACAAACTGTCGGTGAACGGCCCCCTGGCGGCGGGCATTCCCGGCCAGGCCGCCGCCTTTGCCCACCTGAGCGAAGAATACGGCAGGCTGCCGCTGTCACGGACCCTGGCCCGCGCCATCGAACTGGCCCGGCAGGGCTTCGAGGCCGACCAGCATTACCGGGACATGGCCGGCTGGCGCCAGCCTGTGCTGGCCCGCTACCCGGCGGCCCGGGAGACCTTCCTGCGGGATGGCGAGGTGCCGCCGGCGGGGACCCTGATCCGCCAGCCGGAGCTGGCTGACACCCTGGAGCACCTGGCCCGGCAGGGCCGCGCCGGTTTCTACCAGGGCGAGGTGGCCCGCCAGATGGTAGAGGACGTGCAGGCCGCCGGCGGCATCTGGACCCTGGCAGACCTTGAGAATTACCGGGTAATCGAGCGGGAGCCGGTGGTGATCGAGGTGGGCGGTTACCGGATCTGGTCGGCGCCACCGCCCTCCTCTGGCGGCATCGCCATGGCCCAGATGTTCGGCATGATGGAGGCACGGCCCTTTGCCGACCTGGATATCGGCGAGCTGGACCCGGACACTGCCCGGGTTCACTACCTGGCGGAGCTGATGCGCCGGGCCTACCGGGACCGCGCCCTGTACCTGGGGGACCCGGATTACACCAACATTCCCGTGGCCAGACTGACCGACCCGGACTATCTGGCCGGCCTGGTGGATTCCCTCACCATGACCCGGGCCACCCCCAGCGACTCATTGCCCGGCGATCTCGGCAGCGGCACCGACACCACCCACCTGTCGGTGCTGGACAGCGAGGGCAACCGGGTCAGCGCCACCCTAAGCATCAACCTGCCCTTCGGCTCGGCCTTCCTGTCGGGCCAGACCGGGGTGCTGCTCAACAATGAGCTGGACGACTTTGCCATCAAGCCCGGCGTGCCCAATGCCTACGGTCTGGTGGGCGGTGAGGCCAACAAGGTGGAGGCGGGCAAGCGGCCGCTTTCCAGCATGACGCCGACCCTGGTGTGGGGCCCGGACCGCAGCGCCATCATTGGCACCCCCGGCGGCAGCCGCATCATCACCATGGTCTTTCTGGGGCTGCTGGATGTCATGAACGGCAGGCGTGCCGAGGCGGTGGTCAGCGAGGCTCGCTTCCATCATCAGTATCTGCCGGATCAGATCCAGCACGAACCGGACGCCTTCAGCCCGGAGGTGATGAGCCAGCTGCGGGAACTCGGCCATGACCTGCGCAACGTGGAGCGCCGTTATGGCAACATGCAGCTGATTCTGGTGGACCCTGAGGGCCGGACCCGGGCGGCGTCCGACCCCCGTGGCATGGGCGCCGCCCGGGTGGCCACGCCCTGAGCGGGGGCCTGCCGCCTCAGATCATCGGTGGCAGCGGTATGATCCGGCCATTGACGTTCAGCTCCAGGTCCTGCAGACGGGCGTCGACCCGGTAGACATCGCCTTCCCGGACCACCAGCCCCTGCTCCACCAGCGGCGCCAGTTCCGCCATCAGGGCCGGCTCCGAGGCCACCAGCGCCGCCGGCAGGCGCCAGGTCATGACACCGGTGAGCCGTTGCATCACCAGCTCCAGCTGGTCGGCCTGGTCAGCCCCCAGCTCCGGGTGGCTCAGCATGACCTCGCCGGTTACCTCGCCTTCCGGGAAGCTCAGCGACACTGACGGAAAACCGAAGCTCATGCCGGCGGCCGCCAGGGACTTGAGTCCGGCGCTCAGGTTTTCCATCGCCTGCACCTGCTGCTCTATCCGCTGCTGGCGGCTGAGGCCGGCATCCGGCGCCACCGCCGTCATCTGCAGCCGGGTAAAGGCGCCCAGCAGCCGGTTCCAGGCATCCACCTGGAAGTCCCGCAGCTCGAAGTCCATCCGGAAGGGTCCGGCCTCCTCGCCCTCGCTGCGCACCCGGTTCAGGGTCAGACCGGTGACGCCGGTGAAGCGCTCACCGTCGGCGCCGGCCTCGGTCTTGCTGTCGATGGCCAGGCCCTGGGCGCTGACTTCCGGCTCGCCTTCCAGGCGGGCGGTGAAGCGATCCACCCGCAGGGCGGCCTCACCGGTCCAGACATCGCCCCTGAGCCGGTTCATGGTCTGGCTCATGGTGACGTCATTGACCGTCATGGTGGCGTTGGGCCCGCGAGCCACCAGGCCCGGCCAGTCCAGGGTCAGATCAAAACCGTTGCCCTGGTCGAACAGGGTGCCCGCCAGCACCAGCTCGGAGCTGGCAATGGACTCACCGGTGGCGGGCTCCACCGCCTCGAAAGCGGGCAGGATGAAATTCAGGTCGGCACTGCCCCAGGCCTTGAAGTCCGCCCTCAGGGTCGGGCGCTGGTCGGGGAAGAGCACCTGCACCCACTCATCATCCGTGCTGCCGAAGCGCAGGGTCAGTTCGCTGCCCCAAAGGCCATGGCGAATCTCGCCCTGGTAGGCCAGGGTCAGGGTCTCGCCACTGTCAGGGCTGTCGAACCCCAGTGTGCCCGCCACCTCGGCGCCGGTGTAGCCGCGCTCATAGCGACGGGTTTCCATGGTCATCATGGGTTGCTGTTGCAGGAGGGCCTGGGTCTGCTGCCACTGCTGCTCGGTGAGGGCGCCAACGCCCCAGGGCGCCGCCAGGCCGGCAACCAGCACCAGCGCGGCCGCGAAAATCCACTTCTTCATCAATCACTGCTCCAGTCGGGGCCCGTTGCCGGGCCGGCCAGGGCCTATTTGCTGGTGAGACGATCCAGCAGCACGGTCTGGGCGGCAAAGCGCTCCTCATCCGGGCCGGGCTGATTCTGGACGTAACTGCCGTCGGGCTGCAACACCCAGCTCTGGCAGTTGTCCGCCAGGTAGGCCTCCAGATCCTCCCGCAGGCGCGCGGACAGGTCCCGGTCCTCCACCGGGAACGCCACCTCCACCCGGTTCACCAGGTTGCGCACCATGGCGTCGGCACTGGAGCAGTAGACCTCCGGCTTGCCGTGGTTGCCGAAGTAGTAGACCCGGGTGTGCTCCAGGAAGCGGCCGATGATGGAGCGCACGTGAATGTTCTCCGACAGGCCTTCGATACCCGGCCGCAGGCAGCAGATGCCCCGGATGATGAGCTGGATCCGCACACCCGCCTGGGAGGCCCGGTAGAGCGCCTGCATGACGTCGGGATCGGTGAGCGCGTTGATCTTGAAAATGATGTGGCCCTTGTCGCCGTGGCCGGCCTCCCGCTCGATCAGCTCGATCAGGCGCCGGTGCAGGGTGAAGGGCGCATGGAACAGTTTCTTGATCTTCAGCGCCTTGCCCATGCCGGTCAGCTGCTGGAACAGCTTGTTGACGTCGTCACCCAGGGCATCGTCGCAGGACAGCAGGCTGTAGTCGGTGTACAGGCGGGCGTTGCCGGCGTGGTAGTTGCCGGTGCCCAGGTGCACGTAACGCTTCAGACGGCCCTCCTCCCGGCGCACGATCAGGATCATCTTGGCGTGGGTCTTGTAGCCCACCACACCGTAGACCACGATCACCCCGGCCTCCTGCAGGCGGCTGGCCAGTTCCAGGTTCTCGGCCTCGTCGAAGCGCGCCCGCAGCTCGATGACCGCGGTCACCTCCTTGCCGCGGCGGGCGGCGTCCACCAGGGCCTCGACGATTTCGGAATCGGCACCGGTGCGGTACAAGGTCTGGCGGATCGCCAGTACCTGCGGGTCCTTGGCGGCCTGGCGCAGGAAGTCGATCACCGGCGTGAAGCTCTCGAACGGATGCAGCAGCAGCACCGGCTGCTGGCGGATGGCATCGAAGATCAGCTCCTTGTTGCGGATCTGCTTGGGCACCGACGATGAGAACCCCGGGTAGGTCAGGTCGGGCCGGTCCACCAGCCCCCCGACTGCCATCAGCCGGGTCAGGTTGACCGGACCGTGGACCTTGTAGAGGTCCCGCTCGGTGAGGCCGAACTCCCGCAGCAGGAAGTTCATCAACTCGTCCGGGCAGTTGTCCGCCACCTCCAGCCGCACGCCGTCACCGAAGCGCCGGCTCAGGAGTTCGCCTCGCAGCGCCGAGGCCAGGTCCTCCAGGTCGTCCTCCAGCTCCAGGTCGGCGTTGCGGGTCAGCCGGAACTGATAGCAGCCCTTGATTTCCATACCGGGGAAGAGCTCATCGGCGTGGGCGTGGATCATCGAGGACAGGAACACCAGGTTGTTGCCGCCGTTGCAGACGTCATCCGGCAGGCGCACCAGGCGGGGCAGCGAGCGCGGCGCCGGCACGATGGCCATGCCGGTCTCGCGGCCGAAGGCGTCCTTGCCGTCCAGCTCGACAATGAAGTTGAGGCTCTTGTTGACCAGACGGGGAAACGGATGGGACGGGTCCAGACCGATGGGGTTGACCACCGGCAGGATCTCCTCCTCGAAGTAACGCTGGACCCAGGCGGCCTGCTCCGGGGTCCAGTCCCGGCGCCGGACGAAGTGGATGTCCTGCTCTTCCATGGCGGGGATCAGGACATTGTTGAGGATGTCGTACTGGGCATGGATGTAGTCATGGGCCACCTTGCTGATCTCGTTCAGCAGCTGTTCCGGCAGCATGCCGTCCGGCCCCACGCTCTCACGGCCGTACTTCATCTGCTGACGCAGGCCGGCGACCCGGATCTCGAAGAACTCGTCCATGTTGCTGCTGAAGATGCAGCAGAACATCAGCCGGTTGATCAGCGGATGGGTCTCGTCCAGGGCCTGCTGCAGGACCCGGAAGTTGAACTGGATATGGCTCAGCTCCCTGTTCAGGTAGTGCTCACTGGCGGCCGGATCCAGCGGCGGGATCAGCTCCGGCAGGGGCTGGGTCAGTTCCTCGATCTTGTTGAGGGGTTTGACAGAATCGGTAGTCATGGCGCAAGAATTCCAGTTGGGTGCCGGCCGCCCGTGGGATTAGCCGGTCAGGATGTCGTGTTCTTCAGCAGCCGCGCCGCCCGGCGGGCAAAATACGTGAGGATGGCGTCCGCCCCCGCCCGGCGCAGGCAGATCAGGCTCTCCATCATCACCGCGTCGGCGTCCACCCAGCCCCGCTCGGCGGCCGCCATATGCATGGCGTACTCGCCACTGACCTGGTAGGCAAAGGTGGGTACCTTCAGCTCATGCTTGACCCGGTGCACGATGTCCAGGTACGGCATACCCGGCTTCACCATCACCATATCGGCGCCCTCGGCCAGATCCATGGCCACTTCGTGTAGGGCCTCATCGCTGTTGGCCGGATCCATCTGATAACTGGACTTGTTGCCCTTGCCCAGGTTCCCCGCCGAGCCCACGGCGTCCCGGAAGGGACCGTAGTAGCTGGAGGCATACTTGGCAGCATAGGAAAGAATCCGGGTGTTGACATGGCCAGCCCGCTCCAGGGCCTCCCGGATCGCCGCCACCCGGCCGTCCATCATGTCGGACGGCGCCACCACATCGGCACCGGCGTCGGCATGGGACACCGCCTGGCGCACCAGAGCCTCGACGGTGACGTCGTTCATCACATAGCCGTCGTGATCGATGATGCCGTCCTGGCCGTGGGTGGTGAAAGGATCCAGGGCCACATCGGTGATCACCCCCAACTCCGGATAGGCCGCCTTGAGGGCGCGGGTGGCACGCTGGGCCAGACCCTCGCTGTCCCAGGCGCCGGAGCCGGACAGGTTCTTCTGCTCAGGCGGCACCACCGGAAACAGCGCCACCGCCGGAATACCCAGCTCTACCAGTTCTGCAGCCTCTTCCACCAGCAGGTCCACACTGAGGCGCTCCACGCCGGGCATGGAGGCGACCGGCTCGCGCTGCTGGCGACCCTCCAGCACGAACACCGGGAAAATCAGGTTGTCTGCCGACAGCCGGGTTTCCCGCACCAGCCGGCGGGAGAAATCATTGGCACGGTTACGCCGGGGGCGGCTGGCGGGAAACGAGCGGGACTGGGGTGAAAACAAGGCACTACCTCCTGTCGGGTCAATCGGATGACGGCCCCGGGCCTCTGTGGACGGCGCCCCACTCAAGTCTTCGAGACAGAATGATGACAGCCCAATGTGACGTTTTTCGGACAGGCGCCCCGGCGCACGCAACTGACTTGCATGATACACGCAGGACGGCGGCAACGGCAGGTTTGCTGCGGGGACCCAAACCCTACTGCAAGGAATCCAGCGCCTCGGCCCGGACCCGCTCCGCGCCCTGGAAGTGTTCACTGCGCAGACGCTGGCGCGCCGCTGCCTGCTCCGGCGGCGCCAGACCGGAGGTATCAAGCGCGCTGACGGCCTTGCGGTAGGCCTGCCAGCGCCGCTCCCAGTCGGCCTGCTCCTGCTCCACCCGGGCCAGCGCCGCGGCGGCCTCCACGCCGAACTCGGATTCCCGGTAGGCCTGCAGCGCCGCCGGGTCGTCCGCCAGTTCCGATCGCGCCTGCTGGTAGTCGCTGAACCGACTGGCCTCGGCCCGGGCCTGGCGCAGGGGCTCCGGCAGTGCCGCCTCTGCCCGGGCCAGCAGGCGCTGGCGCTCGGCCTCCTCCAGGCCTTCGGCAGCCAGTATGCGCCGGCGCTCCAGCTGGAAGCGATCCACCGCCTCATCGGCGGCGAAGAAAGCCTCGGCGGTCGCCCCACCCAGGTGACTGCGGCGCAGATCCCGCAGCCGCTGCAACCAGACCTCGGGGTCGTCGGCGATGGCGCCGGCACCGGCGGCATCCTCCAGCTCACTGACCGCCAGCTTGTAGTCCAGATAGCGGGCCAGGGTTTCGCGGGCCTGGCTGCGGGCCGGCTCCGGCAGCACCGCCAGGGCCGAGCGGATGCGAGTCACCAACTGGGCCAGGGATTCCTCCCCCAGCGCCGCCAGGTAATACTCGAACAGGGCCCGCAGTTCGGGCGTGGCCACCAGGTGGCCGTTGGCATCCAGCACCTGCCAGCCCGCCGGCACCTCGGTACCCGCCAGGGATGCCGGCGGCTTCGCCGGTACCGTGACCGGGGCTTCGGAGACCACGGCGGGCATCGTGTCCGTCGCCGTCGCGGTGGTCGGCTTGATCGGAGTCAGGGCTGGTGATGACGACGGGGCGGCATCGTCACTGGCTGTGGACTGCAGCAACGCAAAGCCGGCGAAGGTCGCTATAATAGGCAGCAGCAGAAAGACGAGCAGAGAAAAACGTGGCATTGACCTGACCTGATCCTGTGTTTGGCGCCCAGCATAACAACTCCAGCGCCGGAGGTTGGGACCGGGATCAACAAAAAACAACGCCAGCCGTGTGGCTGGCGTGTCGGACGCGAGGGTCAGATCGAACGGTTGTTGAAGCCGACATCGACCTTGCGGGCTGGCTCGGAACGGAAACTGGTGTCCACTTCCTGGATCTTGCCGCCCTGGTTGAGGAAGGCCTCGATATCCGCCTGCAGCTGGGCGCGCACCCGGGCACGACCGGCTATGGAATGGTTGTCTTCACCGTCGGATGCCCAGCTACCGGATCGCTCCAGGTTGCTTTCGTCGAATTCACTCATGGCTTTGCTCCCCATCAGCGAAATCATTACCAGGGGCGCCGGGTTCCGGACCGGAAACCGCGCCCCGTCTCGGCGAGCGCACTTCGAGCATCCTCGCCTTGGCGTCTTTATAATCCTGTTTCGATGACAGCGCTATTTGGCCTCAACCAGTTTTTTGTAATTTTTTGTAAAGGGCCGGCCAGGACAGGTCCCGGCCCTCGCGAAAACCCTGTCGGCGCCGGTTCCCGCCGTGTTGACACAAGAAATGAATAATGATTCACTTATTACCAAGGAGTTCACATGGCTTACCGTGAAACCGAAAAGATGCGCAACCGGAAGGCGCAGGCACGCAAACGGATTCTTGATTGTGCATTTCGCTGTGTCACGGAGGGTGGCTTTCGCAGCGCCCAGATCACCCATGTGGCCAGGGCCGCCGGGGTAGCCACTGGCACCATCTACCGCCACTTCGAATCCAAGGAGGCGCTGTTCGCGGAAATTTTCCGCTCCGCCACCCAGCGCGAAGTGGACAAGGTGGCAGAGGCCCTGGCCGGTCCGGGCAACGCCGTTGAGCGGCTGGAAGCGGCCCTGCGGCAGTTTGCCGAAAGGGCGCTGCGGGGCCCCACCATGGCCTGGTCCCTGATCGCCGAACCGGTGGACCCCAGCGTGGAGGCGGAGCGCCTGCTGTACCGAAAGGCCTATGCCCAGCATTTTGAGCGGGCCATCAGCGAGGGCATCGAAGAGGGCTCGCTGCCGGCCCAGAACGCTCGCCAGAGCAGCACTTGCCTGGTCGGCGCCATCGCCGAGAGCCTGGTCGGGCCACTGTCACCCAGCCAGGCCGAAGACGACGGGGCGCCGGACCGGGACACCCAACAAGCGCTGGTGGAGTCCATTGTCTGCTTCTGCATTCAGGGCTTGACCGGCACACGGAGGACACCATGAACGCCCGTCAACCTGCACCGGAACAGATCACCGACCACCGCGACCCCTATCTCGCCAGCACTCACGAGGTCATCAACCAGCCGCCGGCCCTGCAGGACTACAACCTGTTCCGCCAGGACCAGGCCCTGGTGGAAGGTGTGCGTCGGGAAGGCGCCGACTGGGCGGAGACCGGACTGGCTGAGTTCGGCACCCTGGCCGGTGCCGCCAGCACTATCGAGCTGGGCTTCCAGGCCAACGAGAACAAGCCGGTTTTCTACAGCCACGACCGTTTTGGCCACCGCATTGACCAGGTCAATTTCCACCCGGCCTACCACTCGCTGATGCGGATCGCCATGGAGCACGGCCTGCACAGCAGCCCCTGGACCCACCCCGGCGCCGGCGCCCATGTCGCCCGGGCCGCCCGCTACTACATGCACGCGCAGGTGGAAGCCGGCCATGGCTGCCCGATCACCATGACCTTTGCCGCCATCCCGTCCATCCGCAAGCAGCCGGAGCTGGCGGCACTGTGGCAGGACAAGATCCTGGCCAACGAATACGACCGCCGCAATGTACCGGACGGCGAGAAGAACTCTGTCACCATCGGCATGGCCATGACCGAAAAGCAGGGCGGCACCGATGTCCGGGCCAACAGCACCCGCGCCTACCCGGTGGGCACACCCGGCCCGGGCCAGGCCTATGAACTGGTAGGCCACAAGTGGTTCGTGTCCGCACCCATGTGCGACGCCTTCCTGGTGCTGGCCCAGACCGGCAGCGGCCTGTCCTGCTTCCTGATGCCCCGCTGGCGTCCGGACGGCAGCAAGAACCCCTGGCAGATCCAGCGCCTGAAGAACAAGATGGGCAATGTCTCAAACGCCTCCAGCGAAGTGGAGCTGCGGGGTGCCCTGGCCTGGATGGTAGGCGAGGAGGGCCGCGGCGTGCCCACCATCATCGAGATGGTGGCCATGACCCGCTTCGACTGCATGATCGGCAGCTCCGCCGGCCTGCGCCAGGCTTCCGCCCAGGCCCTGCACCACTGCCGTCACCGCCAGGTCTTCGGCACCACCCTGAACCGGCAGCCGCTGATGCAGAACGTGCTGGCGGACCTGGCGCTGGAGAGCGAGGCGGCGCTGGCCTTCACCCTGCGGATCGGCCGCGCCCTGGATAATCAGCATATCCAGCGGGAACGTCTGCTGGCGCGGCTGGCCACACCGGTGGGCAAGTACTGGATCTGCAAACGCAGTCCCAACCATGCCTACGAGGCCATGGAATGCATCGGCGGCTCCGGTGTGATGGAAGACTGCATCATGCCCCGGCTGCTGCGGGAATCCCCGGTCAACGCCATCTGGGAAGGCAGTGGCAACGTCCAGTGCCTGGACACCCTGCGGGCCCTGCAGAAGGAGCCCGATACCCTGGAGGCCTATTTTGCCGAGGTGGCCGAGGCCCGCAGCGCGGACCGCCGCTTCGACCAGTTCCTGGCCCAACTCCAGAACGACTTCGCCGATATCAGCGACTTTGAGTATCGTGCCCGCAACCTGGTGGACCGCCTGGCCCTGGCCATGCAGGCCTCCCTGCTGATCCGGCACTCCCAGCCGGCCGTTGCCGATGCCTTCTGCGCCAGCCGGCTGACCTCCCAGGGCGGCCTGAACTACGGCAACCTGCCCACCGGCACCGACCCCGCTGCGGTTATCGAAAGGGCCACCCCTGTAGTAGACTGAGGTGCGTGGCGGCGTCCGCGCCGCCCGCCGCTGTCCACAATGCCCACTCAGGCGGGGCCGCTGGCCTCGCCGTGCCGGATAACGTCTATGTCTGATGCCCTGAGGCGCCTGCTGAATACCACACCGCAGAAACCCGCGATCACGCCGCACGTGGGGGTCCTGACGCTGCACTTCCAGCTCTATGGCTGCGCCGACCTGAAAGCCAAACGCAAGGCCTTTACCCCCATGCGGGCGATCTGGGGCCGGGAGCCGGATCTTGCAGTGGCGGAGACCGCCGACCTGGAAGCCCTGGACTGCGCCACCTGGACCATCGCCGCCCTGGGAGCCTCCTCCCGCGCCATCCAGGAGCGCCTGGACCAGGTGGAAAAGGCCATCGCCGAGCGCATCGACGCGCCGGTACTGGACGTCCAGCGGGAGATCCTGTGACGGTGGCGGTGCCCGATGCGAGCCCTTATACTACCCGACCCTGAACGGACGCGAACCGGGCTGGCCCATGCCTTCGGACGGACAATGTGCCAGACTGAGCCAAGAGGAAGTCAGCTTCCTGTTTTCTGACCCTCCCCGCATCGGGACCGATGCGACGGAGACCACTGACCGTGTGTGGCGCGTATGACCGGTAAGAAAAAATCCGCTCAGGCCTCCCTGGAGGCCATGTATCGAGTATTCACGGTGCCCGAGGCACCGGAATCCACGCTGAGCCGCATCGACCAGAATATTTCCCGCAACCTTGCCGGTTTCCTGCAGGAACACATCGTCGCTGTGGAGCGGGATCTTTCCGACGTGGAGAAGAACTTCTCCGAGTCCTCGGTTCCGGAAAAGCCCATCTTCGTGTCCGAGCAGGCCCAGTTCCTGCTGGACAAGCTGGTGGCCAATTCGGTCCATACCGCCTCCCCCAGCTTTATCGGCCACATGACCTCGGCGCTGCCCTACTTCATGCTGCCGCTGTCGAAGATCATGATCGCCCTCAACCAGAACCTGGTAAAGACCGAGACCTCCAAGGCCTTTACGCCGCTGGAGCGCCAGGTGCTGGGCATGATCCACCGCCTGGTCTATCAGCAGGACGGCGCCTTCTACCGCAAGTGGATGCACGACCCCCGCCATGCCCTGGGAGTGATGTGTTCCGGCGGCACCATCGCCAACCTGACCGCACTCTGGGTGGCCCGCAACCGCGCCTTCCCGGCGGAAGGCAGCTTTCGCGGCCTGCACCAGGAGGGCCTGTTCCGGGCCCTGAAATACTATGGCCACGAGGGCGCCGCCATCCTGGTGTCCCGCCGTGGCCACTACTCCCTGCGCAAGGCCGCCGATGTGCTCGGCCTGGGCCGTGAAGCCCTGGTCACCGTCGCCACCGACGATCACAACCGCATCGATACCGACGCCCTTCGGGACAAGTGCCTGGAGCTGCAGCGCCAGAAGATCAAGGTCATGGCCATTTGCGGCATCGCCGGCACCACCGAGACCGGCAACGTGGACCCGTTGGAGGCCATGGCGGACATCGCCCGGGAATTCGGCGCCCATTTCCACGTGGACGCCGCCTGGGGCGGCCCCACCCTGTTCTCGCGGACCCACAAGCACAAGCTCCGGGGCATCGAGCAGGCGGACTCGGTCACCTTCGACGCCCACAAGCAGCTCTACGTGCCCATGGGCGCGGGTCTGGTGGTATTCCGCGACCCGGAGCTGGCGGGGGCCGTCGAGCATCACGCCCAGTACATCATCCGCAAGGGCTCGCGGGACCTGGGCAGCAACACATTGGAGGGGTCACGGCCGGGTATGGCCATGCTGATCCATTCGGGCCTGAAGATCCTGGCCCGGGAAGGCTACGAGATCCTGATCGACCAGGGCATCGACAAGGCCCACCAGTTTGCCGAGATGATTGAGCAGCGGCCGGATTTTGAGCTGGTGACCCGGCCGGAACTCAATATCCTGACCTACCGCTACTGTCCCGAGCTGGCGCGCCAGGCCCTGGCGGTGGCGGATGCCGCCCAGGCCGAGCGCCTCAATACCAGCCTCAACCGGATCACCAAGTTCCTGCAGAAAACCCAGCGCGAGCGGGGCCGGGCCTTTGTGTCACGGACCCGGCTGGAACCGGCCCACTACCACCATTTTCCCTGCATCGTATTCCGGGTGGTGCTGGCCAACCCGCTGACCACCACCGACATCCTCCGGGACATCCTGGATGAGCAGAGACAGCTGGCGGGGGAAAGCGAGATCCAGGACGAGCTGGCGATCCTCAACCAGCATGCCCAGGCCGTCCTGGCCCAGCATGCGCCCGCCAGCCGCCGGGCCTAGTGTCCCGGCTGGTTCATTCGCTGGCCAAACGGGACACTAGTAGAGGGCTTCTTCGTCGTCCAGCACTTCGTGCAGGATTTCCAGGAACATCTTGTCGGCCTCACTCCAGTTTTCCGGAATCCGAACGTTGGTGTTGGCACTGATCTCACGGGCGATCAGCTCGTCGGCGTTGGGCTGATCCCGGTATTTGCGGGCGATTTCCACCGACTTGACGGCGATGGTGGGGTCGCTCATGACCTTCTTGATAAAGACCCGCAGCTCATCAATGATCCGGGCCTGGCGGCCCTCGGACGCTGTGCTCATGCTTTACTCCCGACTGTGATTGCAGGCGACCGGCGCCGGTGCGCCGGCCGGTGGACTGGTCCAAGTATGACGGATAGGGCCGGCCCGGGACCAGCCCGGGATCAGAGCAGGAGGCCGCGGAGGGTGAAGAACAGCAGCGCCGCCAGGGCCGCCGACACCGGCACGGTGATGATCCAGGCCGCGATGATGCGGGTCAGGTGGGAACGCTTCACCAGCTCCTCACGGTAGATCTTCTTGAGGCGCTTGCGCTCGGACTTGGACAGCGGCAGGTCCTTCTTTTTCTTGCGGGCCTGCTTGAGCAGGCTTTCCATCTCCTCCACCGAGGCATTGCGGAAATCATCCAGGAAGGGCTGCAGCCGCGCCCGCTCGCGCTCATCATGGTTTTCGATAATGTTGTGGATCTGGCTGGCGTAGTTGGACTTCAGGTACTCCCGCAGGAAACCCACCCCGAAGACCCCGCCAATGGCGATGTGGGTGGAGCTGACCGGCAGCCCCAGCTGGGAGGCAATAATCACCGTCAGGGCGGCGGACAGGGCAATACAGAAGGCCCGGGTCTTGTCCAGTTCGGTGATCTCGCTGCCCACGGTACGGATCAGGCGGGGGCCGAACAGCATCAGACCTACCGCCAGTCCCAGCGCCCCGACCAGCATGACCCAGAGCGGGATGCCTGCGGTGGTCACCACTGCGCCGCCGGCCAGGGCATCGTTGATGGCTGCCAGCGGACCGATGGCGTTGGCGACATCGTTGGCGCCATGGGCAAAGCTCAGCAGTGCGGCGGCAAAGATCAGCGGCCACACGAACAGGGCGTTCACGCCGGCGGTATTGTTCTGCATGGTGGCGGCGCGGCGGGACACCAGCATACGCATGGCGACGAACACCACCACCGCAACTCCCAGCCCCACCAGGGAAGCGGTCAGGAAATCCACCTTGATCAGCTTCTTGACGCCCTTAACCATCAGGTAGGTACCGAACGCCCAGGCCATGATGCCCACCACCCAGGGTACGAAGGTACGGGCCGCCGCCACCACGTCCTGGCGGTAGAGCACAGTACGCTTGATCAGATACAGGAAAAGGGCCGCCAGGGCACCCCCCAGTACCGGTGACACCACCCAGCTGGCCACGATGGCGCCGATCACGCTCCAGTCGACGATATTCCAGCCGCCAGCGGCGATACCGGCGCCCAGCACGCCACCCACGATGGAATGGGTCGTGGACACCGGTGCCCCCATCCAGGTGGCCAGGTTGAGCCACAGGGCGCCGGCCAGCAGGGCCGCGGTCATCAGCCAGACAAAGGTACTGGCATCGGACACCCGTTTGGCGTCGATGATACCGCCCTTGATGGTGGACACCACATCACCGCCGGCGATGATGGCGCCGCCGGCCTCGAAGACTGCCGCCAGCAGCACCGCCGCGCCCAGCGACAGGGCGCCGGATCCGACGGCGGGGCCAACATTGTTGGCCACATCGTTGGCGCCGATGTTGATGGCCATGTAACCACCGATCACCGCCGCCGCCATCAACAGCATGCTGGACGGCGTGTCCGCGCTGATCTGGCCGACATAGAGCCAGACCCCCAGCAGGAACAGCAGACAGATACCGATGCGGAAGCGTTCAGTGGTGGGACTGGTCAGCGCCTGCTCGAGATAACCGGTGGATTTTGCCATGACGGATCAACACCTGCGTGTGATGAATCAAGGGCGCCACTATAGGATTTTTGTCACAGAATTGAAATATTCCGCCAGGATGGCGATCCCGTTATGTAGTGAAAACCAGTTCATTTTTTCACAGGGCATGGCCTGTTCTGTCATTCATCCATTTTTTGACGCATAATTTGGCTAAAATACGCCACTTATAACAACGACAAGCGACCTTCGCAGGCTATGACCCAACTCACCCGGGCCCGTTTCGAGACGGCCGTCGAACAGGAAGAAATCCGGGTCTCCCAGATCCTCACCTGGCTGTCGTCGATGGCCATCCTGTTCCTGCTGGGCATCGGCGCCAAATCCCTGATCTCCGGCCACGGCCACCACGCCCTCATCCTCTGGCTGTTCGCCGCCCTGGTGGCTGTCAACATGGTGGTGTTCTGGCGTACCGGCAACCGCACCCGCCAGAAGACCGGCATGATCCTGATCGTGGCCCTGCTGTTCGCCTACCTGATGGCCTCCGGCGGTGAAAGCAACACCGGCCCCCTCTGGTTCTACGTGTTCCCGCCCCTGCTTTTCTATCTCACCGATCTTCGTACCGGCACGTTGCTGCTGCTGGGTTGCCTGGCCTTCGCCGCCGTGGTCTTCCGGTTTCCGCAACTGCCTTTCGTGCTGGCGGAGTACAGTAACGATTTCCAGCTCCGCTTCTTCGCCACCATCACCTTCGAGTCGATCTTCTGCTATGTGCTGGAAGCCAGCCGCCGCAAGGCCCGCAATGAACTGGTGGGGCTGGCCATCATGCACGAGCGGGCGGCCCGCACTGATGAGCTGACCGGCCTGGCAAACCGCCGGGACATACACCAGCGGCTGCTGGCAGAATTTGGCCGCTACCAGCGCTCGGGTCACCATTTCTCGGTCGTGCTGATCGACCTGGACCTGTTCAAGCGCATCAACGATGAATACAGCCACAATGCCGGCGACGCGGTGCTCAAGCAGTTTGCCGACCTGATGCGCTCGGTGCTGCGCCAGGCCGACCTGCCGGCCCGCTGGGGCGGCGAGGAGTTCCTGGTGCTGCTGCCGGACACCTCCCTGGTGCAGGCCCTGACCCTGGCCGAGCGGCTGCGGGAGGCGGTGGACGAAACGCCTTTCCGATATCAGGACAGGCGCCTGCCGGTCACCATCAGCGCCGGGGTCTGCTCCATCAGTCAGTCCGGTTCGATCGACCAGCTGCTGCGCCAGGCGGATCTCAACCTGTATGAGGCCAAGCAGGCGGGCCGCAACCGCATCGCCCCCAGGGTCAGAAGCCGGGGTCCGGCCCAGCCTAACGGAGTTCCCGAGCCCGGCACCGGATCTTGAGGCGGCTCCGGGCCGCCGCTACCATGGGTCGGTTTTTGATGACAGCGAGACGGATATGACAGCGATTACCCTCATCGTGGGCAGTGTCTACGGCGGCGCCCTGCAGACGGCCAGGACCATCCGCAAGGAATTGGCGGCCGAGGGCCACCCAGTGAAAGTCCTGGAGGCGCCCCGGATAGCGGACCTGGCCGCCGATGACAACCCGCTGCTGGTGTGCACCTCCACCACCGGCGAGGGCGAAGTACCGCCGGGCCTGCTGCCCTTCTACCTGGACCTGCGGGAGCAGATGCCCATGCAGCAGGGCCGGCCTTTCGGGGTGATCGTGCTGGGGGACAGTTCCTACGGCGACACTTTCTGCGGCGCCGGCGACCTGATGGAGGAAGCGCTGCTGGAGGTGGCCGCCCGCAAGGTCGGCGACACCCTGAAGATCGACGCCCTGGAAACCACCGAACCCGAGGCGGTGGCGGTGCCCTGGGTGCGGGAATGGCTGGCACGGTTGCCCTGAAGCCCAGGCCTTTTCGGCGGCACTTGAGGCGCCCGACGCCAGGGGACATACTGATATTTAAAATGAAGCAATAATAACCACAACAAGACCGACACACGTGCGCCAGATTCTACTGCTCTGTGCTCTGCTGGGCACACTGATCACCGTGACCCTGCCCGTCCACGCCGCCGAACAGGCCTGGCTGGAGCCGCGCATTGACTACATCCGGCTCGACCCCGGTGAGACCATGACGCTACGTCAGGCCCGGGACAGTGAGCGCTGGCAGCCCGTGGCCCAGGGCAGCCCCAACTTTGGCTACGTTACCGACACCTTCTGGTTCCGCTTGCGGCCGCCGGCCCGGGACGATCGTCAGATCCTGGAGATCAGCTACCCCCACCTGGACCATCTCGAATACACCCTGGTGGCGGATGGCCAGGTCCAGCAGCGGGTCACCACCGGTGACAAGCTGGCGTTCGATCAGCGCCCCCTGCGCCACCCTAATTTCCTGGTGCCGTTCCGGACCTCGGACCCGGGCGCGACCATCTACCTTAAGGTCAGCACCAGTGGCGCCCTCCAGGTCCCGGTCCGGATCTGGCCTCAGGACGCCTTCTTCGAGCACCTGTCGGTGGAGGATCAACTCCACGCCATCTATTACGGCATCCTGATCACGGTCATTTTCTTCAACCTGTTCATCTTCCTGGCCCTGCGGGAGCGCACATACCTCTACTACGTGCTC
>NZ_JAWVZL010000031.1:0-34042 GCF_033722195.1 Marinobacter sp.
GCCGGGCCAGGGGTTGTAGACGTTCAGCGCCCAGTTACCACCGGAGCTGGCTTTCATGATCTCCGAGAGGGTGGCCGGATCCAGGCCGTTTTTGACGCCCAGGGCCAGCGCCTCGCTGGTGCCGCTCATCAGGATGGCCAGAAGCATGTTGTTGCAGATCTTGGCCACCTGCCCGGCACCGTGGTGGCCGGCGTGGAAGATGTTCTTTCCCATACCCGACAGGATTGGCCGGGCCTGTTCAAAGGCGTCGGCTTCACCACCGCAGATGAAACTGAGGGTGCCGGCCTTGGCACCGCCAACACCGCCGGATACCGGCGCGTCCATGAAGGTGATACCCTTCTCCGAGGCCGCCACCGCCACCTTGCGGGCGGTTTCCGGGGCGATCGTGGAGCAGTCCAGCACCAATGTGCCTTTGGGCAGCGTGTCCAGCAGGCCGGTTTCACCCAGGTAGACGGTCTCCACATGGGCACCCGCGGGCAGCATGGTGATCACGCACTCCGCCCCCTCGGCGGCGGCATGCACCGAATCGGCGGACTTGGCACCCTCGCCCACCAGTGTCTTGACCGCGGTTTCCGACAGATCGAATACCGTCAGCTCGTGGCCGGCCTTGATGAGATTGGACGCCATGGGGCCGCCCATGTTGCCAAGGCCGATAAAGGTAATTTTCGCCATTGTTGTTCTCCTCTGGTTTGATTCCGGGCGCTCAGGCAAGCGTCAGGGGGCGCTAAAGAAACTTTCGACCCAGGCCTCGTCGAGGCTCTCCAGGGTCGGATACTGCCAACGGGGTTGCTTGTCCTTGTCGATCAGCAGGGCCCGGACACCCTCGGCAAACTCGCCTTTCTCCAGGCAGCGCAACGACAGCGCCAGTTCCCGGTCCAGAACCTGGGCCAGGCTGTCCAGGGCCGACCGGTGGTAGTGCCGCCAGTGCAGGGCCATGGCGGTGGGAGACGCCGCCGCCACGGTTTTCGCCGGCCGCTCGAACCAGGGCTCCTGTTCGGCCATGCGCTGCAGGTTGTCCACCACCTCGGTCAGGGAGTCGCCGTCGGTGACCCGCTGGATCTGGTCGAAATGCTGTCGGACCGGTGACTCCGGTCGCTGGTCACGGGATTCGGCCTCGAACTGGCGCAGGACCCGGCTGATACCGGCATGGGCTGAGTCGGTGAGATCAGTGTTCAGCAGCATGGCCATGACGTCATCGCGGCGGTCGTGGCTGATGAAGCGGTCCGCCAGGTCGGTAAAGATGGCGTCGGCGGCGTTCATGTGGACACCGGTGAGCCCCAGGAACAGCCCCACCCGGCCGGGCATGCGGTTAAGGAACCAGCCGGCGCCCACATCCGGGTAGAGCCCGATGCTCACCTCCGGCATGGCCAGTCTGGAGCTTTCCGTCACCACCCGGTGGGAGCCCCCCACCAGCAGGCCGATACCACCGCCCATGACCACACCGTTGCCCCAGACCACCACCGGCTTTGGGAAGGTATGGATGCGGTAGTCCAGCTGGTACTCGTCGGTGAAAAAGCGCTCGCCGACGCCGGGCCGTGAGCTGTCGCTGCGGGGTTCGGTCATGTCCCGGTACAGGGCGACGATGTCGCCACCGGCGCAGAAGGCCTTGTCGCCGGCGCCTTCCAGCCAGACCGCCCGCACCGCATCCTGCTCCGCCCAGGCATCAAACTGGTCCCGGAGCAGGTGGATAATGTCCAGGGACAGGGCATTCAGGGATCGGGGCACGTTCAGGCGCGCCACGCCGATCACGCCGCCGTCGGCGGTGGCCAGTTCCTCAAAAACAACAGGTTCGCTGGTCATAATCTGTCCTTGCAGTTAGCGGTTTTTCCACTCCGGGGAGCGTTTTTCCAGAAAGGCGTTGACGCCCTCGCGCTGGTCTTCGGTCCGGAACAGGTCGACGAAGAGCTCTCGCTCCATGCGCCAGCCATCGGCGTGGCTGCGGGCCTGGCGGGCACTCATCACCAGGGTCTTGCAGCGGGCCACCGAGGACGGACTCTGGCGGCAGGCCAGACCGGCCAGCTCCAGCGCCTTGGTCAGGCCCTCGCCAGTGGGCACCACCTCTTCCACCAGACCGATGCTGAGGGCGCGGTCGGCCTTGACCCGCTCGCCGCACAGGATCATCCGCTTGGCCCAGCCCTCGCCCACCAGCCACGGCAGGTTCTGGGTGCCGCCGGCGCAGGGCAGCAGCCCGACACTGGCTTCCGGCAGCGCCATCTGGGCGTGCTCCTCGGCGATACGCAGGTCACAGGCCAGCGCACACTCGAGGCCACCGCCCATGGCGTAGCCGTTGATGGCGGCAATGGAGACACCGCGGAACTCACTGAGGGCCGCAAAGGCGCTGCCGAACGCCTGGGCCATGTCGATGGCGCGGCTGCGGTCGCCGTCGGCAAAGGTTTTCAGGTCGGCCCCGGCGGAGAAGAATTTTTCGCCCTCTCCGGTCACCACCAGCGCGAAGATGTTGGTGTCTTCGTTCAGGTCGGTAATGGCGTCGGTGAGCTCCGCCAGGGAATCCTTTGTCCAGGTGTTGGCCGGCGGATTGTTGATGGTGAGGATGGCGATGTGATCACGCTTCTCCACCTTGATCATCTTGCTCATAGTGTTCAGCTCCGTTGTCCATGAATGGAGGGACCGGGGTGGACGTTACTGGATGGCCTCGGCCACCCCCGGCTCCAGAATTCTGCGGGCGATGATCAGCCGCATGATCTCGTTGGTGCCCTCAAGGATCTGGTGCACACGCAGGTCACGCACATAGCGCTCGAGGGGGTACTCGCGGATATAGCCGTAGCCGCCATGCAGTTGGAGGGCGTCGTTGCAGACGTCAAAGCAGGCGTCGGTGGCGAAGCGCTTGGCCATGGCGCAGAGCATCGGCGCTTCGGCGTGGCCCTGGTCGAGGCGGTAGGCCCCGAGGCGAACCATCTGGCGCGCCGCAACCAGCTGCGTGGCCATGTCCGCCAGTTTGAACTGCAGGGCCTGGAAGCCCCCCAGGTTCTGGCCGAACTGCTTGCGTTCATGCATGTAGCCACGGGCTCTCAGCAGCGTTGCCTGGGCGCCACCCAGCGAACAGGTGGCGATGTTGAGGCGGCCGCCGTCGAGGCCCTTCATGGCAATGCGGAAACCTTCGCCCTCCTCACCCAGGCGATTCCGGGCCGGCACGCGAACATTCTCGAAGGTGATCTGGCGGGTCGGCTGGCTGTTCCAGCCCATCTTTTCCTCGGCCTTGCCGTAGTGGATACCCTCGCTGTCCGCCGGCACCGCGAAGGCGCTGATGCCGCGGGCACCGCTGTCCGGTGCGCCGGTGCGGGCCATCACCACCAGGATCTGGGTACTGCCGGCCCCGGAAATGAAGACCTTGCTGCCGTTGAGGAGGTAGTCGTCGCCATCAGCCGTGGCGCGGGTGCGCAGGCTGCCGGCATCGGAGCCGGCGCCGGGTTCGGTCAGGCAGTAGGAACCGAGCCATTCGCCACTGGCCATGCGCGGGGCAATGGTTTCCTTGACGTGGCTGTTGCCGAAGGCCGCCACCATCCAGGTGGCCATGTTGTGGATGGTGATGTAGGCGGCGGTGGAAGGACAGGCGGCGGCCAGCTCTTCCACAATCACGGAGGTGTCGAGCCGGCTCAGCCCCATGCCACCCTGGGCTTCCGGGGTGTAGATACCGCAGAACCCCATCTCGCCGGCTTCACGAATCACATCCACCGGGAAAAAATGCTCGGCATCCCACTCGGCCGCGTTGGGCGCCATGGCCTTTTCGGCGAACGCCCTGGCGGCATCCCGGAAGGCCAGCTGGTCGTCCGTAAGATCAAAATTCATCGGGTTCTCCTTGGCAAACCGGACCGGCCGGGAAGCCAGCCTGTTGTTTTTGGATTAACCGGAGACCGGTATTGGATAGAGCCTAGCATGGGCACCGGCCCACCATGATTGACTAAATTTTGGCCTTGATGGACTATCTTTCGATTGCGGGTTCAAGCCCTGGCCGGGGCTGTCGTATGATCTGGTCATCAAGGTGGCGCCTGTATCAGTGGCGCCATTCCGTAGAAGCCACGCCCCAGTTGAATGCCGGGGCCCGATAACCGCTAGTCCTGGACAGGTGAACCCCTATGACTGCCAACAACAATGTGCCTAAGGTCAAGCTCCTGATAGACGGCAAGTTCGTTGATTCGAAGACCGATCAATGGACGGATGTCATCAACCCCGCCACGCAGGAAGTTCTGGCAAAAGTGCCCATGGCCACCCCGGAAGAAATGGACGCCGCGGTGGATGCCGCCAAGCGCGCCTTCAAGACCTGGCGCCGGACACCCATCGGCGCACGGGCCCGGATTTTCCTCCGTTACCAACACCTGATCCGGGAACACATGAGCGAGCTGGCGGCGATCCTCACCGCCGAACAGGGCAAGACCCTGCCGGATGCCGAAGGTGATGTGTTCCGCGGCCTGGAGGTGGTGGAGCACGCCGCCAACATCGGCAGCCTGCAGCTGGGCGAGATCGCCAACAACGTCGCCGGCGGGGTCGATACCTACACCCTGCAGCAGCCCCTGGGCGTCTGTGCCGGCATCACCCCGTTCAACTTCCCGGCGATGATCCCGCTGTGGATGTTCCCCATGGCCATTGCCACCGGCAACACCTTTGTCCTCAAGCCTTCCGAACAGGACCCCATGGTCACCATGCGGCTGGTGGAGCTGGCGGTGGAAGCTGGTATTCCGGCCGGTGTGCTCAACGTGGTGCACGGCGGCAAGGACGTGGTCAACGCGATCTGCGACCACGAGGACATCAAGGCGGTTTCCTTCGTGGGCTCCACCCCGGTGGGCACCCACGTCTACCGTCGTGCCACCCAGACCGGCAAGCGCGCCCAGTGCATGATGGGCGCCAAGAACCACGCCATCGTGATGCCGGACGCCAACAAGGAGCAGACACTCAACGCCATCGCCGGTTCCGCCTTCGGCGCCGCCGGTCAGCGTTGCATGGCCCTGTCTGTTGTGGTGCTGGTGGGTGAATCCGCGGAATGGATTCCGGATCTGGTGGAGCGGGCCAAAACCCTCAAGGTCAGTGCCGGCCATGAGAAAGGCACGGATGTCGGACCGCTGATCTCGCGTGCCGCTCTGAACCGGGTCAACAACTTCATCGAGCAGGGTGCCACCGAAGGCGCCAACCTGGAGCTGGATGGCCGCAGCCCGAAAGTGGAAGGCTATGACAAGGGCAACTTTGTCGGCCCCACCATCTTCTCCGGCGTCAAGACCGACATGAGCATCTACCGGGAGGAAATCTTCGGGCCGGTGCTGTGCATCATGAACGCGGATTCCATGGATGAGGCCATCGAGATCATCAACGCCAACCCCAACGGCAATGGCACCGCGGTATTCACCCGCTCCGGCGCCGCCGCCCGTCATTTCCAGGAAGAAATCGATGTGGGCCAGGTGGGTATTAACGTGCCGATCCCGGTGCCGGTACCGCTGTTCTCGTTCACCGGCTCGCGCGGCTCCAAACTGGGCGACCTGGGTCCCTACGGCAAGCAGGTGATCCAGTTCTACACCCAGACCAAGACCGTGACCGCCCGCTGGTTCGATGAGGACGAAATCGGCGCCGGTGTGAACACCACCATCAGCCTGCGGTAAACCGGGACCCCGGCACCTGGTCCCGGGTTCGCCTGGCTACCACCGCAGCCAGAGATGGCCGTCCGTTCCCTGCTCACAGCGAGCACCGAACGGGCGGCACTCCCGATCCAGGGTCTCCGCCAGCCAATCCCGGTCCTCACGACCGGCCTCGCGTAGCTGAAAACGCTGCATTTTCAGCGGCACCATCTGCAAGGATCTCAACTCGCCGGAATCCGTATCCAGGCTTGGAAAGTACATCAGCACCAAGTCGCCACGGTAGCCTTCATGGCCGCCGATGCCCTCGTAATCGTTGATAAAATCGCCGCATCCGTAGAGGATCAGCCGACCCCGGTAGACCTCCATGGCTTTCGGGTGATGGGACGAGTGTCCGTGGACCAGATCCACGCCGGCCTCATCGATGACCGTCCGGGCAAAGCTCTGCTGGCCGGCCTCAAGCTCGTAACCCCAGTTGCCGCCCCAGTGAATCGACAGCATCACCAGGTCCCCGCTGCGCCTGACCGCCGAGACCCGCTCGGACACAAGCGCTACCGAGTCCTCCGACAGATCCGGCAGCCGCCAGACGCCGGGGCGGTCTTCCGTCGCCGCCCAGTTGTCCGGAATGCCGCTGCTGCCCAGGCCGCAGGCCAGAACCACGACCCGGTGGCCGGACTCCAGCGTGAAGACCGCCGGCTCCGCCGCCACCGCCTCGTTGTCACCGGCCCCCACCGTTGAGATACCGGTCTCTTCCAGCACCCGCAGGCTTTCCCGCAGGCCGTCCAGGTCCCAGTCCAGGGTGTGGTTATTGGCCAGGGTGCAGCATTGGGTGCCGGCGGCATTGAGCACGCCGATATTGTCCGGGTGCATGCGGTAATGAATGCCCTTGTTGGGCCAGGGGGTGTTGCTGGTGGTGATACTGGTTTCCAGATTGATAAAGCGCAGGTCCGGGCGCAGTCGGTCCAGTACCGTCAGTGCCTCGCCCCACACGTCTCCTTCCGCCAGGGGCCGCTGGATGGCGCCGTTGGCCCGCTCCGCCAGGGCGACGTAGTGCCGGGCATCCTTGACCCAGGGTTCGTGCAGACGGGGATCGCCCGCATAAGGCAGCACCTGATCGATGCCGCGGCCGGTCATCACGTCACCGCACAGAAACAGCCGGCACGGCGCTGTCGCCTGCATGATGCATCTCCTTTGCTGGCCAGTGTCGTGTCCGGTCTCCCGGTCCGTGCCGCCCGGCGGCGTGTTTCCCGAAGGCGTCGGGGGTCAGCCCCCCGCCAGATTGCTGAACAGACTGGTGAGCAGAATCAGACCCACGATCCAGCCTAGGATCGCGGGCCAGAACTGCACCATCTGGGGTTTGCCCATGGATTCTGCCGCCTCGCCGTCGCGCTGTTCAGGCTGCTCACTGTCGTTTTCCTCGGCGATCCGATGGGCCTTGCGGGCAGCGCCGTCCCAGCCGAACCAGTCCCCCAGGAACAAGGTGACATCGGCCGGGAAAGCCCCATTCTCCGCCATGGGCCTGAGCTGTGACTCCAGGGACTCGCCAATGCGTTGGCGTATATGAGGCTGGTCAGCCGGCGCTTCCGCCAGAATCGCGCGCCAGATATTCACATCCTTGCTGCGACCGGGATCGTTGAGCAGGGCGTTGACCTGAACCACGGTTTCCCGGGCGATCTGGTGCTCCCGGGCACTGAGGCTCTGCCCTGCGTCATCATCGGACGGCGCCGGCTGGCCGGGGGACCGTGACCCGGATTCGCGTCCAGAGGCCGGTGCGTCCAGCCCGGCCTCGGACAGCGCTTCCCGATAGGCCTGGTCCAGGCGCTCCTGCTCGTCGCCGGCGGCAAACTTGCGCTGCTGTTGGTAGGCGCGCTCAATCTCGTTCCGGTCGCGGGTCCGCTCAAGACCCAGGATGTCCCAGCAATTCATTAACAATGACTCCAGAAGGAATAATCAATCAGCCGCCGCAAGACAGTGGCCGGGCAATCACCTATGATTATCCGTCACCAATTTCGGTTGTAAAAGCCGGCCGCCACCCTAAACTCAGCTATAGCATCGTAACAGGCGGCAGTAGTAGGTTCGATGTCGGCGAGGAACCAGATCGCCAGCAACAACAGCAAGGATCGTCACCGGTCGGCCACGACAGGCGACAGCGTCAGAGTGGCGCTGTTTGCGCTACCAGACCGGTTTCAGACCAGGGCAGGTATGACAGCACCGAGCAGTAGAAATAGGCAGTATGGCCACACCGGCGGCGTTGGGCGCGCGTCTGTGCTGTGGGCATTTTTGCTGCTGCTGCTGTTTGACGATGCCGCAATGGCCCAGTCCGACACCGGCGCTGCCGGCATTCCCAGCTACAGCACCTCCCTGCTGATCGCAGGCTCCGGTAATGCCGCCTTCAACGCCCGGTTTACCACGCTTCTCAAGGAGCGTCTGGGCCGGGAGGTGGAGATACTGCCCTACAGCCCCGAGCTGAGCCGGGCCCGCCCCGACACCCCGGTGATCGCCCTGGGTCCCCAGGCCTTGAGCCGGGTGCAGGATCAGCAGCCACGGCCGCCCACCCTCGCCCTGATGGTGACCGAAGACCAGTTCGAGGGCTACCAGAGCCGCCAGGGCGCGGCGCTGTCGGCGGTCTATCACAATCCGCCACTGCTGCAACAGGCCCTGCTCGGCAAACTGATCCTGCCCCAGAGTACCCGGGTCGCCCTGCTGGTCCAGCCCGGTGAGGAAGCCTCGTTCGATGATCTGATCAAGGCCCTTGCCGATTTCGGGCTGCAGGCAAGGGTGTTCATCGTGGCGGGGGACGACAGCCTCATCGCCACCCTGTCCCGGGCCCTGAGCTATGGCGACTTTCTGCTGGCCCAGCCCGATACGGTGATTTACAACCCCAGAACCATCAAGCACATTCTGCTGACCGCCTACCGGCGCAACCGCATCGTCATCGGTCCCAACCAGGCCTTTGTCAACGCCGGTGCCCTGGCCTCGATCTACACACCGATCTCCACCGTGATCGATGAAACGGTGGCGGCCCTGCAGGCCTACAAGGCCACCGGCGAGCTGCCGCCGCCGGCCTACCCGTCCGCCCTGGACGTACAGGTCAACCAGCAGGTGGCCCGTTCCCTCAATATCCCGCTGCCGGACACGAGCTATCTCACCGAACGGCTGAACGAAACCTTCAGACAGGGCAAGGAGGGCTCACCATGAGCGAATCCCGCACCCGTCGCAGCAGCCTCGCCCGGCAGTTGCTCTGGCTTGGCGCCCTGCCCGCCGTGGTGATGTTCCTGGTGCTGATCACCTACTTCACCGCCGCCCGTCTGGATGATGTCCGCCGCGACCTGACCAACTCCAGCCAGGTCCTGGCGGACAACCTGGCGCCGGCGGTGGAGTATGCGGTGGTGTCCGGCAACCGCGCCGCCCTGCAGCAGATTCTCGAGCAGAGCATCCGCCGCACCGACGTGGAGTGGATCCGGGTACTGGATGTGATGGACGAGGAAATGGGCTTCGTCCACACCGACGACGAGGCGTCAACGGCGCCGGACCCCGAAGAACTGGTGTTCGAGTCGGAGATTCTCCAGCAGCCGGTGAGCATGCAGGCAAATGATCAGGCGGAATGGTTCGAGCCCAACTACACCCTGGGTGCCGGCGCACTGCGGGTGGGGACGGTCCAGGTTGGGGTGTCGCCGGACCTGCTGGCCGCCAAGCGCGCCAATATCCTATGGACCTCACTGGGACTGGGGCTGGCGCTGCTGGCGTTCACGCTGATCATCGTGAAGCGCATGCTGACCCGCATCGTGGGGCCGATCCAGGGCCTGTCGGACCACGTCAGGAAGTTGATCAACCGCGACTACCGGACCATCGATATCGCCGAGCGGGGCGCCGCCGCGGAAGTCTCCGAACTGGCCCACAACCTGAACGCCCTGGCGATCCACCTGGCCAACCTTAAGGAGTCCCGGGACCAGACCCTGGCGATTTCCGAGCATGCCAGGGAGCGGGCCGAAAACGCCAACCTGGCCAAATCCGAGTTCCTGGCGGTGATGAGCCACGAGCTGCGCACGCCCCTCAATGGCGTCCTGGGCATGGTGGAACTGGTGGGCGACGAGCACCTGAGCCCTCGCCAGCAGGAGTACCTGAAAACCGCCAAGCGCTCCACCGAGGATCTGCTGACGGTGATCACCGACATCCTGGATTTCTCCCGCCTGGACCGCGGCAAGCTGGTGCTGGATTCCAGCGAGTTTGACCTGCGCAGCGTCATCCAGAACTGTGCCGCCACCTTCAGCCATCCGGCGCGGGAAAAGAATCTGGAGCTGGTGACCCAATTCGACGGGCCCTGGCCCCAGCGGGCCCGGGTTCGGGGCGATGCGCCCCGACTGCGCCAGATTCTGGCCTGCCTGGTGGACAACGCCATCAAGTTCACCGAAGAAGGCGACATTACCATCCACGCCGCCTGGCAGCCTCTGGACGCCAACTGCATTACCCTCAGTTGTGAAGTCAGGGACTCCGGCGCCGGCATTCCGTCCGAGCGTATGAAGGAGATCTTCAACAGTTTCGAGCAGCTGGACAGCTCCCACTCCCGCCGTCACGGCGGCACCGGCATCGGGCTGGCATTGGTTCAGCGCCTGGTGGAACTGATGGGTGGTCACGTCCGGGTTGAGACGGATCTGGGCCTGGGGTCCTCGTTCCTGTTCGAGATACCCTTCGAGATGGCGGACGGAGAGCCGGCCCCTGCCCCCGCTGACCGCGAACCGGCGACCACCTCACCCAGGCCCGACGCCCACGCCCTGGTCGTGGAGGACAACCTGGTGAACCAACGGGTGGCGACTGCCCTGCTCACCCGCCTGGGCTTCCAGGCCGAGGCGGTCAGCCACGGACACGAGGCGGTCGAGCGGGTCAAGGCCAACGGCCACTATGCGGTGATACTCATGGATTGCCAGATGCCGGTGATGGACGGCTACGAGGCCACCCGGGCCATCCGGGAATGGGAGCTTGATAAGGGTCTGCCGGAGGTGCCCATCATCGCCCTGACTGCCGACGCCCTGCCGGGCACCGAAACCGCCTGCCGGGAAGCCGGCATGAACGACTATCTCGCCAAGCCGGTTCGCAAGGATAACCTGCGCGCCGTGCTCAGTCGCTGGGTCCGGGTCTAGGGCGTCAGCACCGGGCCGGGTTCAGGGTGCCACCGGCTCGCGCATGGTTACGAACTCTTCCGCCGAGGTGGGGTGTATGCCCAGGGTGCTGTCGAACTGGGCCTTGGTGGCCCCGCACTTCATGGCCACCGCCAGCCCCTGCACGATTTCGCCGGCGTCCGGCCCCACCATGTGGGCACCGAGCACCCGGTCGGTGCTGTCTTCCACAATCAGCTTCATCATGCTGCGCTCGTCCCGGCCACTCATGGTGTGCTTCATGGGCTTGAACTCGGAGCGATAGATACGCAGCTTGCCGTGGGATTCCCTGGCCTCGGCCTCGGTCAGCCCCACGGTGCCGATGTTGGGCTGGCAAAACACCGCCGTGGGAATGCAGGTGTAATCCATCTCGCCTTCGCCGTCACCAAACAGTCGCCGTGACAGCACCATGGCCTGGGCCAGCGCCACCGGCGTCAGCTGGGGTGTACCGATAACGTCGCCGAGGGCAAAGATGGAAGGCACGGCGGTCTGGAAATGCTGATCCACCACCACGTGGCCGGCCGGATTGAGCTGAACGCCCAGCTGCTCCAGACCAAGACCGTCCACCAGGGCCCGCCGGCCGGTGGCCGCCATCACCAGGCCGGTGTCCAGAGTGGTACCGTCCGACAAAGCGACCGAATAGTGGCCATTGGTTTCCGTGACCGACTCGATGGTGACGCCAAAGCGAAGCTTGACGCCCTTCTTGGGCAGCTCGCTGGCGGTGAAGCGGCGGATGTCTTCGTCAAATCCCCGCAGGAACAGGTCGCCCCGGTACAGCAGCGTGGTGTCCACACCCAGGCCCGCCAGGATGCCGGCGAACTCCACCGCGATGTAGCCGCCACCCCAGACCACCGCCTGGCGGGGCAACTGGGGCAGGTAGAACATTTCGTTCGAACTGAGAATGCACTCTTTGCCCGGAACGTCCGGGGTCACCGGCCAGCTACCGGTGGCCACGGTAATGTGTTTGGCGGTATAGCCCTGCTCGCCCACCATGACCCTGTGCTCGTCCGCGATGTGGGCGGTGCCGTTGATGATGGTGACACCGGCGTTCTCCAGCAGGCGCTGGTAGATGCCGTTGAGCCGCTCGATCTCGGTATTCTTGTTGGCCACCAGTGTCGGCCAGTCGAACCGCAGCTGATCCTCCGGCACCGTCCAGCCGTAGCCGCGGGCATCCTGAAAGTCCTCGCCCATATGGGAGCCGTAGACAAACAGCTTCTTGGGGACGCAGCCGACGTTGACACAGGTACCGCCGAGGTAGCGGGACTCCACCACCGCCACCCGGGCACCCCGCTGCGCCGACATGCGGGCCAACCGGACACCGCCGGACCCGGCGCCAATGACGATCAGGTCGTAATCATACTGCTCAGACACACTGACTCCTTAGAACTCTGGCAATACCCGTCGTTCAGGCCGAGCTGGCCTGACTGCTCACCGGGTTTACATCGCGGAAAAGCACATGGTCCTCGAACTGACCAAGCTGGATCTTGCCCAGGATGCGAAAGCCCAGGGACTCGTAGAACTGCAGGTAGCGGCTGCTGCCGGTATCCAGGATCAGGCCGGTGCCGCGGGGATTGTCGGCGCAGAACTGCTCCACCTGTTCCAGCAATAGCCGGCCAAAGCCCCTATTCTGGTACTTGGGATGGACCCCCATCAAGGGCAGCTGGTGGGTCCGGGCGTCCGGCAGCATCTGCTTGATCTGCTCGTGATAATTCATGTAGCGGCGGGTCGAGGAGAAACCGGCGGTCAGCACCATCCTCAGGCGCCAGCTGAACTGGTCCGCCAGGTTCAGCCGCAGGTCCGGGCCGCCGATGAAGGCCACCGCCACCAGGGTGTCTTCAACCATCACGCCGATAGCGTCCTGGCGCAACTCAAAGTACAGCCCGATCAGCTCCCGGATGGTCGCCCGCACACGCTGCTCGTAACCCGGCCGTTTGTGGTCGAACAGGTACTGGAACGTCGGCTCGTGCCGGTACGCCTGGAACAGGATGGATTTGGCTTCGCTGACCGCGCTCTCGTCCAGCCTGACGATCACCGGCTCCTGCTTGTTCTTGTAATGATTGCCTTCCGCCATTGTCTCTACTCCACGGTGACTGGTCCCTGCCGCCGGCCCGGCGACCCGGGTCAGATCTCCAAAGTGAACCGCGCCGACACCCGGCCCGGCTGATCGCTGCGATCCAGAGCGGCCTGGTCGATGACGATACCATGATTCGCGGTCAGCCGTTCCAGCCAGGCCGCCAGCTGGTTGAAGGGCACGTCCTCCATCCAGACCCGGATGGCGTTGTCGCCACTGGGCTCGAAACGCTGCAGTTGCAGGCCCGCCTCCCGGGCGCTGCTGGTGACCGTCGACATCAGCGCCCGGCTGTCGGCGATCTGGCCACCGCCCTGCCCGGCAGCCTGGTTGGCCGCCAGTTGCCGGATCTCGGCCCGGTTCTGCTGCATCCAGGCCACCAGGTCCCGTGCCCGGTCGTGGTCCGCCACACTGGCGTCATGAAAATCGGCCGCCGGCCGCCACACCATGAAATACAGCAGCCCCAGCAGCAGCGCCACGGCAATCACCTGGAGTCCCTGCTGGTCCCGGCGGGGCAGCTGGTCATAACGGGTAATCAGCTTCTGCACCGAGGGATGCTCTCGAAGTTTCGCCATCATCGCATCAGCCTCCTGAAATCGTGAGTCGGCCGCGGGCGCCGGCGGGTTCATTGACCACGGAGCCGATGTTGGCCTCCAGGCCCTGCTGGGTCAGCGCGGAGCGCAGGGCGCTGAGTTTGCTGAAATCATCGGCCCGCAGGTCCACCACCAGCTCGCCACGGGCCTGGCTGTAGTTGATGCTGTTGAACTGCACCGTCTGGCTGCCGTTGAGCTGACTGTATTCCTGGGCGGTCTGTTTCATGAGTGCCAGGAAATCAGCCTGGGGGCCATCCTGGGCAGCCACCCTGAGCTGGCCAAGCAGCACGTTACGGACGTTGCCGGCGTGGGTACGGGTATCGCCGGGAAACACCTCCCGGTAGATACTCATGGCCTCGGCATTGAGTTGTTCAGCCCGGTTCTGGTGATAGACACCGAGGCCGATCTCGACGCCCAGCTGCAGCACGAACCAGAGTCCGGCCACGGCGACGGCCGGCCGCCAGGCCCGCCAGGCGCCGCTGCCTTCCCGAGAAACTGAGTAGGAACCCTGGCACAGGTTGATGGGCTGGCAATAATGGTGATGGTGAGCATGGGCCAGGAGTTCCAGGGGCGTCATCTGCAGGGCCTGGCGGTCCACCGCCAGCCGGCTGGAGCCACTGAGTTGGTCCAGCAGGGGCTGATGCTGCGCCAGGTCGCCTTCGGTGCCGAACACCGCCACCCTGACCTCCGCCACCACTTCCTCCTCGGAGGGCATGGCAAGGGTGTCCGCGAAGATGGCCAGGTTGTTTACCTGCATGCGCAGCCATTCACCGCGGCGGCTCGCCAACAGCGCGGTGCTGCCATCCAGGCAGATGGCCCAGTCCTGCTCATTGACGGGCAGCAGGCTGGCGTCGGCGTAGACCGCCTCCAGGCGGGCATGCTCCCAGTCCTCGAACAGGGTTTTCCAGAGCGCCATGCGCTGGTGGTCGATGGCGGCCACCCGGAAGCCGGCGTCACCACGGCTGCCCAGGGCCAGGTGCATGGACTCGATGTCCTGGGCCAGCTGCTCCTCGACGGCAAAAGGCAGCGCCTGGTGGATGTAGCGTTCCTGGCGGGCCGGGATGTCGGCGGAGCAGAACAGCGCCTCGTCGCCGGGAAACAGGCCGATCAGGCGAACCTGCTCCAGGGCATTCCGGGCCAGGGTCTGTTCGATATGCAGGCGGGAGTCGGCACTGCCGCGGGCCTGGGCATCGCCGCTGGCGTCCAGCAGCACCCAGCCGTACAGCTGCGCCTGGGGATCCGTGACCAGGTCAGCGAAGGGCGGCACCGGTCTGACGTAAAGTCGGTATGACATGTTTCCGTGTCCTCGGGTCAGGCGTCCTCAGAGACTCCAAACCGCTCTTTGGTGATGCGATTCTTCTGGCCCGAATCCCGGCGAACCGTGGACAGTTCGCCGGCAGGGCTGCGAAACACCGTACTGACCAGGTTCACCACCCGGTCGTCATAGGTAATCCGGGACGCCACCTCGAAAAAATGCGCCCGCAGACCCAGACCCTGGGCTTTGAGACCGAGTCCGGCAAATTCCGGCAGGGCCAGGAAGGTCTGCACATTCTCGAAACGTTCGTTCTCCCGCTGCAGGATCACCGATTCCGCCTGGGCTTCCGTGAGTTCCGGGTGCAGCGCCTGAATGACCGCCTGCGGCGCCATGTTAACATTGATCCCGCTGCCGGACACCGGCAACGCCGCCACATGCGGCGCCAGCAACTGGTAGTCCTCCTCGCTGATGCCGTCCATCAGCCTCAGCTCGGTGACGCTGGTAAAGGGCTGGTTGGCGGCGCGATAAGGCGGGTCCTGGATCAGGTACTGGCCGTCTTCGGCCCCGTAGGCGCTGATGGTCTCGTCGTTGCTGTCGATCCAGTCGATCAGTGCATCCACATTGACGGTGGTCACCCCCAATACCTGTAGTAGTCGGGTCAGCCGCTCACGGGTCACCTCGTCCACCCGGCCGGAGGCGTCCACCAGGTCGTTCAGGTTGATGCGCCCACTGAGATCGTCGATCTGAACCTCCACCACGCCGTTGTCCAGCGGCAGCACCGCCGAGTACCGGGCCCAGGCTTCATCGGGGCTGTCGACCAGAGTGTTGTCCTGCTTGTCGGCCTCGTAATCCCGGAACAGGATCTGCTTGGCGAAGGCCTCTGCCCCCAGGGCGATACTGTAACCCTGGCTCTGGGCCAGATAGTGGCCGGCCTTGTAGATGCGCACGCTCTGGTTCTTGGTCATGCCGGCGGCCAGCATCACCACCAGCGCCATGGCCAGCAGCACCATCACCAGGGCAACACCTTGCTGCGATTGACGACGGCTTGCCGGCCTCATTGCGTCGGTACCCCGGTCTGTTCGGCGGGTGGCTCCTGCGCCTGCGGTTGTTCCTGCGGCGGCTCCTGCAACTGCTCCTGGTCATCCTGCGGCGGTGGCTCGGCCGCCTGCAGCAGATCGCCCTGGGCGGCGTCGGATTCGAAGTCCGGCAGGGTGAATATACGGGCTAGGTCGCCGAAGCGGCGATGGCTCAGGGTGACCTCGATGGCCAGCGGCATGGGCAGCTGCGGACTCTGGTCGCTGCCCGCCGGCGGCGCGGTCGCGTTGTCCGGCGGCCAGTCGTCCTGCCAGTTGCGGTCCCGGTCCATGAAGCGGATCTGCAGCTCAGTCACCTCCGACAGCACCCTCTGGTCGCGGCTGCTCTCCTCCTGCCCCCGGTCCACCCGGACCCAATAGCGCCGGTGCAGCTCCTCCCCCACCAGCTCGTAGGCACTGCGCTGCAGTTCGCTGCGCTTGTGGCCCAGCGGATTGCGCCAGCCCTGGCGGGTCAGCACCAGCTCGAAGGCTTCATCGCGACTGCTGAGGGCGGGTTCGAAATCCCCGTAGATATTGCGGATGGGGCGGTTGACGATCTGGTGCAGATCCCGCTCCAGCAAAAGGAAGGCGCGCTGGACCTGGTCGAATTCATCCGCCACCTCGTTCACCCGGTCCCGGGACAGCACCACGCCCGAGATCACCTGCCAGACGCCAAGGCCGATCACCGCGGTGATGGTGACCGCGATCAGCACTTCCATCAGGGTAAAGCCCCGTTGGCGCCGGACAGTCATCGACCCTGCTCCCCGATAAAACCGGACAGGGTATGCAGCGGCGGCGGATCCTCCGCGCCCTCACCGGCAAACCGGCCCACGTGGATATCCACCCGGCGGATGCTGGCCTCTTCGGTAGCCTTGATCTCGGTGGTCACCTGCCAGCGATAGGTGCCGTATTCCAGCTCCCGGGTGGTCTCGTCGATGCCGGGGAAAGCCTCCGCCAGGCGCAGCTCCGCCATCCGGTTCTCCGCGATCCAGGTGGCCAGGGTCTTGTCCCGCACCCGCTCGTAGGTATTGATGTACTGGCTGCCCACTTCCGAGGCGGCGGTGGCGATGAGGCCGAAAACCAGCAGCGCCACCATTACCTCGATCAGGGTAAAACCCTGCTGACGCCGGTTCATGGGTTGGCCCCGTCCGGTTCTTCACCGGGTTTGAGCCAGGTGACACCGTCGAAACCGTCGGACTGGATCCGATATCGGGCATCGGCGGTGTCCGACAGGCTGAGTTCCAGCTCGAAGGGGGTCACCTCGCCGCTGGAGAAGAACACCAGGTCCGGGCGCAGGCCCTCTTCCCGGCCTGCCAGGGTGGGCAGGTTGGTCTCGATGATGGGCGTGACCACAAGGGTTTCCGGCAGCTGGCGCGGCTGGAACAGGCGTTCGGCTTGGCCGACCCACTCCCGCTCCAGCTCGTCGTACACCAGGAAGCGGTAGCTGTCGTCCTCCAGCACCATGCCCAGCTCCTGGTTGTTGAGCACGGCCTGCTCAGAGGCGGTCTGCATCAGCAGGAAGAGTTCCCGCGCGGTGTTCTCCAGTTCACGCTGCTGCGCGCTGCCCCCCAGATTGGCCACCGCCAGTGCCGCCAGCAGACCCACCACGATCAGGACCACCAGGATCTCGATCATGGTGAAGCCGCGGCCGCGCTGTGTCTGTGGCTTGCGGGGCATGGGGTTTAGCCTTCGATATCCCACACACTGATGTCGGCGGCATCGCCTTCCCCGCCCTCACGGCCATCGGCACCGTAGGAGTAGAGGTTATAGGGCTTCTCGGCACCGGGGCTGATGTACTGGTACTCGGAGCCCCAGGGGTCCTCGGGCACCGACTTCAGGTAGCCTTCCGGATTCCAGTTGCGGGGCTCGGGGCTGCCGCTAGGCTTGGAAACCAGCGCCTCGAGCCCCTGCTGGGTGGAGGGGTAGTGACCGTTGTCGAGCCGGTACAGGTCTAGGGCGTTGGCGATGTTCTTCATCTGGGTCTTGGCCACGGTGACCTTGGCCTGATCGCTGCGGCCCATGATATTCGGCGCCACGATCGCCACCAGCAGGCCCAGGATGACCATGACCACCATGATCTCGATCAGCGTAAAACCGCGCTGGCGGGTTTCCTGTTTCATCATGCTCTGACTCTCTTGTTGCATCGTTGATTGCTTGGTTGCGCTGGCCCGGCCTAACCCACCAGGTTACTCATGTTGAGGATGGGCAGCATGATCGCCAGCACGATAATCAGTACCACCACTCCCATCACCAGCAGCATCATCGGCTCGAACAGGCCCACGATGGCGGCGATCTTGGCCTGCAGGGTGTTCTCCTGCATCCGCGCCGTCCGCTCCAGCATGCTGTCCAGCTCGCCACTGGCCTCACCACTGGCAATCATGTGCAGCATCATGGGGGGAAAGTAGCCGGTCTGGTCCAGCGACCGGTGCAGACTGCCGCCCTCGCTGACACGCTGCGCGGCACCCCGGAGTTCCTGCCGCAGGTAGTCGTTGGACAGCACCTCGCCGGCAATACGCATGGCTTCCACCAGCGGCACACCACTGGTGGTCAGGATACTGAGGGTGCTGGCATAGCGCGCTGTGCTGACGCCCCGCACCATGCCCGAAAACAGCGGCATGTTCAGCAGCGCCCGGTGGAACCGCAGGCGGTTGGCGGGTTGGCGCAGCGCCAGCCGGAACAGCACCACGGCTGCGATGATGGCCAGCAACAGATAGACACCGTAATTGGCCAGAAATTCCGACATCGCCAGCATGACCTTGGTCAGCGCCGGCAACTCCTGGCCCTGCTTGAGAAACACCTCGATGATGTCGGGCACCACATAGGTCAGCAGGAACACCACGATGGCGATGGCCACCACGCTCAGGATGATGGGGTAAATCGCCGCCAGCTGGATTTTCTGCCGTGCCTCCTGGCGGGCCTCGGTGTAGTCAGCCAGGCGGTTCAGCACCAGGTCCAGGTGACCGGCGTGCTCGCCGGCCGCCACCGTGGAGCGGTACAGCCGCGGGAAGGCGCGGGGAAATTCCCCCAGGCTGTCCGCCAGGGTGTAGCCCTCCATGACCTTGGCCCGGATGGCGATCATCATGCCCTTGATGCGGGGTTTGTCGGATTGCTGGGCCGCCGCCGACAGGGCCTGTTCGATGGGAATGCCGGACTGGATCAGGGTGGCCAGCTGGCGCGTCACCAGCGCCAGATCCGCCGCCCCCAGACTGCCGCGGCTGCCCATGGGGCTGGCCTTGGAACGGCGCTCCACCGCCGGTTCCACCGCCAGCGGCGCCAGACCCTGTTCACGCAGCTGCTGGCGCACGGCGCGGGCACTGTCCGCCTCCAGCACGCCCTGTTTCTGCTTGCCCCGGGGGTCCAGGGCCTTGTAGTCAAATGCCGGCATTTACTGGCCCCGATGAGTCACTCTGAGTACTTCTTCCATGGTGGTGACCCCGTCCAGGATTTTCGCCACACCGTCGGCGTGAATGCTCGGGCCATGGGCCCGGGCCGCCTTCTCAAGCTCCAGCTCGCCGGCCCGCTTGTGGATCAGCGCGCTGATCTCCTCGTTGACCTGCACCACCTCGTAGATGCCCACCCGGCCCCGGTAACCCAACTGGTTGCAGGCGTCGCAGCCGCCGGCCCGGTAAATGATGGGCGGGTTCGCCGGGTCCTGCTGCAGGAACTGACACTGCTCCTCGGTGGGCCGGTAGGGAGTCTTGCAGTCCTCGCAGAGCACCCGTACCAGCCGCTGAGCCACGATGCCCACCAGGCTGGACGAGATCAGGAAGGGCTCGATGCCCATGTCCATCAGGCGGGTGATGGCGCCCACCGCGGTATTGGTGTGCAGGGTGGAGAGCACCAGGTGGCCGGTGAGACTGGCCTGGACCGCGATCTCGGCGGTTTCCAGATCGCGGATCTCACCGATCATCACCACGTCCGGGTCCTGGCGCAGGATGGCCCGCAGGCCCCGGGCGAAGGTCATGTCCACCTTGGGGTTGACCTGGGTCTGGCCGATGCCCGGCAGGTTGTATTCGATGGGGTCTTCCACCGTCAGGATATTGCGGCTGCGGTCGTTGATTTCCTGCAGCGAGGCATAGAGCGTGGTGGACTTACCGGAACCGGTGGGACCGGTCACCAGCAGGATGCCATAGGGCCGGTAGATCAGCTTGCGCAGCACCTTGAGGTCGTTGCCGGCCATGCCCAGGGACTCCAGCCGGATGCGGCCGGCCTGTTTGTCCAGCAGACGCAGCACGATACGCTCCCCGTTGGAGGACGGCATGGTGGACACCCGGATATCCACTTCCCGGCCGGCCACCCGCAGTGAGATACGGCCATCCTGGGGCACCCGCTTCTCGGCGATGTCCAGTTTCGCCATGACCTTGATGCGGGACACCAGCAGCGGCGCCAGGGCGCGCTTGGGCTGGACCACTTCCCGCAGCACACCGTCCACCCGGAAACGGACCACGAGGCGCTTCTCGTAGGTCTCGATGTGCACGTCGGAGGCATTGGTCTTGACCGCCTCGGTGAGGATCGCATTGATCAGGCGTATGATGGGGGCGTCGTCTTCCTGCTCCAGCAGATCCTCGGTCTCGGGCACCGAGTCCGCCAGGGAGGCCAGGTCCATGTCATCACCGATGCCCTCCACCATCTGCATGGCCTCGGTGGAGTCACTCTGGTAGGCCGCGTTCAGGGCTTCGTCGAAGGCGCCGGGGTCGATGGTGGCGAAGCGGGCGCGGCCACCGCTGATGCGATTGGCTTCCGCCAGCGCCGTGTGCTGCGCGCCGGGACGCACCAGCACCAGCGGCTGGCCCTGGTCGTCACGGGTCAGGATGACACCGTTGCGCTTGGCAAAGGTGAACGGCAATCGCCCCAGGGGCGCCTCCCGGGACGGAATTTCGGCTTCAGGGTTCAAGGTCTTCCTCGTCTGGTCACGACCGGCCGGTCTCATTATCCAAATCGTTTCAAGAGGCTACCACAGGATCGGAAAAAAAAGACCGCCTGGCCGGCATTTCTGGCCTGTTGGCGGCTCCTGCCACATTCTGCCCACGCAGGCGGATTATCATTCTCGCCCCGGGCCCCACTATACTCCCCCCAAACCTGTTACATTGATAGTCATCTTCCGTGTCGGACGCTTCAGGGAACAACATGTCGATCTTCACAGCCAGGCTGCCACTGATGGCGGCCATCCTGGTATCGCTGGCCATGGTGGGCAGCCTGACCTGGCAGGCCTACCGGCTCTGGTACGGTGACGCCTTGCGGATGGCGCCTGAGCCGGCGTCCCGGGCCGAACAGGCCCGCCAGCCCCAGCCCGCCACGCCCGACATCGACCTGGCCCGGGTCAACCTGTTCGGCCAGCCCGGCGCCCAGGCCGAGCCCGAAGCCGTGGACACCGAGAACCTGCCGGAAACCAACCTGCAGCTGACCCTGCGGGGGGTGCTGGCAGCCGAGGGTGACCAGCCCGCCAGCGCGCTGGTGGAGGACCCCCGGGGCCAGACCGAGGCCTACATGATCGGCGACGAGCTGCCCGGCGACGCCACCCTGCGCTCGGTGCATCCCAACCGGGTCATCATTGCCCGGGACGGCAAGCTGGAGAATCTCTACTTCCCTGAACTGGATGATGCCAGCGGTGTGTCCATCGCCGCCAATGACACCCGGGACCAGCCGGCCTACGAGCCGCCTCCCCAATCACAACCCGCCACAGGCGGCGGCACCGAGGCCACCGAGCAGCGCCGCGAGGAGATACGGCAGCGTCTTGACCAGCTTCGGGAGCGCCTGAGGCAGAACAGCAACTGAGGACCCGCCATGTCCGAGCGGTGCCGGCCTGCCAACGCTCGCATCGGATTCTTCGGCCTCGCCCTGGCCGCCTCCCTGGTGATGGCCATCGAGCTGGGCAGCCGCCTGCTGAATTACGTGGCGGAGGAATTTGGCGAACCCGCGCGCGAACGCCTCGAACAATGGCAGCGGCTCAAGAACATGGCGGCGGCCGCCGACCCGGAGCGCCAGCTCCGGCTGGTGAACTCCTTCTTCAACCGGGCCCGCTTCATCAACGACATCAAGCACTGGGGTGAAGAGGACTACTGGGCCACACCGGTGGAACTGCTGGCCACCAACGGCGGCGACTGCGAGGACTTCTCCATCGCCAAGTACCTGACCCTGATCGAAATGGGTGTGCCGGACGAGCAGTTGCGCATTACCTACGTCAAGGCTCTCACGCTCAACCAGGCCCACATGGTACTGGCCTGGTACCCCACCCCCGACGCCGATCCGCTGATCCTCGACAACCTGATCAACGACATCCAGCCCGCCTCCCAGCGCACCGACCTGGAACCGGTCTACAGTTTCAACGGCGAGGGTCTGTGGCAAAGCCGGTTCAAGGGCAAGGCGCCCCGCATTGGTGACCCTGACCGGCTGGACCACTGGGTCGACATGAACGAGCGTCTGGTGCAGAGCCTCGAGGAAGGCCGGCCCTGACTAGCCCCTCTGCGGTTGTTCCGCCGGCTTGATGCCCAGGCTGCGGCCCAGGCCGGAAGTGCGGATCACCCGGCGATCCACCGCCTGTTCCAGCACGCCGGCGTCCGGCACCAGCAGGCTGAACCAGTGCCGGGCCCGGGTGATGCCGGTGTACACCAGCTCCCGGGTCAGCACCGGGTTGATCCGGTCCGGCAGCACCAGGCAGGCATGGCTGAATTCCGAGCCCTGGGCCTTGTGCACTGTCATGGCGTAGACGGTCTCCACCGCCTGCAGGCGGGATGGCAGTACCCAGTGGATGCGGCCGGAACCATCGCCGCTGGCAAAGGCCACCCGCTGCACCAGCCGTCCGGGGTCGACCCGGGTCTCACCGCGCTCCCAGTGCCAGGCCGGCAGCTGGAGGTTGATCCCCACATCCCCGTTCATCAGCCCCAGACTGTAATCGTTGCGGGTGACCAGAACCGGCCGGCCCGGGTACCAGCCTTCCACCGCATCGATCAGACCCTCCTGATGGAGCGCGGCGGCAATGCTGCCGTTCAGCCCCTCCACCCCGAAAGGCCCGCGGCGCAGGGCGCAGAGCAGCTGGAACTGGCGCAGCGCCGCCAGCACGTCGGCGGCCCACCGGTCGTATTCCGCCAGCGGCGCCTCCGGCGCGGGCCGACCAGCGCCCATGAGGGTCAGGTAGTGCCGGTAGCCCACCGGTGGTGGAATCGGCTCACCGCCGGCGATCCGACCCTGGCCGCCGGCGGGGAACTGATCGGCGCCACCCGCCAGGCAATGCCGCGTCACTGCCCTGCCCGGCTCCCTGGCCGGCACCGCGACCCGGGCCAGGTCGGGGTAACCGGCGTGGAAAATCCCCGCCAGGGCCGCGCCGTTGGCACCCCGGTTGACGGCCTGGGCCAGCTGACCGATGCCGCTGGCCTCGTCGAACCGGTAGCTCTTGCGCAACAGCGTGATGGCCTGGTCTAGCTCGGTGGCCTCCGGGCGCACCAGGGCCCGGTCCAGCCGCTCGCCGGTGACGGCCTCCAGCCAGGCCAGGCTGGCGGGAGAATAGAAGCCCTCCCCGGCCCGCTGGCAGAGCTCCCCCAGGACCGCGCCGGCGTCTACCGAGGCCAGCTGGTCCTTGTCCCCCAGCAGGATCAGGCGGGCACCCGGCGGCAGCGCCTCCAGCACGTTGGCCATCATCTCGATGTCCACCATGGAGGCCTCGTCGATCACCAGGGTATCCACCACCAACGGGTTGTGACGGTGATGCCTAAAACGGCGGGATCCGGGCACCGACCGCAGCAGCCGGTGCAGAGTGGTCACTTCCCGGGGAATGGTGGCGCGCAGGGCCTCGCCGTCCCGCAGGTGGTCCAGGTCCAGGCTGGCCACCGCGCCGGCGATGGACTCATTGAGCCTGGCCGCGGCCTTGCCGGTGGGCGCCGCCAGCCGGATCCGCAGGGCCCGGCCGCTGCCCGCCCCATCCAATCCGGGGTTCAGTGCTACCGCCTGCAAGGCCGCCAGCAGCTTGACGACGGTGGTGGTCTTGCCGGTGCCGGGGCCGCCGGTGATGATGCCAAAGCCATGGCGGGCAGCGTTGGCGCAAGCGACTTTTTGCCAGTCCGTCTGCCCGTCGGTGGCCTCACCCCGAGCGGGAAAGAGCGCTCCAAGAGCCTGGCCAAGCGCCCGGGCCGGGGCCGCTCCGGCATCCTCCAGCGCCGGCAGGGGCCGCAGCCGCTGTCGGATCTGTTCGGCAATGGCACGCTCGTAGCGCCAGTAGCGGTGCAGGTAGAGCCGCAGGCCATCCCGCACCACCGGCGCGACGGTTTCGGTCTCGCCTTCATGGTCGGCGCTGGCCACCAGTAGGGGATGGTCCAGGGCCCGGCGCCAGCGCTCGGCATCGGTGCCCCTGAGCAGTTCCGAGGGCAGCAGGCCCCGCTCCGGCGAGGTCTCGTCTTCCGGCGGCAGCGACAGGGCCTCATCAAAGCCCGCCCGGGCCATCTGGTTAATGTCCAGACAGACATGGCCCCGGCCCAGCTGGTGGGAGGCCAGTGCCACCGCCATCAGCAGCAGCGGGTCCGCCGGCTGCCCGGCAGCTTCCGCCTCCTGCCCCAGGAAGCGCACCAGCGCCGCATCCAGCGCCCGCACCCAGCCCAGAGCCACCCAGCGCTCGATGATGGCGACCACATGGTCGCTGGTTGCGATTGTTTGCGCCGGCACGGGCGCGTCTGGCTCGTCGAACGGCAGACCCAGCTGACCCGGCTCCATGGGTTCGGTCATGCTCCGGTCTCCCCTGCCATGCGGTCAGACTGGCCCCGGAACAGCCTGTCCAGGGCCTCGATCATGGCCCGGTCCGGCCGGTCACAGTGAACACCGGCACTGGCGGCACCGTTGCCCCGCAGGAACAGATACACCGCGCCGCCGATGTGGCGGTCGTAGTCGTAGTCCGGCAGCCGTGTGCGCAGCAGCCGGTGCAGGGCCAGCAGGTAAAGCGCGTACTGCAGGTCGTAGCGCTTGTGGGCCACCACCTCCGCCATGGCCTCCGGGGTGTAGGCGGCATCGTCTGGGCCAATGAAATTGGACTTGTAGTCCGCCACGTAATAGCGGCCCTCGTGTTCGAACACCAGGTCGATAAAGCCCTTCAGCATGCCGTTCAGATTCATCGGGTCCGCCGCCGGGCGGGCCTGGGCCGCCGGCATACCCACCAGTGTGTAAGCCCTGACGATCCGGTCCAGGGCCTGGGTATCCACCTGGTCACTGGCGAACCAGAATTCCAGTTCCGGCACCGCCTGGGCGAGAGCCTGCAAGGCCACTTTGACGGCGCTGCCGTCCGGCTGCGGCGGCAGTGGCAGGGGTGTGGCCACCAGGTCGCTGAGCCAGTGGGTGAGCGGCCCGGCCCAGTGATCCCAGCCGCGGGCGGCACAGCGCTGGGCCACCATCTGGGACAGTTCCTGGCGGCGCTGGTCAAGGGTGTTGAACGCAGGCTCCGCGCACCACTCCAGCAGGCTGTGCAGGAAAGTGCCAGGCTCGGCCCCGCGAAAGAAGCCGTGGATGCGGCGTTCGTCCGGGTCCGGCCGGCGCTGGGGACGGCTCGGGGCCGCGGCAGGCTCGGCCTCTTCCCGCAGGCGTTCCGCCGCCGGCGTTTCGGGCTCGCCCGCGGTTACCGCCGGCTCCGCTTCCGGCTGGTGGTAGCGGATCGCCGAATAACTGGCGATCCACCACTGGGTACGGGCGATGCGCTCCGGCTCCCGGGCCGGCGCCAGTGGTGGCGAAGGCGGCGGCTGGTAGCGCTCGTTGGCAGGTTCGGGCAGCGGCTGCAGCAGCATCTCGGACCGGCCTTCCGCCAGCGCCGCCAGGCCCTCCCCCAGCTCCCGTTCCCGGTCCAGGCCCAAAAGATAACCCAGGCCGCTCTGGCGCTCCTCGCCCTTGAGCTCCGCCGCGCCCACCCAGGTGGCGTAGCGGGCCCGGGTCAGGGCCACGTACAGCTTGCGGATGTCCTCCCCGAGGCGCTCGCGGTCCGCCAGGGCCAGCGTGCTTTCATCGATATTGAAGCTCAGCTGCGCCCGGCCGTCGCTGTCGTGCCAGACCAGAGGCTGGTCCTTGCGGGTCAGGGGCCGGCAACTGGTGGCGAAGGGCAGGAACACCAATGGATACTCCAGGCCCTTGGACTTATGCACCGTCACCACCTGCACCAGATCGGCATCGCTCTCCAGGCGCACCTGCAGGGCTTCCGACTGCCCGCCGGCCTGGTCAATCATCTCCGCCAGGCGCCGGATCAGGGCCTGTTCGCCGTCCACCTGCTGGCTCTCCTGCTGCAGCAGTTCCGCCACATGCAGGATATCCGTCAGCGCCCGTTCGCCCTCGTCAGTGGCCAGCAGGCGCGCCGGCACCTGGAAGTCGCTCAGCAACCGGCGGATCATGGCCAGCACACCCTGGCGCTGCCAGATTTCATGCAGGCGCCGGAAATGCTCGATCTCCGCCTCCCAGGCCAGCTCGTTCCAGCGAAGTCCGTCCAGCCGGGCCCAGCCCAGATCCAGCGTGGCGGTCGCCAGAGCTGCCCGCACCAGGCGGTCCCGCTCGGGCTCGGCACAGGCCTGCAGCCAGTGCCGCACGTCCACGGCTTGCGGCGTGTCCAGCACCGAGGAGCGGTCGGACAGGTAGACGCTCCTGACGCCCCGGGCACTCAGGGCCGAGCGCACCAGGCGGGCCTCGGCGCCCTTGTTCACCAGTATGGCCACATCCGCGGCCTGCAGCGGCCGCAACACGCCGCCTTCCATGAAGCCGGCCTGGCCGGCCAGCCCCAGGTTCAGCAGCCGGGTCACTTCGGTGGCGCAGGCTTCCGCCAGGGCCTGGTTGACCTCGTCCTTGTTGGCCTTGCCAGCGCGGTGCCACAGGGTCATGGCGGCCGGCTCGCGGCCCTCGACGATGAACCGGTCACCGCGGCCCTTGGCGCTCACCGGTGTGAAGGGCAGCGGATTGCCCTTTCCCGCCTCGGCAAAGCCGAAGGCGCCGCCCGGCTTCTCGGCCTCGGCGTAGGCAAACACCCGGTTGCTGGCGTCCACCTGCGCGCTGGAGGAACGGTAGTTGCGGGGCAAGGTGACGTGACGGCCCTCGGTGGCCCGCCGCGCCGCCAGGTAGGTGTGGATGTCGGCCCCGCGGAAGCGATAGATGGCCTGCTTGGGGTCGCCGATCATTAAGAAGCCCAGGTGCCGGTGGCTGGCGGCCACGTCGTAGACCGCATCGAATATGCGGTACTGCACCGGGTCGGTGTCCTGGAACTCGTCCACCATCGCCACCGGAAACTGCTGGCGAATGGTGGCGGCCAGCCGGCCGCTGTCGTCCTGTTGCAGGGCCCGGTCGAGGCGGGTCAGCAAGTCGTCAAAGCCCAGCTCGCCTCTTTGCTGCTTCTCCCGCTCCAGGCGGGCCGAGATCCAGTGGCAGGCGTGCAGCTTCAGAAGTTCCGGCGGCACTGCCTTGTCACGGTCCTGCGCCAGCAGCTGAAGGGACCGGATCAGACCGTGGTCGGTGGGAGCCGGTGATGTCTTCCAGGCTTCCTCGAGGCCCTCCGGTGACAGGCGATTCCAGGCGGCGTCTGTCAGCTCGGGGTAATGCAGGCCCTCGCTCCCGGCCCACTCCAGCAGCTTATCCAGCCAGCCTTGAAGGTTCGGCGCCTTGAGTTTCTGGCCGTTCACCGCCTTCTGCGCCCGGGCCTGTTCGAACACCGCCATGAAATCCCCGACCTGGTTTGGCAGGTGCCGGCGCAGGGCATCGAACAGGGCCCGGCGCTCAGCGACCACCTCTGATAACAGGGCCTCCGGTGGCGTGGCTGAGGCCGGCAGTGGCGCCTGCAGCGCCATAAGCTCCCGAACAGATTTCTGCAGGTCTTCCGGAGAGCCGATGGCCGCCAGGTATTCCGCGGCGGTATCGGCATCCAGCCTGGTAACGTAGGTACGCCAGTAATCCCGCACCACCTGGGCCATCAGCTCGCTCTGGTCGGTCTCCAGCGCCTGGTTGAAGAGGCCGCCGCTGTCGAAGGCATGCTCCTTTAGCATCCGGTTGCACCAGCCATGGATGGTGTGCACCGCAGCCTCGTCCATGGATTCGGCGGCCAGCTGCAGCCAGCGGGCGCAGCTTCGCCACTGCTCCGGTGGGTAGCTCGCCCGCAGGGCCTCCAACGGCCCTTCCGCCGCTGCCGTATCCGTCACATGGGGCGGGTCCGCCAGGAAGACTCCCGCCGCCTCGGTCAGGCGTTTGCGGATGCGGTCCCGCAGCTCCTTGGTGGCCGCTTCGGTGAAGGTCACCACCAGAATCTCCCGGGGCGTCAGCCGGCGCCCGGCCTCGGCCACCTCGCCGTGAGCCAGCACCAGGCGCACATAGAGCAGCGCGATGGTAAACGTCTTGCCGGTGCCGGCACTGGCCTCGATCAGGCGGCTGCCATGCAGGGGAAAGGTCAGTGGGTCCAGTTCATTGGCGCGGTGGCCATGTTCAGTCATCGCCACCCTCCTCCGGCTCCACCTGCTTGACGTTGCGCCACAACGGCAGGTAAAGGCGCTCCGCCCATTGCTTCAAGCCACCGTCGGCCCAGAGGCTGTCAAAATCGGCGAAGGCTCGGCCCAGGGCCGGGGACTGATCCCGCTCACCGGTTATCTCATAGCCCCCCTCGTAGGCTGACCGTGCATCCCGCAAGGCCTTATCCGGCTCCCCCGCTTCGGCCCAGGACAGCCAGGCGAAGGCGGTTTTCGGGGCCAGCGGCAGCGGCTGCGCCAGGGCCTCCAACCAGGCACTCATTAGTTCCTGCAGCAGGGTTCGGGCCTCCTCCGGCGGTACCGGGCGCAGGGTCACATCGCCGGCCTTGCTCAGCAGGAAGCTGGTCATCGGCCCATGGCCGAGGCTGTTGGCCGCCAGGTGCTGGACCCAGGGGGCCAGGCAGTGGGGCCAGTTGTAGCGGTTGCCGGAGGTGGTGAGGTTGCTGCTGATCAGCTCGATCCGGGCCAGAGCCCCATCGCTGGAACGGCGCAAGCCTGCCAGCCAGTCCTCCAGCATCACGCGGTGGGGCCCCTGCTCCAGCTCAAGGCTCAGCCGCTGCAGGTCCAGCAGCTCCCCGAATTGCTGGCAATGGGCGTGGTAACGCCCGGCCAGGGTGTCCAGGTCCTGGGTCAGGCGCAGCCGTTGCAGTTCACCCAGCCCGCCCTGGGCCAGGTCACCCCGGCGGGCCTGGCGGGCGGTATGGGCCCGCAGGTGGCTATCCAGGTCCGCCTCGGGCTCGGTCCGCGCCACCACCTGCTGCACCAGTTCATCGGTGAGGGCCCAGTGGCCCAGGCCATCCAGCACAAAGGGCTCGTCGTCCTCGCTGGTCATGCCCAGCTCGTCGAATCGGACGCCCAGACGCTGCTGCAGGAAGATCTCCACCGGACGCTTCAACAAGCGGGCGAGATCCGCCAGCGCCAGGGGCTCCCGCAGAAAGTCCTCGGGCAGCTCGGCCAGGGCATCGCTGGCGTCGGAGGTTTCCCCATCGAGGGTCTGACGCCACTCCCGGGCGTAGGTGAACAGCCCGTCATGGCCGTCGCCATCAAAATAGGCCCGGCTGAACGGCTGCAGCGGGTGCTCCAGGGTCAGGCGCTCGGCAATGGCGGGGCCATCGCCAACAGTGGGCCGGATTGCGTTCAGGTGATCCTGCAACTGGGCCACCAGCACCGACGGCGGGCGCTCAGAATTGTCATTAATATTGCGCCCTACCCAGCTGATATAATGCTGTTTTCTGGCGGACAACAATGCCTCCAGGAAGAGGTAGCGGTCGTCCTCCCGGCGGGAGCGGTCACCTGGCCGGTAATCGCCGGCCATCAGGTCGAAATCCATCGGCGGCTGGCTGCGGGGGTAGTCACCGTCGTTCATCCCCAGCAGACAGATGCGCTGGAACGGGATGGCCCGCATCGGCATCAGGGTGGCGAAGTTGACCTTACCCGCCAGGAAGCGCTGGCTCAGACCGCCCTGCTCCAGGCCCTCGAGCCAGACTTCCCGCACCACCGCCAGCGGCAGGGTGGTGTCCGCCAGGCCGGCATCCTCACAGGCCAGCAGCCAGTCCGCCACCACCTGCTCCAGGCGGCTGAACACCAGGCTGCCGTCGTCCTCCAGGTCGGCGAAGAAATCCGCCCGCAGCTCGCTCAGCATCCGTGCCCATTCCGCCGGCACGCGGCGTTCCGAGAGCTGGCGCCAGTAGACCTCCAGTTGCCGCACCACCGCCTCCAGCTGGCCCGCCAGGCGGCTTTCCAGACCGCCCACCTCGTCGTAGGGCTCGATGTCCCGCCAGGGTCCGGCATCCCCCAGGGCGTAGCCCAGCAGCATGCGCCGGATGCCGAACCACCAGGTGTTCTGGCTCAGCCCGTCCGGCAGGTCCAGGGCCTGGCGCTGCTCGGCATTGAGCCCCCAGCGGATGTTGGCACCCTGAATCCAGTCGTGAAGCTGGGGCAGATCCGCCGCCGTCAGGCCGAACCGGGCCCGCACCGCCGGCACCTCCAGCAGGTCCAACAGGTCACTGACCGCCAGCCGGGATTCCGGCAGCGCCAGCAGTTTCTCTAGCGCCACCAGCACCGGTACGCGATGACGCTGGCCCTGGTCGGAGATGGTGAAGGGAATGTAGCGCTCATCGTCGGCGTCGATCTGGCCGAACACCGCCTGGATGTGGGGCGCGTAGCTGTTGATATCCGGCACCATGACGATAACGTCCTGCGGGGTCAGCTCCGGGTCGGCACTGAAGGCCGCCAGCAGCTGGTCGTGGAGGATCTCCACCTCCCGCTGGGGGCTGTGGGCGGTGTGGAACACCAGGGAGTCGTCGTCCGCCTCCGGGCCCTGGGGTACACAGGCGTCCGCCACCGGCCGCAACGACAGGATGTCGTCCTGCAGGCTTTGCAGCAGCGTGGCCGGGCCCTGCGCCGGGCGGGGCGATTCGAACAGGTCGATGCGGTCGAACCAGTGCCGGTAGATGGTCTGGTCGTCGTAGTGGTCCAGCAGCCGGATGTAATCCCGGCCCTGCTTGCCCCAGGCCGCCAGCAACGGCTGGGCGTGCAGGTGCAGGTTGCCGTCGTCCAGGCTGGCGGGCATGCCGTCACGGACCCTGCCGCGGCGGTTGACTGCCCGCAGCAGTTCGCGGTCTTCGACGATGTCCGCCCAGTAGAACTGGCAGGGGTTGTGAACGCAGAGCAGTACCTGGGCGCACTGGCCCAGCCGGCTCAGCACCTCCAGGGTCTGCTGCGGCAGGGAGGACACGCCAAACACGATCACCCGGCGCGGCAAGGCGGCGGGCCGGTTGGCGGCGCTCAGCTCCCCGGTCTGGGCCATGAAGCGGGTGTGGATGGCGGCGCGGCTGGCCTGGTCGGGACCGGCGCCGATGTCCTGCTCCAGCCGACGCCAGAGTTCCGGCTGCCAGCGCTGGGCCTCGGGGATCGCCTGGGCAGCCTGACCCCGCACCGTGATGACGTCACGGCCCTGGCGCCAGTCGTCCAGCCAGTCGGCCCGGTAGACCTGGTACTGGTCGAACAGGTCGGCAACGCGCTCGGCCAGCTGGTAAAGCCTCCGGTCCGCCTGTTCACCGGCCAGGAACCGTTCCAGTGGCGCAAACACCGACTCATGGCAGATTTCCGGCAGCAGCCGCATCAGGCGCCAGGTCAGGCGTTCCTTGTCGTAGGGGGACTGGCGCGCCACCGCGGATTCGCCCAGGGCATCGCGATAGACCTGCCAGAGAAAGCGGGACGGCAGCAGGAAGGACATACCGGCGGCGATGCCCAGGCCCGCCAGCTCCGGATCGTCGTCGTCACGGGCCAGGGCCAGCTTGAGCCATTGGGCAATGCCGTTGGAGTGCACCAGGAATACTTCCCGCTCTAGCGGCGCCAGGGGAAAGCGGCGCACCACCTCCACCGTCAGGGCCCGGAGATCCTCCAGCCGGTTGGCGTGAATCACCTGCAAACCGGTGGGCGGTGGCGTCGATCTGGCGCTGCTGGCGCCGGCTGTTGCACTGGATTGGCCTGCGGCCATGGTCTCTCCCGTCCCTGCTGATCCGCAAGAATACCTCGACTTTCAGGCACATCCAATGCTTGCGGGGAAAGGCTCACGGCATCAGGAAAGCAGGGACCATATCCGGGTCACCGTGCGGTTTTGGCGCCGGGCACGCTCAGGGTGACGCAACAGCCGCCATCCGGGCCCGGTGACAGCGTCAGCTCGCCATCCACAAAACGGGCCCGCTCCCGCATCGAGCGGATGCCCAGGCCGCCGGGCTGGCTTTCCTGCAGGCCGCCGCCGTTATCGCAGATGGCCAGGCTGAACCCCTCGCCTTCCCGCTCCAGCCGGATCGTCACCCGGTTGGCACCGGCATGCCGGGCGACATTGTTCAGCGCTTCCTGAAGAATGCGGTAGACGTGGGTGCTGGCTTCCTCGGACAGCTCCGGCAGGCCGGCGTCCAGCTCCGCCACCACCTGGATGCCGGTGGCCCGGCTCCAGTTTTCCGCCAGGTCCTGCAGCGCCGAGGTCAGACCCAATTGCTTGAGCACCACCGGATGCAGATCCCGGATCAGCCTGCGAAAACCCTTGTGCATGGCCTCGCAGTTGGCCGCGATCTCGTTCGCCACCCGGGACACCGGCGCCGGCAGTTGCGGGGATTCGCTGATCAGGTAGGCCTGGGCCTGCATGCCGGTCAGGTACTGGCCCAGATCGTCATGTAGCTCACGGGCCAGGTGCGCCCTTTCGGCCTCCTGCACTTCCAGCAGGGTCCGGGTCAGGCGCCGGTTGTCCACCTCCACCGCCTCCAGGGTGGCGGCCATCCGGTTGAAGTGGGCAGAGAGCTGATTGAGCTCGCGAATGGAGTAGTCTCCCAGCCGGGCCTGGTAGTGGCCCTTGCCGATTGAATCCAGGGCCCAGAGGAAACGGGCAATGGGTCGTGTGCCCTGCCTCACCCCCAGGGTGATGGCCAGCAGCGACAGCACCGCCGCGCCCACAAACAGCGTGACACTGCTGAGAAAGCTCTCCCACACCTCCTCCAGTTCATCACTGACATCCGCCCGCACCCGCAAGGCGCGGCCGTCCTCCAGATAGCGCACGTACTGGCTGCTGGCGAGCCGGTCAAGGCCCGGCACCAGGCGATAGAACCAGAGCGGCACATCCCCGGGCTCCGGGATGCGGCCCATCATCAGGCTGAAGGGCAACTGCTCCACGTCCTCTATGACTTCCAGGTCCACATGGCGGATGTCCCGCTGCAGCAGAGTGGCCACCAGATCCGGCTCGCCGGCGGCCGCGGCCATCAGTTCGTAGGTGTCATCGATGGCGACGGTCACCTCCCGCTCGATGTCCCGGGCCGCCTGCTGCAGGGTAAAGTAGGTGGTTACGCCAAGCGCCAGGAGGAACAGCAGCGCCACCACCAGATTGAGGCGGACCACCGCGGTCATCGGCTGCTGTCTTCCCTGGGCCGGTCGGACCAGACCTGGATGACGCCGGCGTCGATGGCCAGGTGCACCAGCCGGCCGATGGACGACACCTGCAGTTTGGACTTGATGGACGCAACGTAGTTGGAGACCGTCTTACTGCCGATATCCAGGCTCTGGCCGATCTCCTCCGGCCCCTCACCCCGGGCCAGCATCACGAACACCTCGAACTCTTTCTGGGTCAGGGATTTGAGTCGCTCGTCCACCGAGCCGGCCTGGTTCAGGCCCACCCGCATCACCAGATCGTACTCGATGAAAGGCTCACCCCGGGCCACCTTGGCCACCGCCTCGACCAGGGTCTTGGGCGGCCCGGACTTGGTGATGTACCCCAGCCCACCGGCGGCCAGCGCCTGCTTGACCACCTGGGACTCGTCGTACATGGAGAAAAACAGAATCCGCGCCTCCGGATCCCCCTGCAGAATGCGCTGGGCCGCCTCGATACCGCTGATCCCCGGCAGCCCGATGTCCAGGATCGCCAGGTCCGGCCGCTCCGAAGCATAGAGCGCACAGGCCCCCTCACCGGAGTCCGCCTCAATAATGTCACAGGGAGAAAACTTGGCGTGCAGTAGACTGGCATAGCCCTGCCGCACCACCGAATGGTCGTCTGCAATGAGTATCTTCATGGAAATCCCGACGCCAGATTGTGCTTTATTGTGGCCTGAATGCGGGGCTTGGGACATGGTACGAAAGTGCTGGCTTTACTACCCCTGATCGTACTCCCGCACCAGCTCATGCAAAAAAAACAGGCCGGCGGAGCTCAGGAACATAGGAAATTTTGCGCCATTCTAGACCACCCGGAGACCTTTTCCGAAGCCGTTAAGGGCTAAGCAGATTCCCACATCGCACACGACGATAAACTCAAGTGCTTTTATGTGCGTAGTGTTCATTGGGCAGCAAATTCACCGCGACTCGTTAACACGAC
>NZ_JAWVZL010000032.1:0-33084 GCF_033722195.1 Marinobacter sp.
ACCGCGCGCTGTGACTTCCCCGGCGGCGACGCCGGCAGGCTGTACCGCTCCATCCGCAAACTACTGGCGCTGCCGGAGGAGACCCGGATGTTTGTCTGTCACGACTACCCCGGCGACCGGCGTGAGCATGCCTGCGAGACCACCGTGGCGCAGCAGAAGCGCCACAACATCCATGTCCGTGAGGGCATCAGCGAGGCCGAGTTCGTGCAGATGCGGGAAGCCCGCGATGCCACCCTGGAGATGCCGCGGCTGATCCTGCCGTCGGTACAGGTCAACGTGCGGGCCGGCCAGATGCCGCCGCCGGAGGATAACGGGGTGCGTTACCTCAAGATTCCGCTGAACCGGCTATGACGCACTTTCCCGCTTGAGGAACTCGTCCGGCGTCACGATGGTGGCGCGGGCCTTCTTGCGGCCCCGCAGCAGGTCGTCGTCGTTGCTGATCAGGGTGGCGCCGCTGGCGTCCGCCAGGGCGGCGAACTTGCGGTCGGCGGGGTCGGGTACGTAGCCGAAGCGGCCGGGGTGGGTGCGCTTGCGGAAGCGGCCGCTGGTGCGGAACAGGGCGCGGCTGTCCTTCGGCGACAGGCCGGGGATCTTGCCCAGGATGTGCTCGATCTCACCCCGGGTCTGGCGATTCCACACCATGCGCAGCCGGCCCTGGCGCACCCGGTTGAGGATGCGGGCGGAGGCGCTGTGCTTGTTGAAGCTGGCGGCCACCAGTACGTTGGTGTCCAGGATCACGTCCTTGCTCACGAGCGCCCCGCCGCCCAGCTGGTGCGCCCCAGCTCCACCACCCGTTCAACGTCCTGGGCCGGCACGGCGCTCTGGTCACCCATCTCCAGGGTGTCGTAGTGGAACACGTAGAGCCGCGAGGCGAATTCGGCGAACGGCAGCGAGGCCTCGCCGAAGCGCTCTCCGGAGCCCTGGATGGCGCAGCAGATGCCCTGGCCCCAGTCCTGGCCGCTGTCGTTGTTGGGGTTGTAGAAGTACACCCGCATCTCGCCGGCCGGGTCCAGCGCGACCCGGCGGATGGCGATGGCGTGGCGGCCCACGAAGCGGGCGGCGCTGTCGGTGACGGCGATGCCCGCCGGCTGGGGGTGGATCATCGGCATGCCGCCGTTGAAGTAGGGGTGGTAGCAGGCGTAGAAGTGGCGCACGAAGCCCTCGTAGTCCTCCACGTCGCCGGTCTGGATATTGGCCACCACTCGGAAGCCGTGGCCCACCCACCAGCCGTAGAACTCCGGGTCGATCCAGCGGTGGAGGTCGTCATCGCGAACGCCGCAGAGCCGGCCCATCTCGATGTAGATGCGGTCCAGGTGGGGCACCAGGATCAGCGACACCGGGTCCACGTCGATGGGAGGTATCTTGGCCAGGCCCGCCTCCAGGCCCTTGGAGGAGATCTGCTGGCCCTCGAACCGCATCAGCACCTCATCGTCCCGGGCGGCCCAGGTCAGCAGCTGCAGCAGGTAGGCGGTGTCGTTCATCGCCCACATGGACAGCCCGATCACCGACTGGCAGGTGGGGTTGTTGCCCTGGCCCACGCCCAGCGGCAGCCCCAGCAGGGTGATCACGCCGGCCAGCAGGAATACCCGGGGCGGCCGGGCGTCACCGAACACACTGGTGAGCTTCTCGCTGGCCTCCGCCGACAGGGTAATCGCAACCTGGCGCCAAAGCCCCGCCGCCAGGGTGGGGGTGAACAGGGTGCCGCGCTCCAGCATCATGGCCAGGCCATAGACCGCTCGCGGGGTTTCCGGGAATACCGCCTCGTCGATCAGCTTGTGGATCAGTTCGGGGTAGCACTGCAGCACGTCCAGCCCGGTGGTGCTCAGGCCCAGGGCGGCGGCGATCAGGTCGTCGTGGCGGCCCCGCAGGTGGCGCAGGAACACCGGGTGGTAGGGCGACACCAGGCCGGTATGGTGCATGGCGGCGGCGAAAGCGCTGGCCTCGGTTTCCAGCTCGGTGCGGCTCATGGCCGCCAGGCGGGTCTCGTAGACGTCCAGGCCGGGGTCCTCCTGGCAGCCGCTGGTGGGCCCGAACACCGCGCTCACCAGGGTGCGGGCGTGCTCCATGGGGCCGGTCTCGATGGTGGGGTCCAGCAGCACCTTGGCGATCTGGCCGATCATGCTCTTGATGCTGTCGGTCTGCACCGGGCGCTGGGCCAGCTGGCGCCAGACCTCGGCCACCAGGCTGTCGAGGATGCTCTCATAACCCAGGCGGTCCAGCAGGTAGACGTAGAGCGCCTGCACGATCATACCCATGTCCTGGGGCCGCTCCCGGTCGGCCTCGCTGAGGGTGCCGGAGAGCAGGTCCAGGTTCAGGGCCATGACCTGGGTCAGGAAGCGGCGGGCCTGCTCCGACGACATGCCGGGATGGAAGTAGTCGCCGGCAGCCACCGCCAGCAGCCGGATCTCGCTCAGAGCCTCGATCATGGTGACGGTGAAGGTGCCCTGACGCAGGGAGCGCACCGCCAGGTCCGGCTGCAGGATGTCGGGCTTGGCCCAGTCGGTGTCGGCGAAAACACCGGCGTGCTCGATCCGGTCCACCCGGTCGTAGACCCGGTCCAGGCCGCCGGGCAGTTTCATCAGCGCCTTGGCGGAGGCCAGCACCTGGGACAGGGTCATCTGGGGAGAACCCGGCGACATCAGTGGTGGCAGGCGGTCGGGGTCGCCGTAACCCAGCTTGTCGTATTCGGCCAGCACCCGGTCAAAGGCCGCGGTCAGGCGTTCAAGATCGGCAGTGGTAGTCTCAGCAGTCATGGCAATCCGGCTCCGGAAGTTGCTCGGTTCGTCGGCGCGACAACAGCACTGGGGCGCCGGCTACCTCAATCTTCGTCAGCTCTTAAGCATGTCAGCTGCGGCCGGTATCTGGCAAACGCCGTGCGCCCTTTTGGCGCGAACTGCCCCGGCCAACACCGGCGCGACCCGCCTGGCCGCTCTCGCCGGCCTGCTCGTCCATCAGCTGCGCCCGCATGCGCGGCAGGTGCTCCGGATAATTGGCCTGCATGAAGGTCACCAGGCCCTCCCGCACCGCGCAGCGCAGGTCCCAGGTCTTGCTGGAATCCGGCGCGCCCATGAGGAAACGCACCTGCAGGCCCTGCTCGCCCACCTCGGTCACCTGTACCGTTTCGGTCTTGCGGTCCCAGAGTTTGGACTCCCGCAGCAGCCGGCCGAATTCCTCCCGCAGCGGGGCAATGGGCATGGTGTAGTCCACCCACAGGAAGACCGTGCCCAGCAGGTCGGCGGTGTTGCGGGACCAGTTCTGGAAGGGGTTCTCGATGAACCACTGCAGCGGCACCACCAGCCGGCGCAGGTCCCACACCCGCAGCACCACGTAGGTGGCGGTGACCTCTTCCACCCAGCACCATTCGCCCTCCACGTTGAGCACGTCGTCGATGCGAAAGGGCTGGGTAAGGGCAATCTGCATGCCCGCCAGCAGGTTGCCCAGCACCGGCCGGGCGGCGAAGCCCAGGATGATGCCGCCGATGCCGGCCGAGGCGAGCAGGCTGGCGCCCAGTTTCTGCACCGGCTCGAAGGTCATCAGGGCAATGCCGAAACCCATGATCACGATGATGATGTTGAGGCCCCGGACCAGAAAGCGGGTCTGGGTTTCCACCTTGCGGGCCCGCTTCCATTCGTTCTCCAGCACGGGGTTGAGCTGCACGATCACATCGCCGATGGCGGAGGTGAGGCGCACCGCCGCCCAGGTCAGCGACAGGATCAGCAGCAGGGCGGCGATTTGCTGGAGGCCGGCCAGCAGGGGCAGCTCGGCCGGCACCGTGGCCAGCATGGTGTTGAGCACCACCAGGCAGATGGACACCCCCAGGGCGCGGGCAGCGGCATCCAGGAACAGGCGGGGCACGGCGCGGGACTCGGTGAAGTGCCGCACCAGGCCCAGCATCAGGCGGTACACCACCGCTGTCGCCAGTACCGCCAGCAGCGCCTGGCCGCCGGGCAGCAGCCACGCCGTCAGGGCAGACTCGAGGTTGTCGATCATGCCTGGCTCCGCAAACGGGTGTGGAGTCTTCAACTTAGTTCATGGCTCCGGCACGGGCCAGGCTCTTGTTTTCGGCGCTTTGTCCGCAACGGGGCTTTGTGGTATCGATGGCACAGACGCAGGACGAACGAACATCAGCACCGGAGGCGGAGCCACCATGAAACTCACCTTCCTGGGTACCCGCGGCTACATCGACTCGGTCACCGACCGGCACCGGCGCCACACCGCCGCCCTGGTGGGCTATCGTGGCCGGGCGCTGATGATCGACTGCGGCGCCGACTGGCGGCGGGAAGTCTGGAAGGTGAAACCCCACGCCCTGATCATCACCCACGCCCACCCCGACCACGCCTTTGGTCTGCAGGACGGCGCGCCCTGTCCGGTCTGGGCCACGGAAGAGTCCTGGCAGACCATGGCGGACTGGCCGATCGAAAAGTCCCTGCGGCACACCTTGCGCCCCCGCCGCCCCGAAACCATCGAGGGCATCCGGGTGGAGGCTTTCCCGGTGATTCATTCCCAGAAGGCGCCTGCGGTGGGCTACCGGATTACGGCGGGCCGGGTGACGGTGTTCTATGTGCCAGACGTGGTCTGGATCGAGGACCGGGCGGAGGCCTTCGACGGTATCCGCTGCTACATCGGCGACGGCGCCTCCCTGGACCAGAGCCTGGTGCGCAAGGACAAGGACGGCAACCTGATGGGCCACACCCCGGTGCGCGCCCAGCTCACCTGGTGCCAGAAGGAGGGGGTGGCGGAGATGATCGTCACCCATTGCGGCGAGCAGATCGTCGGCGGCGATGAACGCACCCTGGGTGCCCAGCTGCGGCAATACGCCGATGAACGTGGCGTGAAGGCCGGCATCGCCCACGACGGCATGATCCGCATCCTGCGCTGACGATTGTCCGCGGCCGGCTATTTCTTCCGGGCCCGCTCCTGGCGGATGGCCCGGCGCTGTTGTTTGTTGGGCATGTGCTCGCGGTTTTCCAGCACCGCTTTGAGGTCGCGGTAGGCCTGGTTCCACTGCGGCGTGTTCTTGTAGAGGATGTCGCTGCCGGTGGCCACTTCGTTGCCTTCCAGCGGCTCCGGCGGCTCGGGGCACTGGAGCAGCGCCTCGCGCCGCTTCATCAGCGTGCCGGTGTGCAGCTTCTCCAGCTCCGCGACGGATTTGCGTTCGATGGGTTCAGCCATGGCGCTTCCTTATTGCTGCATCGTTCAGTTTCCCGCCGGCCGGACTGACGGCAGGTCCTGTAGACAGTGTAGACTTTGGCCAGGACTGGTCGACAGGAGAGCGCCGGATGGCGGGTTGTTGTGAAAGTGATTGCGCCCTGGACGCCCGGCAGGGCCGGCAACGGACCACCCTTCGCTGGGTTTTGGGCATCAATGCGGTGATGTTCGTGGTGATTGTGGCGGCGGCGCTCTATAGCCGCTCCAGCGCCCTGTTCGCCGACAGTTTCGACAACCTGGGGGATGCCCTGACCTACGCCCTCAGCCTGTTCGCGGTGTCCCGCGGCGCCACCGTGAAAGCCCGGGTGGCGCTGTTCAAGGGCGTGCTGATCCTGCTGGGGGCCAGCGCCGTGGCCATCCAGATTCTCTATCGCCTGGCCGAACCCGCCACGCCCATCTTCGAGGTGATGGGCGCCTTCAGTCTGCTGGCGCTGGTCGCCAACTCGGTGTGCCTGGGGCTGCTCTGGCGCCACCGCCAGGAGGACGTCAACATGAGTTCGGTGTGGGAATGCTCCCGCAACGACATCGCCACCAACCTCTCGGTATTCGTCGCCGCCGGCGCGGTCTGGCTCACCAGCGCCGCCTGGCCGGATCTGATCGTGGCGGCGGCACTGGTGGTGCTGCTGTTCCGCTCCGGTATCCGGGTGATCGGCTCCGCCCGGCGGGAGCTGGTGGCGGCCTGAGGGCCGCCGCTCAGCCCTCCGCGGGACGGAAATCCAGCGCCCGGCCGTTGTTGCACCAGCGCTTGCCGGTGGGCTCGGGGCCGTCGTCGAAGACATGGCCCTGGTGGCCGCCGCAGCGCCGGCAGTGGTACTCGGTGCGGGGGAACAGCAGCTTGTAGTCGGTCTTGGTGTCTACCGCGTCCGGCAGGGGCTCATAGAAGCTGGGCCAGCCGGTGCCGCTCTCGAACTTGGTTTCGGAGCTGAACAGGGGCAGGGCGCAGCCGGCGCAGATGTAGGTGCCCTTGCGGGTCTCGGCGTTAAGCGGGCTGCTGAACGCAGGCTCGGTGCCTTCCTCCCGCAGGATCTCGAATTCCTCTTCGGTCAGGCGCTGGCGCCACTGCTCTTCGGTGAGACTCTTCCAGTCCACTTCATCCGGGCTTTTGCCCGAACCTGCACCGGCGCCCTGCTCCGCCGCCCACAGACGGCCGGGCAGGCTGGAGGTGCCGGCCAGCCCCAGCAGGGCGACACCGGACAGGGCTTTGAGAAACTGACGACGAGGTTTGCTTGTCTTGGTATCCATACTCCTGTGATAGCGGGTGGTGATCAAAAAAGCAACACCGGAGTGGAGGTTCCCGCCAAGGGCGAGGGTCGGCGCCGGGGTTGCCGGGCTTTCGGCCCTGCCGCTATGCTGGCGGAACCCGGTCCGTCACTGGGCCCATTCGACCCTCAGCACCGAGCCCAAGGAGCCATGTCCGCCAACCGCCTGCGCAAGATCACCCTGGCTCCAGCCCTGATGTTCGAGTTGTCCCTGGCCCTGGTGGGGCTGGCGGGCATCTGGCTGTTCAGCCTGCAGGTGCCCATGTCGGGGCTGTCCTATGGGGAGGCGGTGGTGCTGGGTGTGCTGGCGGGCCTGCTGACCCTGGTGGTGCTGGCCGGCGTGGCCAGGCTGCCCAGGTTTTTCCAGGACAGCCTGCGCCGTCATGTGCAGGACCTGCACGGCTTTGCCCGGGGCTTTTCCCTGCCGGCGCTGGCCTTGCTGTCGCTGGCGGCGGGGATCGGCGAGGAGGTGCTGTTCCGCGGCTTCCTGCAGACCGGTCTGGTGGAACTGCTGGGTTCGCTGCCGGGCATCATCGCCACGGCCCTGCTGTTCGGCCTGGTGCACTGCCTGTCGCTGGCCTATTTCATCATGGCCACGGCGCTTGGGCTGCTGCTGGGCCTGGCCTACGCTGCCACCGACAGCCTGCTGCTGGTGATCATCTGGCACGCGGCCTACGACCTGGTGGCGCTGGTGCTGCTGGCCCGCTTCCCGCACTGGCTGGGCATCGAGGACACGGCCGCAACCCGTTTGTAACCACCGGCCAAAGCCACTTTTCGAAACACGCTTTAAGGGATGAAACGCATGCAACTGTACCTGAACCAGACCTCTCCCTACGCCCGGGTGGCACGGATCGTCGCCGTGGAGAAGGGCCTGCTGGACCGGGTCGAGCTGGAGTGGGTGGACCCCTGGGCAAACCGCGAAGAGCTGATTGCGGTCAACCCCGCCAGCCGCATCCCGGTGCTCACCACCGACGACGGCGAGGCCCTGTCCGAAAGCCTGCTGATTGCTCTCTACCTGGATGAACAGGGCGCCAGCAACCGCCTGGTGCCGGCGCCGGAGCGGGCCCGGGTGCTGGCCCTGGCCGGCCGTGGCCAGGCCCTGGCCGACGCTGCCTTCAACACCGTGATCGGCCGCAAGCATGAAGGCCTCAAGTCCGACGACACCGTGCTGGGCCAGCGCCGGCTGGTGGCGATGCGCCGTCTGCTGGCGGAACTGGCCCACGGCGTGGACCGGCCGGTGATGGAAATGCCCCTGAACCTGGGCCACATCGTGCTGGCGGTGGCGCTGGACTACCTGGATTTCCGCCTGCCGGAACTGGCCTGGCGGGACAAACACCCGGCCCTGGCCACCTGGGCCGACCCGGTGCTGGGCCGCGACAGCTTCACCCAGACCGCGTTCGAGTAACCGCTATGACCTCTGGCGCCGGCTTGGCGTATCCGGGCAAAGCGCTCGCGGCCCTGCTGCTGGCCGGCCTGGTGTTCGCCCTGTTAACCGGCCCCGCTGCCGCCCGAGACTGCTCGGCCATGGCACGGACGGACTACGAGCGGCTCTACTGCCGCCTGGTCAATGAGGGTCACGGCGCCGGCCTGCCGGCGTTCGAGGATTTCCGGCGCAACACGCCCCGGGTGCAGGCGCTGTTGCTGAAGCGCCCGGCGCAGCGGGCCGGACTGGAACTGCCTGACGCGCCCGAGGCCAGGCCCGCTACACCAGCCAGGCCCGACGCACCCCGCCAGCGCCCAGAGGCACCGCCGGCGGCGACGCGCCAGGCTGAACAACAAACCGCAGTCACCGCTCCGGCTCTGGCGGACTGCGAGTTGCTGGGGGAGGTGATCCAGTGCCCGGACCGGCGCCTGGAACTGGTGGACAACCTGCCAAACCGGGCGCTGGCGCCCGACGCCCTGGCGGACAGCCAGCGACTGGATCTGCCGGCGTTTCAGGGGGACCCCGCCGATGGGCCGGCGCTGCGGCGCTATCTCTCCGACGCCTACGATCACTACCTGCAGCGCATGCTGGACATTGGCCTGGGCGGCGCCACCATGAGCTTCAGCCAGTTCTACCGAAGTTATTTCCGCCATCGGGACCAGGGGGTGGACTTCACCGAGCGCATGGAGGCCACCTTCCAGTACCTCCGGCAGGACAAGCTCACCAAGGCGGTGCCGGCCCGGCTGCACAGCCGCCTGCCGGATGATATCGATGCCTGTACGCCCATCAAGCGCCAGCTCGTGGTCTGCGACAACGGGGTCACCAACTGGGTCTACCAAGGCACCGAAAGGCAACCGTAAGGCGGTGGCAATGTTCCTCGCCGCCCGGGCTTGTTAAGCTGATGGTCTGATTCATTCGTACCCGACCGGAGGCGCCCCATGTTATTGGCCGACAAATCCACCGGACACGTTATCGAGATTCAGGACATTCATGCCCTGTTCGACCCGCTGGAAGCCACGGTGCGGGGCAGTCTTCACTACGGTGAGGAGGCCCAGGATCCAGAGCTTTTCGCCAAGTCCGAACTGAGCTTTCCCTCCGGCGAGGCGCTGCCCCAGTGCTGGACCGACCCGGATTACCGGCGCCGCAGCTGAGCGCCGACGTTTGATACTGATCAAGGGGTAACCCAGCAAGATGCCAGACACCCGACAGATCGCCGGCCTTGCCCTGGACCGGCTGGAGCGGATCGAAACCCACCTCGACCGCCACTATATCCAGCCCGGCAAGCTGCCCGGGGCCCTGACCCTGGTAGCCCGGCGCGGCGAGATCGCCAGCGTCACCGCCCAGGGCATGATGGATGTGGAGCGGGGCAAACCGGTGAGCCGCGACACCCTGTTCCGCATCTATTCGATGACCAAGCCCATCACCTCCATCGCCATGATGCAGCTCTACGAGCAGGGCCGCTTCCTGCTGGACGATCCGGTGCACAGGTACATTCCGTCCTGGAAGAACCGGCGGGTGTTCAAGGCCGGTGTCTACCCGAATTTCATGACCGAACCGGCCACCAGCATCATGACGGTGCGGGACCTGTTCACCCACATGTCCGGGCTGACCTACGGTTTCATGAGCCGCACCAACCTGGACGCCGCCTACCGCGAGCTGCAGCTGGACGGCAGCAAGGACCTGACCCTGGACACCCTGGTGGAGCGGCTGGCGGAGCTGCCGCTGGAGTTCAACCCCGGCACCGCCTGGAACTACTCGGTAGGCACCGATGTGCTGGGCTACCTGGTGCAGCTGCTGGCGGACCAGCCGTTCGATGAGTACCTGCGGGAGAACATTTTCGAGCCCCTGGAGATGGTGGATACCGGCTTTCACGTCAGCAACCTGCAGGCTGAGCGTTTTGCCGCCTGCTACCAGTACGCGCCCGGTGACCGCATGAAGCTGCAGGACGACCCGGAGCACTCCCACTTCCGCCGCGAGGGCAGCTACCTGTCCGGTGGCGGCGGCCTGGTGTCCACCATCGACGATTACTTCCACTTCGCCCAGGCCCTGTGCCAGGGCGGCGAGTACCAGGGCCGGCGCATCATCGGCCGCAAGACCCTGGAGTTCATGCGCCGCAACCACCTGCCCGGTAACCAGGACCTGCCGTCGCTGTCGGTGGGCTCCTTCAGTGAGACCCCTTACGCCGGCACGGGCTTTGGCCTGGGTTTCTCGGTCAAGACCGATGTGGCCAAGTCCCAGATCAACGGCTCGGAAGGGGAGTACGGCTGGGGCGGCCTGGCCAGCACCCATTTCATGATTGACCCGGTGGAGGAACTGGTGATGATTTTCATGACCCAGCTGATTCCGTCATCGTCCTATCCACTGCGCCAGGAGCTGCGCGCCATCGTCAACGGCGCCCTGGTGGACTGACAACTTTTCAATTGACGCCTACAGGAGGTAGTACTGTGAGTACTGTACGACATTCCCTCAGATTCCGGCTCGGCGCTGCCATGGTGGCACTGCTGCTGTTCGCGGTTATCAGCCATGGCGCCGAGGATGACAGCAAGGCCTCGGTGGAATCTATCCGTCAGGAAGTGCAGGATCTCCAGCAGGAACTGCAGGATTTCACCGAGGAGCGCCGCAAGGAGCTTACAAAGGACATCGAGGCTACCCTCAGCGACATCGATGCCCGTATCGAGGCGCTGGAGACCCGGATTAGCGAAGACTGGCAGCAGATGGACAAGGTCGCCCGCGCCCACGCCCGCTCCTCATTGGGGGCACTGCGCCGTGAGCGGGCGCGGGTGGCTGACTGGTACCAGCGCATGCAGGACAGCTCCGAGTTCACCTGGGAGTCCATGAAGGAGGGCTTCAACGAGGCCTTCAACAGCATGGCGGACGCCTGGAAAACCGCCGAGAAAGACGTTCAGAAGGCTATCGACGGGGAGAAGTGACCGCGATCAGCTGTCGCGGCCGGTCTCTCCGGTCTTGCCTGCCGACCCGGTCTCCCGCGCCTCGCCACCATGGTTGGCGTCGAAATCCGGGTTGCGTGGGTCCAGCTCGGCCATCCCCAGGGCGGCTTCCGGCGTCATGGTGACAAAGTGTTCCTGCTTCTCGAGCGGCACGTGCACCGGCCGCAGCACCATGAAGCCGATCAGCAGTCCCAGGATCACCGCGTTGCTGACGAACAGGCCCATGGGACCCAGTACCGCCATGAAGCCGGAACTCACCAGCGGGCCGACGATGCTGCCAATGCCGTAGCTCAGCAAAAGCGCCGTACTTGCGGCGGTGACCTGGTGGCTCTCCATCAGGTCGTTGGAGATGGCCACGGCAATGGGGTAGAGGGTGGCGCTGATGCCCATGTAGAGCCCCACGAACAGCACCAGAACGTAGATATTGAAAGACCCGAGGAAGGCCGCGATCAGGCTGCACACCGCCGCCACACTGGCGGCCACCAGCATCACCCGGTAGCGGTCGAAGCGGTCGCACAGCAGGCCTACCGGCCAGGCCAGGATCATGGCGGCAACGATGGCCGAAGCCATGAAGTTGGACAGGGCGCCCACATCCAGGCCAATGCGGTTACCGTAGACCGGCCCCATGGTGTAGAAGGCGCTGATCAGCAGGCCCGCCACCAGGGCGCCCAGGGTCCCCACCGGCGATACCCGATAGAGATTCATCAGCGACATGCGCTGGTGCTCCCCCACCGAGGGCGACTCCCGCCGGGTCAGCGACAGCGGCACCACCGCCAGCATGATCAGGATGGCCACCAGCGAGAAGGCCACGAAGCCGGCCGGATCGGCCACCCGGATCAGCACCTGGCCGCCGGCGGTGGAGAGGAAGAACACCACCTGGTAGACCGCGAACAGGGTGGCCCGGTTCTCGTTGGTGGCCTTGCTGGAGAACCAACTCTCCATGACGATCATCAGGCCCGCCATGACAAACCCCGCCAGCGCCCGCAGGCCGCCCCAGAGGCCGGCCTCCACCGCCATTGGGTAGATCAGCACCGAGGCCGCCAGCACTGCGCCAAATACCGCAAAGGCGCGTATGTGGCCGACCCGCTGTATGATGCGACCGGCGTAGAGTGTGCCCAGTACGAAACCCACCGAGTAGAACACCAGGATCAGGCCGATGGTGGTGGTACTGAATTCCTCGATACTCAGGCGCAGACCCAGCAGGGTCATCAGGTAGGCGTTGCCGCTGATCAGCAGGATGATGCTCACGATCAGCGAGGACAGGGTCAGTGCGGTGCGTGTCATCAGGGCTCCCGGTTTCCAGACAGCTCAGATGCGCCCCGTACGCTGCCATAGGGGCCTGGGGCCGGGGCGCGACGTCAGTACTAGATGTGCTGACGGGATAGGATCACTTCAAGGGGTCGTCAGGCCGGGTCGCCTTCCCAGCCGATGGGCTTGATGAAACCGGCGGCGCGGGGGTGGCCGCCGCCACCGTAGGACTCGGCGATGACGCTGACATCCCGGCCGTCCGGCTGGGAGCGCAGGCTGAACTTGCGCCCGTGGGGCGTGTCGAAGTAACAGGCTGCGAAGGGTTGGCCCTCGGACATGCGGCTGCCGGCCTCGGACACGAACATGTAGGGGATGTTGGCCACCGGTACCGTCTCGCCACCGATCACCATGGTGCGGCCGGTGGCCCGGATCAGGTCCGCCACGTCCTTGCGGTGCTTGCGCTCCAGGGCCGCGCCGATGGTCATCAGCTGCTCCCGGCCGGCAGGGTCTTCCAGCGCTGAGGCAAGGCTGTCCCAGATCTCGAACACCTGCTCGTGGGAGAACAGCACCGCGGTGATCTCGCGGGTGCCCGGCACCCGGAACTGCCACAGATCCCGGTCCTGGATGTGCTGGATCAGCCGGGGCCGGTCTTCGCCCGGGAAGCACCAGTCCCAGGCCATGGCGGCGCCGGAGCGCTCCATGTCGAATTCGCCCTGGATGCGGCCGGAGGCCAGCAGGGGCCTGAGGTCGTTTTCGGCGGTCTTGTGGTGATCCAGCACGGTCACCGAGCGGGCGCTGTCCGCCATCGCCTCCAGTTGCGCCCTGGGGTAGGCGAAATCCACCAGCAGCACGTCTTCGCCGGCGCACTCTGGGGCAGGCCGACCGTGGGCGCCGGGGAAGAAGCGCACCTGGTCGCCGAATCGGCGGCGTATGGCCCAGGCGGCGCCAAAGCCGTCGGCGCAGTTGCCGTGGTAGATGCACAGGGTCGGGCTGATCATGCTGGTCTCCGTCATGGGCCCGTCATCAGGCCATTATTTCCGGTTGCCGGCAGTGTAGGGGCAATCGTTGCCGGGGAACAGTCCGGGGCGGGCCTTCGGTATTTCCCTAGGCCGGCGGTGAAGGCGCCTCTGCCGAAACCTGATGGGCTGCTTTAAACTACAGTAGAATAGGAATTTCCATTGTTGACGTTGGAGTATTTGCATGGCGTTCCGCACGGTTTCCGTTTCCACTTTCCTGGCACTGGGTCTGACGCTCTGGTCGTCTGCGCTGTTGGCCAGCGAGGAACTCCGGCAACGCCTGGAAGCGCTCAACCAGGGCCACCCGGTCACCGCGTTTGGTGAGCCGCTGATGGCGCGCGAAGCACTGTTCAACTTCTACCATGAGCGCGCCTACACCCCCGCCTGGGACAGTGCCGACCACCGCCGGCAGATGGTGGCCGCCATCGCGCGCGCGGCCGAAGACGGGCTGGAGCCCAACGATTACCATGTCGCGCCATTGCGGGATCTGCTGGAGCAGCCCCTGGAGAGTCTGCAGCCCACCGAGCGGGTGGACCTGGACCTGCTGCTGTCCGACAGCTTCCTGATGCTGGCTTCGCACCTGCTGGAAGGCAAGGTCAACCCGGAATCCATCGACGCCGAGTGGCTGGCCAATCGCCGCCAGCGCCTGATGGCGCCGGTACTGACCGAAGCGCTCGCCAGCGCCGACCTGACCTCGCAGCTGGCTGCCCTGCGGCCGGCCCAGGCCGGCTATGCCGCCCTGCTGGCGGCACGCGCCAGCCTGCTGCCCCTGCTGACCCTGGACTGGTCACCCTTGCCCGCTGGCCCGGCGCTGAAGCCCGGCATGGTGGACGACCGCGTACCCGCGCTGCGCCAGCGCCTGGTGGCGCTGGGTGACCTGCCCCCGGAGGCCGTCAGTGAAGACACCGCCGAGCTGGCGGTGGACCCGGTGGCCGAGGACCTTACCGGTCTGCCCGCGGTATTGCCCGAGACTGCGGACGCCCGGCTCTATGACGAGGCCCTGCAGGCGTCCGTGCGCCGCTTCCAGGCCCGCCACGGCCTGGAGGACGATGCCGTGGTGGGACGTGACACCCTGTCGGCGCTGAATGTGTCGCCGGGCCGGCGCCTGCAGCAAGTGGACCTGAACCTGGAGCGCTGGCGCTGGCTGCCGGACCAGCTGGGGGACACCCACGTCATGGTCAACATCGCCGGCTTTGAAATGCGGGTCATGGCCAATGGCGAAGAACGTCTTCGCAAGCGGGTGATCGTGGGCCGGCCCTACCGTCGCACCCCGGTATTCAGCGACCAGATCCGTTACCTGGTGTTCAATCCCACCTGGACCGTGCCCCGCAAGTTGATGGTGCAGGACAAGCTGCCTGAGATCATCGCCGACCCGGATTACCTGAATCGGCTGGGCTTCACCGTCTATGATGGCTGGGGTGCCGACCGTCAGGTGGTTGACCCGCTGAGCATCGACTGGACCGCCCTCACGCCGCGCAATTTTCCCTACCAGCTGGTGCAGGAGCCGGGGCCGGAGAACGCGCTGGGCCAGGTCAAGTTCATGTTTCCCAACAAGTTCGATGTCTACCTGCACGACACACCGGCGCGGGACCTGTTCAGCCAGACCGAGCGCTCGTTCAGCTCCGGCTGTATCCGGGTGGAGGACCCGCTGACCCTGGCCGCCATCCTGCTGGCGGACGATCCGGCCTGGACACCGGAGCGTATCCAGCAATTAGTGGACTCGAAAAAACTCACCACCGTGACCCTGAAAAAACCGGTACCGGTGCATCTGGAATACTGGACCGCCTGGGTGGATGAAGCCGGCCATCTCCACTTCCGCAAGGACATCTACCAGCGCGACGATCGCCTGCTGCTGGCCCTGCGCACACCCCTGAACCCGATGCCGGCGGTGGTGGCGGAGAATCCCTGAGGCCAGGGCCTGGCGTGTAAAACGGTGTTAGGATGACCGGATTCCCCGACACCCAGGCAGGGGGCAAGAGCTTGGGCCGGACAGGAAGGGAGTTATGCCGACACAGAATTGCCGCGGGTTTTGGCGTACCGGGCTTGCCATTGTGGCCATCAGCCTGAGCCTGTCGGCGTTGGCCAAGGCCCGGATCGATATGGTCACCGAAGCCTGGCCGCCGCTGGTGGAGCAGCAGAACGGCAGCCCCGCAGGTGTGTTGTGGCAGACCGCAAGCGAAGCCCTGGCCTGCCTGGGCATCACCGCGAAACTCGACTTCGTGCCCTGGAAGCGGGCCCTGAGCCAGGTCCGTCAGGGTCAGAAAGACGCCATACTCGGCATCGGTTACACCCCCGAGCGCTCACGGTCCTTCCAGTTCCCCGCCGAACCCCTGTACAACAGTGAAACCGTGGCCTTCCATGCCGCCGACCGGGATCTGGACATCGACAATGTGCAGTCCCTGGCGGGCCTGCAGGTGGGGGTGTCGGCGGGCTACAGCTACTCGCAGCAGATCCGCGAGGCCGACTTTTTTGAGCGGGTCAGGGTACCGGACATCGCCAGCGGCCTGAGGATGGTCCGACTGGGACGGGTGGATGTACTCCTGGCCAACCGCCTGGTGGGTGAGACCCGTCTGGAACAGTTGGGCCTGCAGGAGAAGATCGCCGCCTCGGATACCGCCCTCAGCGGCGGCCCGGTCTACCTGGCGTTTGCCGCCCAGGCGTCGCCCCTGCTGGTGCAGATGTTCTCGGAGACCCTGGCGGCCTACAAGCGCGAGGGCGAATGCCCCACCTCGGCATCGGACCCTGCTTTGCTACACTGAGTGGATACACCTTTGAAAAGGAGTCCGCGATGAGTCGCAGTAACCAGGCTGAACGTCGCTTCGAGCGGCATGTCCGGGAACACCTGCTGACCGGCTACCGCCACCTGGTGGAAGACGCCGACGACGAGGCCACCGAGGAAACCCTGGAAGCCCACGCCCTGCTGGCGGACGCCATGCAGGCCCGGGCCACCGACCTGCACCTGGACCCCTTTCCCGATCATCATCGCATCCGCCTGCGCATCGACGGCATGGTGGTGGACGCCATGGAAATCACCCCCGAGCAGGGCCTGCGCCTCGGCAACCAGTTCAAGGCCCTGGCCAGCCTGGACCCCATCCCCTCGGTGCGCTGCAGCGAAGGCAGCTTCGCCTACACCCTGGATGACGTTGACCTGGACCTGCGGATCACCGCGGTGCCCTGCGTGTCCGGCGACAAGCTGGCCATCCGCGTGCTGTCGCCGCCGGAAGGCGTGCACGATGTCCAGAAACTGGGGGTGCCGGGCCACGGCGTGGAATGGATCCGGCGCTGGATGGACGCTACCGGCGGCATGTTCCTGGTGGCCGGGCCCACCGGCAGCGGCAAGACCACCACCCTCTATGCCCTGCTGCACGAACTCAAGCTCAGCGACAGCCACGTCATCACCCTGGAGGACCCGGTGGAGTACGAGGTGCCGGGCATCAACCAGATCCAGGTGGACCCCCGCCACGACCTCACCTTTGCCACCGGAACCCAGGCCATGCTGCGGCTGGACCCGGACTACGTTCTGATCGGCGAGATCCGCGACGTGCCCTCGGCCCAGGCCGCCGTCAGCGTGGCCACCAGTGGCCGGGCCCTGATGGGCACCCTCCACAGCCGGGACGCGGTGGGTACCGTCACCGCGCTGCGCAACCTGGGGCTGGACGACTACGAGATCGCCGCCAACCTGGGCCTGGTGGCGGCCCAGCGGCTGGTGCGCAAACTCTGCCCGGAATGCCGCACCGAGCGGGAGCCCGACGACATCGAGCGCCAGTGGCTGGAGGATTGCGGCCGCGATGTGCCGAATCGCACCTGGGCGGCCCAGGGCTGCCCCGAGTGTGACGGCCTGGGCTTCCGGGGCCGTACCGGCATCTTCGAGGTGTGGCAGCCCAGCGAGGAGGACTACGCCCTGATCCTGCGCCATGAGGACGAGCACGCCCTGCGTCACGCCCTCATCCAGCGAGGCTACCCGCTGATGCTGGACGACGGCCTGGCCAAGGTGGAGGAGGGCATCACCACCCTGCGGGAGCTGCTGCGCACCGGTACCCTGCTGCCGGGCTACAAGTCGGTCAGGCCGGCTTCCTGATAACCGGATGTGCTGGCAAACGCCGCACTTATGCGCAGATGTACCAATAAAGGTCGTTATTTGCCGGTCAGTCTGTTATTGTCCTTCCTGTTCCTACCTCGAAGGATTTCGTGACTGACCGGCTCCGGCCGACCTCACGACCCCATCCGATACGACCTTTCAGAGGGCGGCGCCAGCAAGATCGCGCGTACGCAGTCGTTTTTACAGTCGCATGACTTTTTCACGGTTCTACCCGTCGCGGACATCCGGATCTGGGCAGGGACCGCAAGAGATTTTACTTTATGGATTTTTCCTCACTCGGCCTTTCCGAGAAGCTGGTTCGTGCCACCGCCGACCAGGGTTACACCTCACCGTCTCCGATCCAGGAGAAAGCGATTCCCGCCGTGCTGTCCGGACAGGACGTTATGGCCGCCGCCCAGACCGGCACCGGCAAGACAGCAGGCTTTACCCTGCCGCTGCTGCAGCGTCTGGCGGAAACACCCCGCCAGGGCAAGGGCATCCGTGTCCTGATCCTCACCCCGACGCGGGAGCTGGCCGCCCAGGTGGGCGCCAGTGTCGAGCTTTACAGCAAGTACATGCCTACCACCTCGGCGGTGGTCTTTGGCGGCGTCAAGATCAACCCCCAGATCGCCAAGCTGCGCCGCGGCGTGGACGTGCTGGTGGCCACACCCGGCCGCCTGATGGACCTGCACCAGCAGGGCGCCGTGCGCTTTGACGGCGTCGAGACCCTGGTGCTGGATGAAGCCGACCGCATGCTGGACATGGGTTTCATCCGCGACATCCGCAAGATCCTGGCGTTGCTGCCGGCCAAGCGCCAGAACCTGCTGTTCTCCGCCACCTTCTCCGGCGAGATCCGCAAGCTGGCGGAAGGCCTGCTGACCAACCCGGTGCAGGTGGAAGTGGCCGCCCGTAACGCCACCGCCGACCGGGTCGAGCAGTCCGTCTACCCGGTGGACCAGAACCAGAAGTCAGCGCTGCTGAGCCAGCTGGTCAAGCACAACGACTGGCAGCAGGTACTGGTGTTCACCCGCACCAAGCATGGCGCCAACCGCCTGACCCAGAAGCTGGAGAAGGACGGCATCACCGCCGCCGCCATCCATGGCAACAAGTCCCAGGGTGCCCGTACCCGGGCCCTGCAGGATTTCAAACAGGGCGATATCCGTGTCCTGGTGGCCACCGACATTGCGGCCCGTGGTCTGGACATCAAGCAGTTGCCCCAGGTGGTCAACTTCGAGCTGCCCAACGTACCGGAAGACTACGTTCACCGTATCGGCCGTACCGGTCGTGCCGGTGAGAGCGGTCACGCCCTGTCGCTGGTGAGCGCCGACGAAGGCAAGCTGCTGGCGGGCATAGAGCGGCTGATCAGGCAGGAGCTGCCCCGCAAGACCCTGGCCGGTTTCGAGCCCAGTGTCGAGATCACCACGCGGCCCAAGAACGGCCCCCGGCCAGGCGCCGGCGGCCGAGGTCGCAGCGGTGGCGGCAATGGTCCCGGCCGTGGCCGTGGTGGCAACGGTGGCGGCCAGGCCCGTAGCGGCGGCAACGCCGGCAACGGTCAGTCCCGTCGGCCGGCCGGTCGTCGCGAAACCGCCTGACCCGTCGCCCAATAAAAAACCGCCATCCCGGCAAGGATGGCGGTTTTTTTATGCCTGCGATCCAGGCTCAGAAGCGGTAGCTGAAGCCCACCATGTACACCAGCGGGTCGATCTCCACATCCACCGTGCCGGTGGCGGCCAGATCACCGGCGCCGTCAAAGGCACGGATGGTGGCCTCGGTGTCGATGTCCACCCACCAGATGGCGGCGTTGATGCCGAAGCGGTCATCCAGCGCCACGTCCAGGCCCAGCTCCGCCGCCACGCCGACGCTGTCGTCCAGCTCGATGGTGGTGCTGGCGGCACCCAGGGCGCCGGTCAGGGTCGGGGTGGTGCGCTCCTCGAAGAAGAGGGTGTAGTTGACCCCTAGGCCGGCGTAGGGCTGGAAGCGGCTGCCGGCGGCCAGCGGGTAGTACTGCAGGGTGAGGGTGGGCGGCAGGTGCTTGGTCTCCGCCAGTTTGCCGGCACCGGCGAGGGCGGCACCGTCACCGCGAATGTTGTGCTTGAAGGGCGTCGCCGCCAGCAGGCCCACACCGATGTGGTCGGTAAGCAGGTAACTGGCGGTGAGCCCGAGCTGGCGGTTGGAGTCGACGTTGACTTCCCAGCCTGTCAGCACGGTATCGCCCACCCGTACGCTGTTGCTGGAATCCTGTGGATCCACCGCCGCCACCCCGGCGCGCAGCACCAGGTCACCGGCGTCGTAGGCATTGGCAAGCGGTGCCGCAAGCACGGAAGCGGCCAGCAGGCTGAAACGGAATGAACGGGGCATGGCAATCTCCTTGACCGGATTAAGAGGAATGCTCAGAGCCTAACGATTTGTCGGGAAGCGCTTTTGATCCAGCGCAAACCGGGGACCGGACGGAGGCCCGGACCAGGTGGGGAGTTGATTTAGCTCAAGGGAACCGGATATTGATAGGTAAAGGCTGTTGCCCGGCCCCCGAAGATACCGACGAATCCCAGGAGCCCAGAACGCCATGCCAGTCCCAAAAGCCCTCTGTATCGACATTTCCGGTGTCCTCCACGAAGATGGTGAGGTAGTCAGCGGCGCCCGGGATGCCCTTGCCAAAGTGCGGGACGCCGACGTGCCCTGCCGTTTTCTCACCAACACCTCCCGCAAGCCCTCTCGGGCCGTGGTTGATCAGCTCCGGGAGCTGGGTTTCGAGGCCAGGGCGGAGGAAGTGCTGACGGCGCCGGCGGCGGTGGCGCGTCACTTGAAGGCGCGCAAGCTGAAACCCTGGCTGCTGGTGCATCCGGACATCGAGGAGGAATTCGATGCGGTATCGGCGGAGGAAGCCGACGCGGTGGTGGTCTGTGACGCCGGCAAGCGTTTCGACTATCAACGGCTGGATCAGGCCTTTGGCCTGCTGATGGACGGCGCACCGCTGCTGGCGGTGGGCATGAACCGTTACTTCAAGCAGTCCGACGGCCTGCACCTGGACGCCGGCCCCTTCATCCGCGCCCTGGAGTACGCCGCCGGCGTGGAGGCCACCGTCATCGGCAAGCCCGGCGAGGCCATGTTCCGGGAGGCCTGCGACAGCATGGGCGTGGCGCCGGAGGACTGCCTGATGATCGGCGACGATGTGGAGGCGGACATCGGCGGTGCCCGCAAGGCCGGATTGGCGGCGGCGCTGGTGAGAACCGGCAAATGTCAGGACGATGACAGGGATCGGGCCGAAGAACTGGACGCCGAAATCTTCGACGATTTCGCCGCCGTGGTATCCCACTGGTTCTAGCGCCCGAGGCCGCGCCATCCGCGTGCTGGCCGAATCCATACCGCTGTTGCTGGGGCTGACCTGTATGGATTACCGGACAGAGTGTCCAGCTTTACAGACAGCTGGCGCGCCGGATTCCGGAAAACGTCCTGCGACTCGGACATCCACGACGGCAATTCCCCGCTTTTTCCAACCCCGCGAGACCAAACCCACCTGAAAACAGCAGCTTGGCCAATTGGCACGGTTTCTGTATCGCAATCCGACATAACGATAAAAACTGCCTGAAGAACAAGACATTAAGCATTCTGTTTTTCAACCCGGCTCGGATAATAATAAGGAACAACCATGCGCTTTCTCCTCCTGGCTCTTCTGCTGGCAAGCCCCCTGTGTTTCGCCAAAACCGTCGTCATCGTCCAGAGCTACCACCTGGACTACAAGTGGGATGCGGACTACATCGAAGCGGTGCGCTCCGTACTGGACGACAAGCACGACATCCACGTGTTCGAACTGGACACCAAGCGCCTGGCAAAGCCGGAGTGGCCACAGAAGGTGGCGGAGGTCCAGCAGGCCATTGCCGGCCTCGATCCCGATGTGGCCATCCTCGGCGATGACAATGCCTTCTCCCTGATGGCGGACCATCTGGTGGCGCGGCAGGTTCCGGTGGTGTTTCTCGGGGTAAACGGCGGGCCGGCGCAGCATCCGACCCTGACCCATCCCCTGGTGACCGGTATCCTGGAGCGACCTTTCTTCGCCGAGAGCATCCGCCACCTGCGCAAGGTGCTGCGCCAGAAAGAGCGCTTCCTGGTGCTGATGGACGACTCGCCCACCATGCGCAATGCGGTCACCGAGTACTTTGGCGACAAGCGCGAGGCCACCATCTACGGCTCCAGCCTGGACATCGTCCTGACCAACGACCGGGACACCTGGCTGGAAACGGTGCTGGCGGCCCATGAAACCTACGACGCCGTGGTACTGGGCACCCACCACACCATCCGCCATCAGGACGGCCGGTACGCCGAACCCCGGGAACTGCTGAAAGAAGCCTTCTACCGATCCCAGCTGCCGCTGTTCTCGTTCTGGGACATTTTTGTCGGTGAGGAGCAGAGCATCGGCGGCTTCACCATCTCCGCCTACCAGGAGGGCCTCACCGCGGCCCGGCTGGCCACACTCATCCTCAATGGGGTACGCCCCGGGCAGATTCCCCAGCTGAAATCACTCAGTGGCCATTACGTCTACAGCCGTAGCGGGCTGGATCACTGGAATCTGGATCTGTCAGTGCTGATTGCCAGTCAGGCCATTTTTTTCGAGTAGATTCATGCGGCGGCTTCTCCAGAAACGCCGCCGGCGGTCGTCAAGTGAGTAACGAGCATCATTAAGGGGATCTTGAGTGGCTGACACACCGTTTCAATCCGTCGAACGCAGGCTCGGGGTCAGTGGCAAGCTGCTGATTGCGCCGGTGTTCATCCTGCTGCTGTTTGGCCTGGTCACCTTCTACAGCGTGCGGGAGTTCCAGAACCTGGATCAGCGCATGGAAACCGTGGCCACGGAGCTGGCGCCGGAGACCGCGGTGGCCACCGAGGTTCTGGTCAAACTCTACCAATTGCGGCTGCAGGCCTTCGATTACTACCAGACCGGCAACGAGGACATCCTGGCCCGGTTCCAGCAGCTGGAATCCGAACTTCTGGCGGAGCTGGAGCGTGCCCGGAGCAATCTCCAGGCACCGGACAGGGTAAGACAGGTCGACCAGATTGAGCAGGCCACCCTGCAGTACGCCCGCATCTTCAGGGACGAGCTGGTGCCCGCCAAACAGCAGGTCCAGCGCATTGTCGCGGAGCAACTGGACGAGTACGGTCCGGCCGCCTCCGAGGCCCTGCGCCGGGCCATCGACGGTATCACCAACCGGGCGCCGGACAGCCCGCTGCGGGTCGCCCTGGAGCAGCTGATCAACGATACCCTGCTAATGCGTGTGGCGACCCAGCGCTATTTTGCCGACGGCACCGACGACTCCGAGGCTGCGCTCAAGTACGCCATGGAGGATGTCTCGGTGGCGCTGGAGTTCCTGGACCGGGATGCCGTGCCGGACTTCATCCGCCAGTACCTGGACGCCGCTTTCGAAGCCCTCGGGCAATACCAGGTCGCCGTCAACGAACTGCTGGTCCAGCAGAGCGCCATGAAACGCACCAAGAACCAGCAGCTCGACGGCCTCGGGCCCGAGATCACCGCGCTGGCGAGGGGCTTCGAGGAGCAGGTGTTTGCCGCCCTGGAGTCGGTGGCCGAGGAGGCCGGTGCGGAAACCGACACCGCCTTGCGCCTGACCCTGGTGGCCTTCGCCGTCTCGGTGGTGCTGGGGCTGTTGGTGTCGGTGCTGATGAGCCGGGCCATGGCCGGGAGCGTGAAGCGGGCCCGGGAGGGCATTCTCGGCTATCTGCGGGACATCGGGAACAACCGGGGCAATGTGGAGACCCGCCTGGCACCGGGCCGCGCCGATGAAATCGGCGATTTCATCGCGGCGGTCAACCAGTTCCTGGCCACCCTGCAGGACATCATCGCCGGCATCGCCACCGCTTCCGGCAAGCTCAACCGCGAATCCGAGTCGCTGTCCGCCATTACCGGTAGGACCTCCACCAACTCCGAGCACCAGCGGGAGCAGATTACCCAGGTGGCCGCCGCCATGCAGGAGATGGGCTCCACCTCCGACGAGATCGCCTCCAACACCAGTGACACCGACGAGTCCGCCCGCCACGCCGCCCAGCTGGCCGAAACCGGACAGGTGACTGTGAGCAAGGCCGTGGACTCGGTGGCCCGGCTGGCGGAGCAGGTGCAGGAGGCAGCCCAGCGGATCCAGCGCCTGGAACAGGAGTCCGGCGAAATCGGCAAGGTGCTGGCGGTGATCCAGAGTATCGCCGAGCAAACCAACCTGCTGGCCCTTAACGCCGCCATCGAGGCGGCCCGGGCGGGCGACGCCGGTCGCGGCTTCTCGGTGGTGGCCGATGAGGTGCGGGGCCTGGCGAAACGGGTACAGGATTCCACCGTGGATATCGAGCGCATTGTCTCCAGCCTGCAGCAGGAGGCCGCGGGCGCCGTGGTGGACATGAGCAGGGCGCGCCAGGGGGCGAAGGAAGCCAGCGAGCAGGCCGGCAAATCCGGCGCCGCCCTGGCGGAGATCCTCGACGCCGTCAATCGCATCGCGGACATGACCACCCAGGTGGCCAGCGCCACCGAACAGCAGCGGGCCACGGCCGCCGAGATGACCCGCAACGTCGAGGCCAGTAGCAGTGCCATCGACGACCTGAGCGGGGATATCGCCCAGGTCAACCAGTCCGGCCAGTCACTGGCGGGCATGGCTGGCGAGATGAGTACCCTGGTGCGTCGCTTTCAGGTGGACTGAGGCGAAACTCAGCTGTCGGGCCGCGACTCGATGTCCACCACCCGGCCGTTGCGCAGGGTCACCACCTGGCGGAACTGGTTGCTGGCGAAGTCATACAGCCACTGCTGGATCAGCACCGGCTGCAGGGCATAGCCGTGTTGGGGGTAGCTGTTGGTGGCGGGCGTCTGCCACTCCAACCGCTTGGAGGCGGGCTCGCCGCAACGGGCAATGAGCTCGTATTCGGTTCTGGCGTGCCGCAGGGTGCCCGGGTCGCAACTGGGGGATTCGGGGACATGGAAACCGTAGCCCTGGTCGTCCACCCGCACCAATTTGCCGTTGCGGAAGATCACCCGGCGGATAAAACGCTGCGGTCCCGGGTTGTAGTACCAGTGCTCTTCGGTCTGGATCACGCCCAGGCCCGGCAGGGTCGCAGTGGGGTAGGCGGCGATATAGTCCGGCGCCCCGCAACTCTCCTCCACCTCATAGGGCCAGGCACCGTCGCTGACCAGGGAACTGCCGCAGCGCAGCGTGCCATGACCGGCTTGGGTCACAGCGAGTAGGGCAATCAGGGTCAGAGTCCGCAGAGCTGTCGTCATGTTCTGACTTTGCGCCGGTTTGGGGTCCGGTTCAAGACCGGGTTTGTGACGCCAGGGCGCGGTTCGGACCGCCCTATCCCTCGACCTGGTCCGACTGCTGACGTCGCCCCGGTTTGGTGGCAATGAGGAAATAGACCTCTTTCGAGGTTTTCGGTACCCACCGGTGCTGGATTTCGAATCCTGCGCCCTCCAGGCTGGCCTCCAGTTCCGTGCGGGACAGGAATTTCACGAACGGCGCGATGCGCAGCAATCGGGCCAGCACGGCGACCGGTTTGAGGAAGGGGTAGGTGTCCCTGAGGCAGACGGTGTTGCTGATAAACACACCGCCGGGTTTCAGCAGGCTGAAAACCTGCCGGATGGCGGCGTCCGGATCACGCAGCAGATGGAGAATGCTCAAACCCAGCACGGCATCGAAGCGTTGCTGTTGCCGGTAGAGCTCATCGAGGCTGGCAACCCGGAAATCCACGTTGGCAATGGCTGCCTCCGCCGATCTTCTTCCCGCGATTTCGATCATCCGGTCAGATACGTCGGTGGCAAGGTAGTGGCGGACTTTGGGTGCGTGCTGCAGCGCTGTGCCGCCGGTACCGCAACCGAATTCCAGCACCTCCATGTCGGCGCTGAGGTATTGCTGAGTGAGCGCAATCTTTTTCGCATAGGCGCCCTGGTCTGCAATCGGCCGTCTGGCGTAGCGTTCCGCGTTGCGATTCCAGAATCTGACCGACGAATCCATGGACTTCCCTTCCTCAGCTGGCCGCTATACGTCCCGGCTAATGTTCAGTTCTGTTCATAATATAGCCAAGTCTGTCTGCTACAGCGTTTCCCCAAGCAGGGTCCGGAAACCGGCTGCATCGAGAAAGTCGGACTCAAGCTTGATCAGGTTGCCGTTATCTGAGGTGAAAAACACAAAAGACGGCTTCTGGTCGGAAAGGAAATAGTAGTAATCCCGCAGCTCGTCTTTCCAGCTGCCGAATTCCGTGCCATGGGCAACCACCTCCCGGAAAGACGCTACCGCCGCTTCTTCGCAGTCCTGGTCCGGCTTCATGCTCATGACTGCTTCGAAGAAGTCAGCCAACTCACAGCCCCCGGTATCCAGACCATTTTCCACAGTGAAGCTGATGTATTGCTGGCCAGACCTCCTGGAGTACTTCATCAGCAGGATGTCGTTGTTCTGACCCAGTGACCCCACAATAACGGGAGAGGGGGGTGCCTGAAATTTCATGCCGGAATAGACCGCTGTGAGGGTCTGGCTCGCCTGCGCACAGCCGGCAATAGAGGCTATGGCCAGGCAACCAAGGAAGGTAAGTATCTGCTTCATGTCACAATCCCTGTTTTGCCATTTCTATCTTGCTTCGGTAGGTAAGCGCGACGCGCTGGCGACAGGTCTCGTAGACTTGGGCATCGCCGGCGGAGATGCTTTTTCCGATTCTGGCAACTTGCTTGACGATGTACTTCGCATCAGGGCGGCCGGAGAGCGGACGCGGTACAAAATCCATTGCAGCAGAACAGCTTTGCGCTTCTTCAAGCGCCTCATAAGCAATGGCTGCCATACCCTGGTTGACTGATCCGGGAGAGGTTGTCCCTTCGCCCCAGAAATAGTTGATGACTGCGGAGATATGCTCGCGTTGCTCGGATTGCATCGGATCTTTCCCTGTAATCTTGGCCCGTCCTGGGCAGAGACGTTGAAATTACAAGGATTGGCCGATGCAGGCAACTATAAGGGCCGCCAAGGCCGGCACTGGTAGGCGGCCAAACATGGCGGCGTCGAGCCGTCTCTGTTGTCATTGTGTGGGGGTCTTACTCCAGAACCGCCGGCCAGTTGTCATCCGCCTCACGAATGTGCGCCTCCGGGTCTTCCAGCCACTTCTGCTGGACCGACTGGTTGTAGTTCAGGTAGAGACGGCCGCCGCGGATGGCCCAGTGTTGGGGGTCGCCCTTGGCGAGGTAGCCCTGGCTGACGGCCCAGGCGCAGTAGCCGCCGTAGGCGGGGGCGTAGCGTTCGGGGTCGGCCTGGAAGCGGGCCAGGTTGTCGGCACTGGCGAAGCGCCAGGTGGCACCCTGGTATTCGGTGGTGTATTCGCTGGAGCCTTTGACGGGCTGGCCGGTTTCGAAATAGCTGACGGTGTCGTAGCCGCCGGCCCCGGTGTTGCTGAGCAGGCCGGTGTAGACCGGGGATTCGGCGGCCAGGGCGCCGGAGGTTAGCAGCAGGGCGGTGGCGAGCAGGGCAAGGAGTCTGGTCATGGCATGTTTCCTTTCAGGTGAAGGCGACATGGGATCAGACAACACAGTTGGCGTTTTGTTACACCGCCTTTTTGTCTTCGGTGTCCGACCCGGTCTCGCTCTCCGGCAGGTAGACGTCCCGCACCGTCAGCGGCTGGCCGTCGGCATCCTGAACCTGCATGGGCCGGATCGCCCGGCCGGTGGCCCGGTCCCGCAGGTTCAGCGGTGCGCCCTCGGGTGCCGGGTTCCACTTGTCGCCCCACTGGCGCAGGGCGATCACCACCGGGAACAGGTCCCGGCCCTTGTCGGTGAGACGGTATTCCTGGCGGGAGCCGTGCTCACCCACTTCCACCTTCTGCAGCACCTCGTTGTCTACCAACCGGGCCAGGCGGTCGCAGAGGATATTGCGGGCGATGCCCAGCTCCTGCTGGAAGTCGACAAAGCGGCGGGTGCCGTACATGGCCTGCAGCACGATCAGCAGCGACCACCAGTCCCCCACTTCATTGAGGGCCCGGGCGACGGAGCAGTTGGAATCATCGAAACGTTTTCTGGCCATAGAGGGGAGTCTACCGAATAGGGTTGCATTTTAAAACCAGACTGAATAGGGTTGCTTTACGAAACCAAATTAAATAGGTAACGACACAGTTACCGGATCACGCCATCGGTGATGGCCGCTCTGGAGGTTATGATGTCCCTGAATCTTGGTCCTCTGTTTGAACCCTTTGAACTGGATTCCCTGAAGCTGCGCAACCGGGTGGCCATGGCGCCCATGACCCGCAACTTCTCACCGGGTAACGTACCCGGCGACAACGTGGTGGAGTATTACCGCCGCCGTGCCGAGGGCGGGGTTGGCCTGCTGATCACAGAGGGCACCACCGTCAACCATCCGGCCGCCAACGGCTACGAGAATGTGCCGGCGTTCCATGGCGTCGATGCCCTGGCGGGCTGGAAGAAGGTCGTGGACGCAGTGCACGAGGCCGGCGGCGCCATCTTCCCGCAACTGTGGCACGTGGGCGCGGTTCGCAAGGCTGGCATGGAGCCGGATCCGAACGTGCCGGGCTACAGCCCTTCCGGCCTCTATGGTCCGGGCAAGCCCAACGGCAAGGCCATGTCGAAGGAGGATATCCACGACGTCATCACCGCCTTTGCCGACGCCGCCCAGGACGCCAAGGCGCTGGGTTTCGATGGTGTCGAGATCCACGGTGCCCACGGCTACCTGATCGACCAGTTCTTCTGGGAGGGCACCAACCAGCGTGACGACGAGTATGGCGGTTCGATGGCCAACCGGCAGCGCTTTGCCATCGAGCTGATCGAGGCGGTCCGGCACCGTGTCGGTCCGGACTTCCCCATCATGCTGCGTTTCTCCCAGTGGAAGATGCAGGACTACAACGCCCGCCTGGCCAGCACGCCGGAGGAGCTTGAGCAGTTCCTCAAGCCGCTGGTGGAAGCCGGTGTGGACATTTTCCACGCCTCCACCCGGCGGTTCTGGGAGCCGGAATTCGAGGGCTCCAACCTCAACCTGGCGGGCTGGACCCAGAAGCTGTCCGGCAAGCCCACCATGTCCGTGGGCAGCGTCGGCCTGACCGAGGACTTCATCAGCGGCACCTTCGCCAGCAAGCAGGAAGCGGTGCAGCAGGCCGGTATCGATGAGCTGGTGGAGCGCATGAACAACGGTGAGTTCGACCTGGTGGCGGTGGGCCGTGCCCTGCTGCAGGACCCCGAATGGCTGATCAAGCTGAGGGAAGGCCGCGCCGGGGACATCGAGCCGTTTGCGAAGAAGTCGCTGACGAAGTTGTACTGAGTTCGGCCCGGGCTTTCCTTCCGGTAATGATGGCACGGCGCCCAAGCACGTATGATGGGCGCCATGTCCAACCAACCCGGGAGGGAGTGATGAAACTGTTTCAGCGTTTTGCAGTGCTTGGCCTGGCGGCCGTGATGATGGTGGCCGCCGGTTGTGCCACCGTGGGCCGGGATTTTGCCACCCACAAGGTGGAGGAGATCGAGATCGGTGAGACCACCCGCGCCGAGATCGAGTCCATGTTCGGTGAGCCCTGGCGCACCGGCGTGGAGGACGGCAAGCGCACCTGGACCTACGGCAAGTACCGCTGGTCCGCCTTCGGCGACGCCGAGACCACCGACCTGGTGGTGCGTTTCAACGAAGATGGCACCGTCGCCTCCTACGTCTACAACACCACTGAATAGCCCTCTTTCCGGAGCGCCGCCCCCTCAGGCGGGGCTCCGGCTTGCCAGTGCCTGGATCTGCTCCGGGCTCAGGCTGTCCACCAGCGCACCCCGGAACTGCCAGTTGATGAAGCGCTCGGTCTCCTGCTGGATCTGCTGCCGCTGCTGGGGTTTCTCGATGTAGTCCATGGCCCGGAACAGGATGTAGCGGATGGTCATGCCGGAGATCTCGTGGATGGTGGCTGAATCCAGCCCCGGCACCAGGCCCCGCTCGATGATGTCTTCCGCCATTTCCCGCGCGCTGGCGGTCAGCTGGCCTTCCAGAGCCCGCCGCAGCAGGGGCGAGGGGCCGTGCAGTTCCCGCACCGCCACCGTGGTGGCGGCCGGATTGGCCAGGAAGTAGCCGTACACGAAAGCCACCGTCTCATGGGCGGCCTGGTCCGAGCTTTCCGCCATCCGGCGCAATTCCCGCACGCCTTTTTTCATATCCTCGGCAATGTAGCCCAGCACGAACAGCCCGAACTCGTCGAGGTTGCGGAAATGGCGATAGAAGGTATTGGGATTCAGTCCCGCTTCCCGCGCCAGCTCCCGCAGACCCAGGGAGGTCAGGCTGCGGCTCTGGGTGATCAGCCGCAGGGCCGCCTGCACCAGTTTCAGTTTGCCGCCGGTCAGCACGCTCATCGGGACGCCTTGTTGTCAGGGTGGGCCAAAAGGCCATTATTTGAACAACTGAAGTATACAGTCGTCTACCTGGGGTGTATACATTTGTCTACCGCCAGGTGGCGCCGGTCCCCCCGCCGCCACGCTGGACCAATGGCGCATCCGACAATCACCCGTATTCACGCAGAATACGCGCTGCGAACAACGAGGTAGCAATGAACAAGACCACACCCCTCGCCATCATCGGCACCGGTTTCTCCGGCCTGGGCATGGCCATCAAGCTCAAGGAGGCCGGCTACAGCGACTTCGTGATCCTGGAGCAGAGCGACGACATCGGCGGCACCTGGCACGAGAACCACTATCCGGGCTGCGCCTGCGACGTGCAGTCGGCGCTCTATTCGTTCTCCTTCGAGCAGAACCCCAACTGGTCGCGGATGTTTGCCCAGCAGAAGGAGATCAAGGCCTACCTCAAGCACTGCGCCGAAAAGTACGGCCTGATGAAGCACATCCGCCTGAACACCCACGTCGCCGGCGCCCGCTACAACGAGGCCAGCCAGACCTGGACCCTGGAAACCGTCGACAGCCCGAGCCTCTGGGCCTACATGAAAGCCCGGGGCCTGAACCCCGGTGATGAGCTGGACCGCAAGGATCCCGAGCTGCCCGCCTTCGACACCCTGAAGACGCCGATTCTGGTGTCCGGCATGGGTGGCCTGAGCACACCGGCCTACCCCAACATCAAGGGCCTGGACAGTTTCACCGGCAAACGCTTCCATTCCCAGGACTGGGACCACGAGTACGATCTGAAGGGCAAGCGGGTAGCGGTGATCGGCACCGGTGCCAGCGCCATCCAGTTCGTGCCGGAAGTGGCCAAGGTGGCCGGCCGGCTCGACCTCTACCAGCGCACCCCACCCTGGATCATGCCCAAGCCGGACCGGGCCATCACGCCGGTGGAGCGGGCCCTGTTCCGCCGGGTGCCGCAGACCCTCAACGCCCTGCGCAACAGCATCTACTGGATGCTGGAGGCCCGGGTGCTGGGTTTTGTCATCAACCCGAGGGTACTCAAGCTGGGTGAACTCCAGGCCCGCCGCCATATCCGCAGCCAGATCGCCGACCCGGAACTGCGCCGCAAGGTGACGCCGGATTTCCATTTCGGCTGCAAGCGGGTGCTGATCTCCAACAACTATTACCCGGCCCTGGCCCAGGACAACGTCGACGTACTCACCGACGGCATCCGTGAGGTTCGCGGCAACGTGATCGTGGACAGCAACGGCACCGAGCGGGAGGTGGACTGCATCATCTTCGGCACCGGCTTCAAGGCCCAGGATCCGATTCCCCGGGGCGTGGTGTTCGGCCGTGGCGGCCAGGACCTGCTGGACGCCTGGAAGGACGGCGCCGAGGCCTACAAGGGCACCGCCGTGGCCGGTTTCCCCAACTTCTTCATGCTGATGGGGCCCAATACCGGCCTGGGCCACAGCTCCATGGTCTACATGATCGAATCCCAGATCCAGTATGTGCTGGACGCCGTCAAAAAGATGGACCGGGAAGGCTGGCAGAGCGTGGAGGTGAAGGCCGACGCCCAGAGCCGTTACAACACCTCGGTGCACGCCAAGCTGGGGAATTCGGTGTGGCAGACCGGCGGCTGCAAGAGCTGGTACATCAACGAGAATGGCCGCAATACCACGCTGTGGCCGGGCTTCACCTGGCAGTTCCGCCAGCAGACCCGCAGCTTTGACGCCGAGCAGTTCATCTGCCAGCCCGGGCGCCAGCCGCTGCAGGCGCCGGCGGGTGTAACCGCCTGAGGCGGTTCAGGGCCCAGCCGGTTCCGTCGGCGTGGTGGTGACCGGCGCCGGGCTCAGCAGGTAGCGGGCCTGGAGGTCGGCCACCAGCCTGGACTCCCTCGCCAGGAAGGCATTGAGGCGTTGGATCACGTCGGGATAGCGCAGGCTGGAGAGGTAGTACCGGCTGACTTCGATGGGCAGCAGCTGCGGCGCCGGCACCAGCTGGTCGCCGATGTTCAGGGTCTGGAAATGATAGCGTGCCACCGGCATGGCCAGATTGATGGTGTCCACCCGGCCGCTGAGCAGCATCTGGATCAGGCTGGTTGGGTTGGGGGCGGTTTCCAGCTTGAGCTCGCCCCGGGCGATGGGTTCGCGGAACTTCCAGGGAGTGAAGCCGGCGATGGTGCCGTAGCTCCTCATCTCGCTGGGCGTCATGTCGCGGTCTTCGGCGCGGACGAAGACCGCGTCGGTGAACTCCAGCAGCGGATCCGAGTAGTGGATCGTCCGGCCCAGCTTCAGGGGCAGATTCCAGTTGGGGTTGTCCGGCACTGCGAAATCGTAGTCGCCCTCGAGGTATTCCAGCATCATGCGGCGAATGGGCCGCAGCCGGTATTTGAACTCAATGCCCTCGGAGCGGGCGAAGGCGTCCAGAAGGTCCCGGACATAACCGGTGTAGTGGCCGGTATCCACATTGGCGCTGTAGATGGGGAAATAGTTGATGTTCTGGACCACCACCGTGTAGGTGTTGGCCTGGGCCTGAGACACCAGCAACCAGGCCAGCAGCCCGAGCAGGGTGGCACGCAAGCGGCGGTCATGCAGGTACTGAATCAGGGCCATGGCTCACAGTCTGTCCCGATCCGACAGCGTGACAGAAGGTCTGCCGGGGGATCGGCAATCGATCTTCGGTGCAGCCATTATGCGCCCGCCGGCCGGCTTTGTCAGTGGCCGGCGGGTTACGGATCAGGCCTTGGGGGCCAAAACCCCCGCCACCTCAACTGACAAGGGTACCGCCATCCACCGCCAGGCACTGGCCGGTGATGTGACGGCCGGCTTCGGAAGCCATCAGCACCGCCGCACCCTTGAGGTCCTCCTCGCCGCCGAAGCGGTTCAGCGGAATGCGATCCAGCATGGTGTCGCCCTGGGCGTCCAGCAGGCCCTGGGACATCTTGGACGGGAAGAAGCCGGGGCAAAGGGCATTGACGTTGATGTTGTGGTGGCCCCACTCCGACGCCAGCGCCCGGGTGAAGTTCACCACCGCGCCCTTGCTGGTGTTGTAGGCAATGGTCTTCATGGCCTCGGGGTTGCCGGACAGGCCGGCAATGGAAGCGATGTTGATGACCTTGCCGGCCTTGCGGGGAATCATGCAGCGCTTGGCCACGGTCTGGGTCAGGACGAAGACCGCGTTGACGTTGAGGTTCATCACCTTCATCCAGCCCTCCGGCGGATAGTCTTCCGCCGGGGCGCCCCAGGTGGCGCCGGCGTTGTTGACCAGGATGTCGATGTCGCCAAGGCCGGCGACGATCCGGTCCACCACCGCCGGAATGCCCTGCAGGTCGGACAGGTCCGCTGACAGGGTCATCACCTCGATGCCCAGGTCCTTTAGGTGCTTCTCGGCCTCGTCCAGTTCGTGCTGCTTGCGGGCGGTGATGGCCACCTTCGCCCCCATCTCCCCCAGGGCTTCGGCCATCTGCAGGCCCAGGCCGCGGGAACCGCCGGTGATCAGTGCCACCTTGCCGGTCAGATCGAACAGTTGCTTCACACTCATGTCAGGCTCCTTGGTTCAGGCGGCGCCGGTCAGCAGCTG
>NZ_JAWVZL010000033.1:0-31967 GCF_033722195.1 Marinobacter sp.
ACGGTCGCTTCCTGCACCATTGCGAAGGTCAACATGGATCCTGCCAACACCAGCAACATAATGGGGGGACTTCCTTTTTTATCATTCGTCGAAACCGCCGCCGGGAGGTCCCGGCCGGGCAGTTCCTGCCACCGGCCCGCACTGGCTTTCCCTGGAGCGCATCGCAAATAAAGGTGTGGATCTGGTAACGGCCCCGGTGAACCAGCGTTACATCTTGTTACGGTAAGATACCGGATAAGACAAAGGCCGAAAGATAACTGTGCCTCAAATCCGACGGCGCGAAAGCACGCCTAAGCGCTTGTTTTGAGAACTGGTTCAAGGCGGCCGGTGGGCGGTCGCCGGCGGGTGATCAGCCGCGACGGGCAGGTCCGGAGGAACGGGGACGGGGCTTGCCGGCGCGCTTTGCGCCTGGCCTGGCGGTTACTCCGGAACGGGCTCCGGGCTTGTGTCCCGGCGTCGGGCCGGCCTTACCGGCAGCGCTGCCGGCACGGGTGTCCGCCTTGCTGGAGGTCTTGCGGGAGCCGGCCACGGCGGCCTGGATTGCGGCCATTTCCTGTTCGGTCAGATTGCGCCACTGGCCGGGTTTGAGATTGCCCAGGCCCACCATCATGATGCGGGTGCGGATCAGGCGGGTAACCTCGTAGCCCAGCGCCTCGCACATCCGGCGTATCTGCCGGTTCAGGCCCTGAGTCAAAACGATGCGGAACTGATTGCGGCCGGTCAGGGTGACCTGACAGGGTTTGGTGACCGTGTCCAGAATGGGCACACCGGCGGCCATGCGGTCGGCGAACTCCCGGGTCACCGGCCGGTCCACGGTCACCAGGTATTCCTTGTCGTGGGCGTTTTCAGCCCGCAGGATCTTGTTGACGATGTCGCCGTCACTGGTCAGGAAGATCAGGCCCTCGGAGGGCTTGTCGAGACGGCCAATAGGAAAGATCCGCTCGCTGTGGCCGATGGCATCCACAATGTTGCCGCGGACGTGGCGCTCGGTGGTGCAGGTGATACCCACCGGCTTGTGGTAGGCGATGTAGATCCGGTCAGACTTGTTGCTGGCAGTGGCCTGGATGACACGGCCGTCTACCCGCACCTCGTCACCCGGCCCCACCCTGGTGCCCAGCTCCGCCGGCTGGCCGTTCACGGTAACCCGGTTGTCGGCAATGAGCTTGTCGGCCTCGCGCCGGGAACACAGCCCTGAGTCGCTGATCCACTTGTTCAGGCGTTTGTCGTCACTGGCTGTCAACGGGGCGCTCTCTTGTCCGGTTCATGCGCCCGCTATTTAACCACAGCGCGGGCGTCAGCCATACCCGGCAGCGAATACATAGCCCAGCACCACCGGGATCACCGCCAGGCTGCCCAGGTTACCGATCAGCACCAGGGAAGCCACTTTGTGGGGTTCCTGGCGGTACTGTTCCGCCACTATGTAGTTGAGTACCGCCGGCGGCAGCGCCGCAAACACCCAGAGCGCCGGCCACTGCAAATCCGGCAGGTGCAGCAGGTGCACCATGGGCCAGGCCAGCAACAGGCCGCTGGCGGGGCAGGCGATGGCCCCCAGCAGACCCAGCTTCCAGTCGCTGAAGTCCACATCCAGCATGCGGACCCCCAGCGCGAACAGCATCAACGGAATGCACACCTGGCCCAGCATGTTGAGGGTCTCCAGCAGCCACTGGGGCAGCGGCACACCCGCCAGATTCACTGCCAGGCCGGCAATACTGGCCAGTACGATGGGCAGCCGCAGCAGACGCCAGATCGGCGTGCTGGGGCTGAGCATGTACAGGCCCACCGAGAAATGCAGCAGCATCTCGACGATGAACAGTACGATGGCGGCAGGCAGCGCGGCGTCCCCGAACGCCAGCACCAGCAGCGGAATACCCATGTTGCCGCTGTTGTTGAACATCATCGGGGGCAGGAAGGTCTTGATATCCAGTTTCAGCAGCTTTGCCAACGGCCACAACAGCAAGCCGGAGCCGAGCACCACTACGGTGGCCGCCAGCGCCAGGGAGGCGTAATCCTGAAGCGGGGCTTTCTGGTCCGCCAATACGGCGAACACCAGCATGGGCACGAACAGCTCCATGTTGAGCACGTTCAGGCCCTGGATGTCGGGGGTGCGGAAACGGCCGTACAGGGCACCGGTGCCGGCGATCAGGAATACCGGCAGCATGGTGGCCAGGATCTGTGCAATCATGTTTGATTCCGTGCATCCGGTCCGGCGCCGGGCACGAGTCTCTGCCCTTCCCGACCGCCGACCTTTGTTAGCTTGGTAATAAACCGACAGCTTGCGGCCCCTGCCCGGCAACGTCATTTCGACTTAAGTCGAAGACCGAATGGCCGCACGGAGGCGCCGCCCCCTGAGGGACGGGAGGGCATGGGTTAGGAAGGAGCCGCCAGGGACCGGGCCGGGACAGCCCCGGCCCGACCGGATCAGGCCTGGTTGGGACGAAGCAGGCTGTGGCCGGACATCTCGGTGGGCTGCTCCAGGGGATAGAGCGCCAGCAGCGTGGGCGCGATGTCCCTGAGGCTGCCATTGGCCAGAGTGAAGTCGGCGGCCTTGTCGCTGACGTAGAGCAGCGGCACGGTGCCCAGTGTATGGGCGGTGTGGACCTGGCCACTTTCGGCATCGTACATCTTCTCCACGTTGCCGTGGTCGGCGGTGATCAGGCATTCGGCGCCGGTCTCCAGCACCGCATCCGCCACCTGACCCAGGCACTGATCCACCGCCTCCACCGCCTGGACCGAGGCGTCGAAATTGCCGGTATGACCCACCATGTCGCCATTGGCGTAGTTGCAGACAATCAGGTCAAAGCGCTGGCTGCGAATCGCCTCCACCAGCTTCTCGGTCATCTCCGGCGCACTCATCTCCGGCTGCAGATCGTAGGACGCCACGTCCGGCGATGGCACCAGAATACGCTCTTCATTCGCAAAGGGAGTTTCCTGACCGCCGTTGAAGAAGAAGGTGACGTGGGCATACTTCTCGGTTTCGGCGATCCTCAGCTGGCGCCAGCCCTGCCCGGCTATCACCTCCCCGAGACTGTTGTTCAGATCCTCCGGCGGGAAAGCCACCGGACAGGGAATATCGGCGGCGTATTCGGTCAGGGTCACAAGACGTTCCGTGGGGAGCACAAACGGCCGCTGGAAATGCTCGAACTCCGGCTCCACCAGGGCACGGGTGAGCTGGCGGGCGCGGTCGGGACGGAAGTTCATGAACACCACGCCGTCCTCCGGCTTGAGAGTCGCCGGGGCGTCACCCTCCGCGGCGATCACCGTGGCCTTGACGAACTCATCGTCCTCGTCGCGCTCATAGGCTGCCGCCAGACCGTCCATCGGGGTCTTGGCCCGGAACTGGCCGGCGCCTTCCACCACCAGACGGTAGGCCTGCTCCAGCCGGTCCCAGCGGTTGTCACGGTCCATGGCGAAGTAGCGACCCACCAGGGATACCACGCGGGCGCCGGACTTGCTGGCCAGGCCCGCGCCGAACTCCCGCAGGGTCTCATCGGCGCAGCGCGGTGGCGTATCCCGGCCGTCCAGGAAAGCGTGCACACAGATATGCTCGACGCCCTGGGCGGCGGCCATGCGGCACATGGCTTCGATGTGGCTGGCATGGCTGTGGACACCGCCGGGTGACATCAGCCCCAGCACATGCAGGGTGGCCTTGCGCTCCCGAATGCCCGCCAGCAGCTCCGACAGCACTGCGTTTTTCTGGAAGCTGCCGTCGGCAATGGCGTTGTTGATACGGGTGAAGTTCTGGAACACCGTGCGGCCGGCCCCCAGGTTCATGTGGCCCACCTCGGAATTGCCCATTTGACCGTCCGGCAGGCCAACGGCGCCACCGGAGGTGGCAATCTGGCTGTGGGGGAAACGAGCCCAGAGACTGTCCCACACCGGCTTGCTGGCGGCCGCAATGGCGTTGTGCTCGCTGTCCTCACGGGTTCCCCACCCGTCCAGGATAATCAGGATCTTGGTGCTCTTGTCGGTCATGATGATTCCACTGCCTTGGTTGGTTAGCCTTGCTTGGCGTTCGGTCCGGATGGGATCAGACCGGCTGACAGGCCGCGTCCCGGTGACTCTGCTCCAGTGCGTCACAGATCGCCACGAACGCGCTGGCATCCAGGGATGCGCCGCCCACCAGGCCGCCGTTCACATCCGGCTGCTGGAACAGGCTGGCGGCGTTGTCCGGTTTGACGCTGCCGCCATAGAGCAAGGGCAGCTCCCGGGCGATGTGGGGATCGTGCAGCGCCACCAGCCCGCGGATATGGGCATGCACCTCCTGGGCCTGCTCCGGCGAGGCGGTCTTGCCGGTGCCGATGGCCCAGACCGGCTCGTAAGCCACCACCGCATCCACAAAGCGCGCCACCCCGACGGCGTCGATCACCGCTTCGATCTGGCGGGCCACCACCGCCTCGGTCTGGCCGGCCTCGCGCTCCTCAAGGGTCTCGCCGACACACAGCACCGGCACCAGCCCCGCAGCCTCGATGGCGGCAAACTTGGCGGCCGCGGTGGCATCGTCCTCGCCCATGGCGCGGCGCTCGGAATGGCCCACCAGCACATATTCGCAGCCCAGTTCCCGCAGCATCAGAACACTGACCTCACCGGTCTGGGCGCCAGAGGCGTGCTGGTTGACGTTCTGAGCACCCAGCCAGACCGGCGACCCGATCAGGCGCTGGCCAACCTGGGCCAGATAGGGAAACGGCGGGCACAGGGCCACCCGCGTGCGCCGGTTGACCGCAATGTCCGGCAACAGGTAGGTCAGCAGGGAATAGTTGGCAGCGTAACTGCCGTTCATTTTCCAGTTAGCAATCACCAGGGGCTGAATCATTGTTGTACCTTCCCAGTTTATGGCTTGGCGCCGTGCTGACAGTTGATCGCGGCAATACCGGGGTAGGCCGCACCGCCCTCGAGTTTTTCCTCGATCCGCAGCAGCCGGTTGTACTTGGCTACCCGGTCTGACCGGCAGAGGGAGCCGGTCTTGATCTGGCCGGCACCGGTGGCGACCGCCAGATCGGCAATGGTGGTGTCCTCGGTCTCGCCGGAGCGATGGGAGATCACGGCGGTATAGCCGGCACCCTGGGCCATGCTGATGGCATCGAAGGTTTCACTGAGGGTGCCGATCTGGTTGAACTTGATGAGAATCGAATTGCCGATGCCGCGCTCGATGCCCCGGGACAGGATCCTGGTGTTGGTAACGAACAGGTCATCCCCCACCAACTGCACCTTGTGGCCCAGCTCCCGCGTCAGGTGGGCCCAGCCATCCCAGTCGCTCTCGTCGAGGCCGTCCTCGATGGACACGATGGGATAGCGCTGGATCAGTCCGGACAGGTAGGCCACGAACTCCTCGGAGCTGTAGCGTTTGCCCTCGCCTTTCAGGTGGTAGCCGCCGTCCCGGTAGAATTCGCTGGCGGCACAGTCCAGCGCCAGGGTGACGTCCGAGCCCATGCGGTAGCCGGCATTGGTGACTGCCTCGTTGATGACCTCCAGGGCCTGCTCGTTGGAGTCCAGGTTGGGCGCAAAACCGCCCTCGTCCCCCACGGCGGTGGACAGGCCACGGGCGCTAAGCACTTTCTTGAGGGCATGGAAGATCTCGGCGCCGACCCGCAATGCCTCCGCGAAGCTGGGGGCGCCCACCGGCTGGATCATGAATTCCTGGATGTCGATGTTGTTGTCGGCGTGCTCGCCGCCATTGAGGATGTTCATCATGGGCACCGGCATGGTGTAGCGGCAGGGGCGGCCGAACAGTGCGGCCAGGTGGGCGTACAGAGGCAACTGCTGCGACTTCGCTGCGGCCCTGGCGTTGGCCAGGGAGACCGCCAGGATGGCGTTGGCACCCAGCTCGGTTTTGTTCTCGGAACCATCCAGGGAGATCATCAACTGGTCGATGTTGCGCTGACCCACGGGGTCCTTGCCGATCAGCGCCGGGCCGATACGCTGGTTGATGGCCGCCACCGCTCTCAACACGCCCTTGCCCAGGTAGCGTCGGGCGTCGCCGTCCCGCAGCTCCAGTGCTTCCCGCGAGCCGGTGGAGGCGCCGGATGGGGCGCAACTGGTTGCTACAGTGCCGTCGCTCAGCACCACCTCGGCCTCCACGGTGGGGTTGCCCCGGGAGTCCAGAATCTCTCTTGCCACTACCTGTCTGATCGCATTCATCTTGTTTTTTTAACCTCGGTGCCGGTCGACATCGTCGTTGTTAACTACGGAAAACCCTTATTACTATAATATTCGACATCGAACCTATACAACCCTAAACGAACATTTATGGGGCAAAAATTTACCTTGGCCGATCGTTTTTTGCTTTTTCGAACATTGATAAGAAACACCCGCTGCCGCCGGCATCCGGCCGCTGAGGTCAGAGCCGCTGCCGCAGAATGCTTTCCAGCTCCCTGTCGGTCAGCACCACAGGATTGGTTTTCATACTGTTGCCACCACTGGCGGCCACCAGCCTTGTCAGGTCGCCGGCCCGCACTCCCAGTTCCGACAGCCTGGGCAACTCACACTGGTCGGTCCACTGCTGGAACAGCCCGGCAAGCGCCATGGGGTCCGATGCCGCCGCCCGGGGGTCCTGGCCGGTGAGGATGCCGTAAGCCTCGGCATACTTGGCCAGGGCCGGGTGGTTCTCGCCCCGGCCCTGCAGCAAACGGATGTTCGTTTCAGTACAGGCCGCCAGCATGGTGCCGCAGGCCATGCCGTGGGCAATGCCGAAGAAAGCCCCGAGGGGTGAGGCGAAGCCATGCACCGAGCCCAGGCCGGCCTGCGTCAGGCAGAGCCCGGAGATCATGGCGGCGTAGGCAAGCTGGCTGTGATCCCTCACCGGATGGTCGCGGTTGGGCCTGAACCCCTGTGCAAAGGCCCTGAGGCCGTCACGGGCCAGGGCATCGGTAAAGACGCTGGCCCGAGTGGACACCAGCGACTCCAGCAGCTGTGTGACCGCGTCCAGGGCATTGCCCAGCATCACCCGGGGCGGACAGGTCACCAGCATGTCCGGGTCCACCAGGGCCAGCTTCGGCAACAGCAGATCATTGCGAAACGACTTCTTGAAACCGTCGGGCCCGGTCTCGGTAATCACCGCGTTGCGGGTCAGCTCGCTGCCGGTGCCTGCGGTGGTGGGCACCGCCAGGAACGGCAGCGCCGGGCCACGGTAGTCATGGGGCCGGCCCACGCCTTCGAGAAAGTCCCGCACCGGTCGCCGGTTGGGCAGCAGGCCGGCAATGGCCTTGCCCGCATCCAGAGCGCTGCCGCCGCCGATACCCACCACGCAGTCAATGCCCTCCCGGGCATAGCGCCGCACGATGGTGTCCACCTGCCCCGGACTGGGCTCCCCGCTGATGCGGGCGACCCCGTAGCCGGCCCCGGCGCTCTCCAGTTCCGCTTTCAGCCGCGGCCAGTAGCTACTGTCCAGAAACGAGTGGCCGCCGGTCACGATCAGGAACTCCCGACCGTGATCCAGCATCTGGGGTACCAGCTGTTCGAAGGTGCCGTTGCCAAAGACGATGCGCGGCAGGGCCGCCACGTTGAACGGCGCCACCGGTTCCTGCCGTTCCGTGGCGCCGCCTTCAATGGATGGGAAACTCACTGCCTCTCCTGTTGTCATCGGGTGTGTCACTGTCCGGAGCCGGGCGCGTTCTCAGACCCGGAATCCCTTCATCAGACCCTCGATACGGTCCATCAGGGCATTCAACCGCTTGCCGTTGGCGGCCACGGCCTCGATCTGGCCGAAATTCTCCTGCGCGGCGCCACTGATATCGTTGACGTTGCGGGTCACGCTGGCGGCCACGGTTTCCTGTTCCTGCATGGCGGCGCTGATCTGGTCCGCGGTGTTGCGTATATCCAGCATGGCCTCGGCGACGCTGTCGATTTCGGAGGAGGCCTGCTCGATCAGGGTTCGGGACTCCTTGAGCTGGGTACGGCTCATGTCCATTTCCGACACCGCCTGTTCGGAATCGGTCTGCAGCCGCTCTATCAGGGAACGGATGGTATCGGTGCTCTGGGTGGTCCGGCTGGCCAGCTCCCGCACCTCGTCCGCTACCACCGCAAAGCCGCGGCCGGTCTCGCCGGCCCGGGCCGCCTCGATGGCGGCGTTGAGGGCCAGCAGGTTGGTGCGCCCGGCGATATCCTCGATGGTGAGGATGATGGTGCCGATGTCCTTGCTGGAGGTGGCGAGCTGGTCGACGATGTCGGAAGTTTTCTCCACCTGGCTGTCCAGCTTGGCCACCTTGGCGAGATTCTGCTGCATCAGCGCCTGGCTCTGGGCCACATCGCTTTCGATGGAGGCGGTCAGCTCAAGACTGTGGGTGGTGTTGCCGGAGACTTCATGGATGGCGGTCTCCATTTCCACCATGGCGGTGGCGATGGACGCCAGCTCCTGGTTCTGATGGTTCATGCGCTCCCGAACATCCGCCGACACCTGCTCGTTGCTGCCGGACACCGTGGCCAGCTCGTCCGCTGACAGCCGCAGGTCCTTCAGTACGTTCTGCATGGCACTCACCAGCCGATTGACGGATTCGGTCAGGACCGCAAACTCACCGCTGGCCCTGGCATCCAGCGAGCGGCTGTAGTCACCGCCCGCCATGGCCACCACATGGTCAACCGTCGCCCGTAACGGCCGGCTGATGGTCCGGCCAAGCACCAGCGACACCACCACCCCAATCACCACCACGACCGGCAGCAACACCAGCACCAGTGAACTGGAACGGGCGGCGGCGTCCTTCAGCATGGTGCCGGAGGCCAGGATGAAATCCTCGCTGAAGGACATGATGCCGGTGACGCTTTGATCGATGGTATCCGCCAGTGCAGACACCTGGGCCCGCACCTGCTCGATCTCCGCCAGGCTCTGGCGGTACTGGTAATAGCGACTCACCACGCCCTCCTCGCTATTGATGTTCAGCAGGAAGGCGTCTTTCTGGGCCACCAGCCCTTCCAATTCGGGAATCTCGAAGGCAAGGTCGGCGATGTCTTCATTGAAGTTCTGGCTGTTGTAACGGATCTGCTCCACCTGCTCGGTGAGCGTGGCCGGATCCTGGGTGTTCACCAGGTTCATCAGCAGCAGCTCGACACTGGAGAAGCGGTTGATCAGGGTCACCACCAGGTTGGACAGGTAGATGTCACTGGCGGCCTTGCCCTGGGCCTCCCGGATGATCTCCTGTTTCATCTCCGCCGCCTGCAGCAGGAACTCGGACAGGCCGTTGAGCACCTGCTCCGAAACCGCCAGGCTGGAACTGCGCAGTGCCCGGGAGCGCTCCGCCAGCTGGGCCAGTTCATCGAACCGGGCCCGCAGGGCCTGCATACGGGATTGCAGCGCCTCGCCGCCCTCCACCGACGCCAACTCCCGGGCCAGGGTATCGAGCCTGCCGTCGAGGGTATTGATGTCGGCCTGGATCTGCTGGTAACGGGCCTCGATGGCCTCGGGGTCGGACAGTTCGGAGAGCGAGAGGACCTCACGACTGAGGCGCTGGCTGATGACCGCGATCTCGGCGGCCTGCTGCTGGATGGGGAAAGCATCGTCGGAGATGCCGGTAATGCGGGTCTGGATTCCGTCCATCATCCAGACATTGAGCAGTCCCCAGATGACGATGATGACGCAGAGAAAACCAAAGCCAAGATACAGACGGTGAATTATGGAGAGCCGTGACATAGTCCTACCTCGTTAGCGAAGACTGTGTCCCATTCATCCTTGACGGACGCATTGTTATTGTTGGTGGATCCACTACTGCAACTGCTTTTACTTCAGATCTCTTTGCCCCAAGCCAAAAAGGGCCGGTACGACTTCACAGGAGACAGTTGATCCATCGTTCTGCCGCGGGGGATGGGCAGCCGGCCAAGGCTCTGGAGTAAAAAGGAAAGACACAATGCGGGGGTCACCGTTATCCAATGCTCCACGATGACCCCCAGGGTTCAGGCCTTAGTTGGCCTGCTCCCACTTCTTCAACAGCTCTTTGTAGGCAACGGTCTGGCCTTGCGGCTTCTCGTTCGCGAGCTTGGCTTTCGGAGCGCCCGGCTGATCCAGCCAGTAGGATGCTTCACGCGGCTCGTTCAGCTTCGGACCACAGGTATCCATGACGTTGGCGCGCTCGAGACGCATCATGACCTTGTCCTGGGCTTCCGCCAGACCGTCCAGGGCTTCCTGCGGAGTGGCTTCGCCACTGGCTGCCTGGGCGATGTACTGCCACCACAGCTGAGCAAGCTTCGGATAGTCTGGCACGTTGGTACCGGTGGGTGACCACTGGACACGGGCCGGGCTACGGTAGAACTCCACCAGACCACCGAGCTTGGGCGCGGCTTCGGTCATGGCTTGCGAGTTGATGTCGGAGTTGCGGATCGGCGTCAGGCCAACCAGGGTCTTCTTCAGGGAAACGGTCTTGGACACGGTGAACTGTGCGTACAGCCACGCGGCCAGACGACGCTCTTTGGGAGTGGACTTCATGAAGGTCCAGGAGCCCACGTCCTGATAACCCAGCTTCATGCCCTCTTCCCAGTAAGGACCGTGGGGAGACGGTGCCATGCGCCACTTGGGCGTGCCGTCTTCGTTGACCACCGGCAGGCCTTCCTTGGTCATGCTGGAAGTGAAGGCGGTGTACCAGAAGATCTGCTGGGCGATGTTGCCCTGGGCGGGCACCGGGCCGGCTTCGGAGAAGGTCATGCCACTGGCCTCAGGCGGCGCATACTTGTTCAGCCAGTCCACGTACTTAGCGGTAGCGTAAACCGCAGCCGGGCCGTTGGTGGCACCGCCGCGGGCAACGCTTGAACCCACCGGGCGGCAATCGTCAACGCGAATGCCCCACTCGTCCACAGGCAGGCCGTTGGGCAGGCCCTTGTCGCCGGCACCGGCCATGGAGAACCAGGCGTCGGTGAAGCGCCAGCCCAGGGAGGGGTCTTTCTTGCCGTAGTCCATGTGGCCATAGACGCGCTCACCGTCGATCTCCTTCACATGGACCGTGAAGAATTCGGCGATGTCCTCGTACGCGGACCAGTTGACCGGCACACCCAGCTCATAACCGTAGATGTCCTGGAACTGCTTCTTGAGATCCTCACGCTCGAACCAGTCGGCGCGGAACCAGTAGAGGTTGGCAAACTGCTGGTCGGGCAGCTGGTACAGCGTACCGTCAGGCGCGGTCACGAACTCCAGACCGATAAAGTCATCCAGGTCCAGGGTCGGCAGGGTGAAGTCCTTGCCTTCACCGTCGATGAGTTCCTGCACCGGGAACGCCTTGCCATAGCGGAAGTGCGTACCGATCAGGTCGGAGTCATTGACGTAGGCATCGTAGATGTTGCGGCCGGACTGCATCTGGGTCTGCAGCTTCTCGATGACGTCGCCTTCCTGGATCAGGTTGTGGTTGACCTTGATCCCGGTAATCTCGGTGAAGGCCTTGGCGAGGACGTTGGCTTCGTATTCATGGGTCGCGATGGTTTCTGAAACCACGTTGATTTCCATGCCGCGCATGGACTCGGCAGCATCAGTGAACCACTGCATTTCCTTGAGCTGCTCTTCCTGGCTCAGCGTCGACACATCAAACTCTTCCGAAACCCACTTCTTCGCCGCATCGGAGTACTGGTCGGCATAAGCCTGAAGGCTCAGACCCATACTCGCGGCACCGATCGCGGTGCTCAGCAGTAGCGCTTTCGGATACTTGTTGTTTTTAAACATACCCAACCTCGTTTGTATTGTTAGAGTTCGGGATGACGAAGGGTCCTTGGGGGACCTTACGCCCATCCGTCTCGCCTGACCGTAGGTCTACCGGCCAGGTGACAGGTCGAAAACGCGCTGTGATCGTTTTCGACCATATTCACAACATTAGTTCGATTACGAACAAACATCAACCATAAATTTGCGCTAATTGACGTTTTATTTCGAACCTCCTTTTCTGTTTAGCCCCAACGCAGCAAAACCGCCAGCCACACCACTGAAATCCCGAGCGCGATATAGAGACTGGCCTCGGTCAGGCCCAGGAACAGCAGGTGAATGTAGGCGGCGGAGAGCAGTCCGATAAACAGCCGGTCGCCCCTTGTGGTGGCAATCGGCAGGAAGCCCTTGCGCTCGACACAGGGTGACACCACCTCATACACCGTCATCACCAGCAGGATCGAGGCGATGGTTGCGAAGAAAATCGCCGTTGGTACAGTCCAGTTCATCCAGGCAATCATTCGGAATCTCCTTTATACACGGCCGAGGGCGAAACCGGTCGCCACGTGGTTGCGAACGAACCAGACCACCAGCAGGCCCGGAATGATGGTCAGTACGCCGGCTGCCGCCAGCACACCCCAGTCGATGCCGCTGGCCCCCACCGTGCGTGTCATGATGGCGCCGATGGGCTGGGCGTCCACCGAGGTCAGCGTCCGGGCCAGCAGCAGCTCCACCCACGAGAACATGAAGGCGAAGAAGGCGGCGACGCCGATCCCCGAGCGGATCATCGGGATGAAGATCTTGATGAAGAAACGCGGAAAGCTGTAGCCATCGATGTAGGCCATCTCGTCGTACTCCTTGGGCACACCGGAGATGAAGCCTTCCAGGATCCACACCGCCAGCGGCACGTTGAACAGACAATGCGCCAGGGCCACCGCGATGTGGGTATCGAACAGGCCGATGGACGAATACAGCTGGAAAAACGGCAGCAGGAAGACCGCCGGCGGTGCCATCCGGTTACTCAGCAGCCAGAAGAACAGGTGCTTGTCACCGACGAACTTGTAGCGGCTGAAGGCGTAGGCGGCCGGCAGTGCCACCACCAGGGTGATCACCACGTTGATGGAGACATAGGTCATGGAGTTCACGTAGCCCATGTACCAGCTCGGATCACTGAAGATCTTGGCGTAGTTGGCGAAGGTGAACTCCTGGGGGAAAAAGGTCAGCCCCCCCAGGATCTCCTGGTTGGTCTTGAACGACATGTTCAGCAGCCAGTAGATCGGCAGCATCAGGAACAGGATGTAGAAGGTAATGCCAAACCCTTTGCGTTTGTTGTAGGTCATGTCAGGGTCCTCACTTCTGCTTGTCGAGGTGCGTGATGGCGGTAAAGAACAGCCAGGACACCAGCAACACAATCAGGAAATAGATCAGGGAGAAGGCAGCCGCCCGGCCGATATCGAACTGGCCGATTGCCATGGTGGTCAGGGTCTGGCTCAGGAAGGTGGTTGAGCTTCCAGGGCCGCCACCGGTCAGCACGAACGGCTCGGTGTAGATCATGAAGCTGTCCATGAAGCGCAGCAGCACCGCGATCACCAGTACGCTCTTCAGACGCGGCAGCTGGATATAGCGGAACACCGCCCACTTGGAGGCCCGGTCGATTTCCGCAGCCTGGTAGAAAGCTTCAGGGATGGCCCGCAGACCGGAGTAGCACAGCAGCGCCACCAGCGGCGTCCAGTGCCAGACATCCATCAGCAGGACGGTGAACCAGGCATCCACGGTGCTCCGGGTATAGTTGTAGTCCACACCCAGCTGGTTCAGGCCCCAGCCGAACAGGCCGATGTCGCCCCGACCAAAGATCTGCCAGATGGTGCCCACCACGTTCCAGGGAATCAGCAGCGGAATGGCCAGCAGGATCAGACACAATGACGCCTTCCGCCCACCGGTGGGCATCATCAGGGCGATACCGATGCCCAGGGGAATCTGGATCGCCAGGACGGCACCGGAGAACAGGAACTGGCGCCCCAGGGACTCCTGCAGGCGGTCGTTGTGGAGGATCTCCCGGAACCAGTCATCGCCCACGAAATAGGCACTGCCGGGTCCAAAGATATCCTGGACCGAGTAGTTCACCACGGTCATCAGCGGAATCAGCGCCGAGAAGGCCACCAGTATGAAGACCGGCAGGACCAGCCACCAGGCACGGTTATCAGCTATCTTGTTCATTCTGCCTGCTCCTCTACCAGGTATTCGTCGACATAAAGCTTCAGCCACTGCCGCGGGAAGGCGACGTGGACGGTGTTGCCGTCAATCTGGTGATCCTCGTCCACCCGGGCCTTCAGGGTCCGGCTGCCCAGCGTCAGGGTCAGGATCTTGTAGGTTCCCAGGTCCTCGACATCCCTTACGCCGCACTCGAAGGTGTCATCGGAGGCCTGGTTGGCCACCGAGACAAACTCCGGTCGGATACCCAGCTTGATGTTGCTGGAGCCCAGGCCATCGATGCGCTGGCACAGACTGTCACTCAGGGGCACGGTGATGTCGTCGAAGGTCACGCCACCGTCACAGCGGGCCACCTCCACCAGGTTCATGCCGGGACTGCCGATGAAGAAGCCCACGAACGTGTGATTGGGCGACTCGAACAGTTCACGGGGGGTGCCGAACTGGACGATCGCGCCGCCATACATCACCGCGATCTTGTCGGCGAAAGTGGACGCTTCCAGCTGGTCGTGGGTGACATAGACCATGGTGATGTTGAACTGCTCGTGGATCTGCTTGAGCTTGCGGCGCAGCTTCCATTTCAGTTGCGGGTCGATCACCGTCAGGGGCTCGTCGAACAGGATGGCCGAGACATCGTCCCGAACCAGCCCCCGACCCATGGAGACTTTCTGCTTCTCGTCCGCGGTCAGGCCCTTGGCCTTTTTGTGCAGCACCGGCTCAAGCTCCAGGATGGCGGCGATTTCCTCCACCTTGGCCTTGATCTTGGGCTTGGCGATGCCGGCATTCTTGAGGGGAAACGCCAGGTTGTCATACACCGTCATGGAGTCGTAGATCACCGGGAACTGGAACACCTGGGCGATGTTGCGATCCTTCGGAGACAGTTCGTTGACCCGGACGTTGTCGAACAGGACATCACCCTCGGAGGGCTGCAGCAGTCCCGAGATGATGTTCAGCATGGTGCTCTTGCCGCAGCCGGAAGGACCCAGCAGGGCGTAGGCACCACCTTTGTGCCAGACATGGCTCATCTGGCGGATGGCGTAGTCATCGGGCCCGGTCGGGTTCTTGCTGTAACTGTGGGCCAGTGATTTTAATTGTATTTCGGCCATGGCAACTCACTCCTTCGACGAATGGTACGGGGCATGGACGAGATCGCCGTCCGGCCCGAACACGAACAGTTTGCTGATGGGCAGGTAAACCTTGATCGGGGTGTCCGACTTGTATTCGTGGACCCCCATCAGCTGAAGCACCATATCGAAGTGCTCGTTGTGCACGTGCATGAAGGTCTCCGAGCCGCTGATTTCAGCCAGCTCGACGTTCATGGGCAGCTCCAGGTCGTCATCGTTCTGGGGCACCAGGCTGATGTGGCTGGGGCGGATGCCGAACTGGTAGTCGCCGGGGCGAAGCTTCGAAAGCTCCTTGGTCAGCGGGTGATGGACGTAATCATCGAAGGTGATCTCGGTCTCCGTCACCCGACCCTGGATCAGGTTGATGGGCGGTTCGCTGAACAGTTCTGCTGCCGTCACGTTGGTGGGCTGACGATAGACCGAGGTGACCGGCCCGGACTGGATGATCCGGCCCTCGTGCAGCAGGGTGGTGACACCGCCGAGTGCGAGCGCCTCATTGGCCTCGGTGGTGGCGTAGACGGCAATGCAGTTGCGTTCCTTGAACAGTTCCCGCAACTCGGTGCGCAGCTCTTCCCGGAGCTTGTAGTCCAGATTCACCAGGGGCTCGTCAAACAGTACCAGGGTGGCGTCCTTGACCAGGGCCCGGGCCATGGCCGTGCGCTGCTGCTGACCGCCGGACAGCTCCAGCGGATAGCGCTGGAGCAGCGGTTCGATCTGCAGCATGGCTGCGGTTTCCTGGACCCGGCGCTTGATCTCCGAATCCGCCATCTTGGCCAGACGCAGGGGCGAGGCGATGTTTTCCCAGACCGTCAGGTTGGGGTAGTTGATGAACTGCTGATAGATCATCGAAATGTTGCGGCGCTGGACGGATTCGCTGGTGACATCCCGTCCGTCCACCAGCACACGGCCGGTGTCGGGCTTGTCGAGGCCCGCCATCAAACGCATCAGGCTGGTTTTGCCGGCCAGGGTCCTGCCCAGCAACACATTGAACGATCCGGCCTCGAACGTGATGTTGGCGTCGTCGATGTGGGGCACACCGTCGACCACACGGGAGGCGTTTTCGAGTGTTAACGACATAGGTTTGGTCCTTGTTTTTATTCTGGACATTTTGCCCGCCGGTCGGGACGACGTTGCCCGGACCGGCTGTCATAGCAAGTTCGATTGCGAATGCGACAAGGCAATGAACATACCAATTTGTAGGCAGAAACCCGTAAAAAACGCCAAGTCCATAAAATACCAAAAATTATTTTTGTCATTTTGAATATCGTGAGCGCTCGCAATGTTCGCTTTCGAATTATCCTGATCACCCTGAACATTGACATGACCGAACTTTGAACATACTAATGAACAGCGTTTTGAACATTTTCCGGCGGCAGTGAACCCGACTGAAACAGAAACGAAAAGGACGCCCGGCGTGAACAGCCTGAACAAGAACAACGAGTTCGTAGACGTGATTGCCGCTTCCTGGGCCCGGTGCCGGGGCTACGGCCTCAGCCACTCCAGCCAGCCGGTACTGAACCCGGTCAGCTCCTCGGAGCTGGAGCTGCTGCGGGAGCAGAACCGGGAGCTGCTGGAGACCACGGAGCGGGAGGTGCTGCCCTATTACGAAAACATCCTGGCCAACAGCAAATGCCTGATTCTGCTGACCGACCATAACGGCGCCATTCTCAACAACTGGGGTGACCAGCGCTTCGTGGAGTCCGCCCGCAAACCCCTGTTCCAGGGCGGTACCACCTGGCTGGAGCAGACCCACGGCACCAACGCCATCGGCACCGCCATTGCCTGTGGCCACGCGGTACAGGTCCAGCGTAACGAGCACTACCTGAGGTCCAACCGCTTCATGATCGGCTCCGCCGCGCCCATCCTGGACGAGCGCCAGACCCTGGTGGGCGTGCTCAACGTCTCCAGCGACGCCTACCTGCCCCAGGCCCATACCCTGGGCATGGTGAGACTGATGTCCCAGTCGGTGGAAAACCGCCTGCTGATCCGCCGCTATGGCGCCGGGCACTTCCTGCTGACGTTCAACACCAACGCCGACAACCTGGACAGTCAGTGGTCCGGCATCCTGGCGTTCAACGACAGCAACCGGGTGGTGGCCGCCAATCGCCGGGCCCGCCAGATGCTGGACCTGGATCCGGAGGGGCAGGCCCCGGGCGAGCTGTTCGACCTGGGCCAGCAGGACCTGCGGCAGCAAACGGACCTCACCCAGCTGCCACTGCGGAGCCTGGCCGGACGGCAGTTCCACGGCCAGGTGAAGCGCCCTACCCGGCCCGCGCCGGTGGCAGCGGTGGCCAGCGACACCGAGGCGGACACCGGGCCGGAATCCGGGTTTCGCTTCAGTGATCTGGAGTTCGGCGAGCCCCGCATCCAGCGCTGCATACAGCAGGCCAGCCGGGTGGTGGACCGGGATATTCCCATCCTGATCCATGGTGAAACGGGGGTCGGCAAGGAGGTTTTCGTGAAGGCCCTGCATAGGGCCAGCGAGCGGCGCCAGCGGCCCATGGTGGCGGTCAACTGCGCCGCCATACCAGCGGAGCTGGTGGAGTCGGAGCTTTTCGGTTATGAGAAAGGCGCCTTTACCGGGGCCAGCAGCCGCGGTGCCATCGGCCTGGTGCGCAAAGCCCATCAGGGCATGCTGTTCCTGGACGAGATCGGGGAAATGCCGCTCAGCGCCCAGGCGCGCCTGCTGCGGGTACTACAGGAACGGGAGGTGATGCCGCTGGGCTCCTCCGAATCCTATCCGGTGGACATCCGGCTGGTGTCCGCCACCAATCAGTCGCTGCGGAGCAAAGTGGAGTCCGGCCAGTTCCGGCGCGACCTCTACTACCGGGTCAGCGGCCTCAACCTGGAGCTGCCACCGCTGCGGGAACGTACCGACCGGCGCGAACTTTGCCGCCGGCTCTACGAGCGGTATCGCGAACCCCACCATCATCAGTCCCTGCCGGACGACATCCTGGATCTGTTCGAGCGTCACCGCTGGCCCGGCAACATCCGCCAGCTCATCAACGTGCTGCAGGTGGCCCTGGCCATGGCGGACTCCGACACCATTGCCATGTGGCACCTGCCGGATGACTTCATCCAGGACCTGCAGGACATCCAGAGCGAGCAGCAGCCGGTGCTGGCAGAGCGTCCCACACTGGTGGCCGGTACCGATCTGGACATAACCGCGGGCGACGACACCGACACCCTGCTGACGGTTTACAAACACTACAAGGGCAATGTGTCCCGGACCGCCCGGCATCTCGGCTACAGTCGCAACACCGTGTACAAGCGGTTACGGGAAATCGGGGTGCGCTAGCGGCCGGCCGCGGCACTTCGCCCCGGCCGACCTCAGCGGCTGCGATCAGCTGCTCTGCAGACGGTTGACCGCGGCCACCCAACCCTCATAGAAGCCGTCACGGCGTTCCTTGGTCATGGTGGGGGTGAAGCGGCGGTCGCACTTCCAGAGCGCCTCGATGGTTTCCAGGGAGTCGTAGACGCCGGCCTTCAGACCGGCCAGATAGGCCACACCCAGGGCGGTGGTCTCGATGGTTTCGGGCCTGTCCACGGTAGCGCCGAGAATGTCCGCCAGGAACTGCAGTACCCAGTTGTTGGCCACCATGCCGCCGTCCACCCTCAGTGCCACCGGCCGCAGGCCATCCTGTTCCATCGCTTTCTGCAGGTCCTTGGTCTGGTAGCACACGGACTGCAGGCCGGCGGTCACGATTTCCTTGATACCGGTGTCCCGGGTCAGGCCGAAGATGGCGCCGCGGGCCTTGGGATCCCAGTAAGGCGCACCGAGACCGGTGAACGCCGGCAGCAGATAGACCCCGTGATCCAGCGAGGTCTGCTCCGCCAGCGGCTCGCACTCGTCCGCCATCTTGATCAGCTTGAGTCCGTCCCGCAGCCACTGGATGGTCGCTCCGGCGATGAAGATACTGCCCTCAAGGGCATAGGTGGGCTTGCCATTGAGCCGGTAGGCGACGGTGGTGAGCAGACGGTGCTCGGACCTGAGGGCCTCGCTGCCGGTGTTGAGCATCAGGAAACAGCCGGTGCCGTAGGTGCTCTTGGCCATGCCCTGATGGAAGCAGGTCTGGCCGAACAGCGCCGCCTGCTGGTCGCCGGCCACGCCGTATACCGGCACTTCGCTGCCCAGCAGCTCGGGCCGGATGACACCAAAATCGTCGGAGGAGTCCTTGACCTCCGGCAGCAATGCCCGGGGAATATTGAACAGCTCCAGCAGCTCGCTGTCCCATTCCTGGGTATGAATGTTGAAGATCAGGGTGCGGGAGGCGTTGGTGGCGTCGGTGCAGTGGGACTTACCGCCGGTGAGCCGCCACAGCAGGAAGCTGTCCACGGTGCCGAACGCCAGCTCACCCCCCTCGGCCCGTTCCTGGCTGCCGGGTACCTGGTCCAGGATCCAGCGGATCTTGGTGGCCGAGAAATAGGGGTCCACCAGCAGGCCGGTCTTCTCGGTGATCAGCGGTTCCAGACCCTGGTCCTTGATGGACTGGCAGTAGGGGGCGGTGCGGCGGTCCTGCCAGACGATGGCGTTGTGAATGGGCTCGCCGGTCTTGCGGTCCCAGATGATGGTGGTCTCGCGCTGGTTGGTGATGCCGGCAGCCGCCAGATCGGAGGCCTTCAGGCCACTCTGTTCCAACACCTTGCGGCAGCTGTCCACCACGGAGGTCCAGATGGTTTCCGGATCATGCTCCACCCAACCGCTGTTGGGGTAATGTTGGGTGAATTCCTGCTGGCTGACGGCGTGGATCTGGCCGTCCTGGGTGAAGACGATGGCCCGGGAACTGGTGGTGCCCTGATCGATCGCGAGTAGGTACTGAGTCATGATTCGCTCCTGACAGTTGCTGTTCTTATTTTTTCGTATTTTTACTATTTTGATGAAGCAAGCCAAGGAAAAATTTCGCTTTTGATGAAAGAAGCGTCATTAATCCCAACGATTACCGGCCCGCTCTTGACTTCAAACCGGTTAAAATATTTCATGGCTCACGTAATTAACTGTTTTTTGCCGAATAATTCCAATAGCGACACAACAGGGGCTTAGCCATGGCACAAAGACATCGGCAGGACTTGATTATGGACCTGATCCAGAAGAACGGGTTCGTAACCACCGAGCAGCTGGTTGAGCATTTCCAGGTCACACCCCAGACCATCCGCCGGGATCTCAACCAGCTCGCCCAGCAGAGCCGTGTCAGGCGGCATCATGGCGGCGCCGGTATCGACTCCAGCACGGTCAACACCGCCTACCAGACTCGCAAGATCATGGAGCTGGAGGCCAAGGAGAAAATTGCCGAAAGCCTGGTGCGGATCATCCCCGACAACGCGTCCCTGTTCATCAACATCGGCACCACGACCGAAACCATCGCACGGGCCCTGCTGAACCACAACAATCTGCGGGTGGTTACCAACAACCTCCACGTGGCCTCGATCCTGGCGGCGCGGGAGGACTTCAACATCATCATCGCCGGCGGCGAGGTGCGTAACCGTGACGGCGGCATTGTCGGGGAAGCCACCCGGGACTTCATCAACCAGTTCAAGATGGATTTCGGCGTCATCGGCATCAGCGGCATCCACAGCGACGGCTCCCTGCTGGATTTCGATTACCGGGAAGTTCGGGTGGCCCAGACCATCATCGCCAATTCCCAGCAGGTGCTGCTGGCCGCCGACCATTCCAAGTTCGGACGCAACGCCATGGTACGCCTCGGTGACATTACCCAGGCCGACCATTTCTTCACCGACCAGCAGCCTCCGGCCGAGATTCGTCAGATGCTTCGGGAAAACGACGTCGAACTGCACGTTGTCTGAAACCGTCATCCCCACCCTGATTCTCTCCCTCTGACCGGAACGGCTGCCGTTCCGGTTTCCGTTTATCCGCCATCACCGCTTTTCCGCCATCACCGCAGCGGCGGGCGCCAAACCACCCACACGACTGCCCTGCTGATCCAGCGGCCAAGGCCAAACATTTTCGCGGTTACTCGGATCCGGGTCACAGTCTAACCTATTTTTCTTCAAATATGTTCGTTTTGTTGGCTATATTTTCCTTTACGAATTAGAAAGTTTTTCGCATAATGAAGAACATGGATAGTTGGCTACAATAACGAATAACAGCGCAAACCCTGCAGGTGGTTGCGCCTTATCGGTAAGGAGACGGCCAGACATGACCGCTGATAAGACAGTTTATGACCTGATTGTCGTTGGAGGAGGCGTCAACGGCACAGGTATAGCGATGGATGCCGCGGGTCGCGGCCTGAAAACCATTCTTTGCGAGATGAACGACCTTGCGTCGGCAACCTCCTCCAACAGCAGCAAACTGATTCACGGTGGTCTGCGCTACCTGGAACACTACGAATTCAAGCTGGTGCGCCAGGCCCTGGCCGAGCGCGAGTCGCTGCTGAAGAACGCACCCCACATCATGTGGCCCATGCGGTTTCGCCTGCCCCACCAGTCCCATCTGCGCCCGGCCTGGATGATCCGTACGGGCCTGTTCCTCTATGACCATCTGGCCAAGCGGGAACTGCTGAAAGGTTCCAAGAGCATCCGGTTCTCACCGGACGGCCCGCTGGTGCCGGAGATCACGAAAGGCTTCGAATATTCCGACGGCTGGGTGGATGACGCCCGGCTGGTGGTCCTCACCGCCAAGGCGGCCCAGGAGAAGGGCGCCGTGGTCAAGACCCGGACCCGCTGCGTGAAAGCCGAGCGGGAAGGCAAGCTTTGGAACGTCACCCTGGAGGATGTGGCCACCGGTGAGCGGGCCAGCTACCAGTGCCGGGCCATGGTCAATGCCACCGGTCCCTGGGTCAGCAAGCTGTTCAAGGACACCATGAGCATCCCCGCCCCCAAGCAGATCCGCATGGTGAAAGGCAGCCACATCGTGGTGCCCAAGGTTCACGACGAGCCGGAAGCCTACATTCTCCAGAACGCCGATAACCGGATCATTTTCGTGATTCCCTACGAGGACGACTTCTCCCTGATCGGCACCACCGATGTGGAGTACGAAGGCGACCCTCGGGAAGCGAGGATCTCCCCGGAGGAAACCGAATACCTCTGCGGCATTGTCAACGATCACTTCAAGAACAAGCTGACACCCAAGGACGTGGTCTGGTCCTATTCCGGTGTTCGTCCGCTCATGGATGACGAAGGCGATGCCAGCAAAGCGTCACGGGACTACACCTTTGAAGTGGACGGCGGCAAGAAGAACGCGCCGCTGATTTCAGTGTTCGGCGGCAAGATCACCACCTACCGCAAGCTGGCGGAAGCAGCCACCGACCGGATCTGCCAGTTCTTCCCCAGTGCCGGGCCGGAGTGGACCAAGCATGCACCGCTACCGGGTGGGGATTTTGTCGACCAGCCCCAGCTTCGGGCCGAACTGGGCAGCGAATACCCCTGGCTGCCCTCCGGGCTCGTTCACCGCTATGTGCGCACCTACGGTACCCGCACCCGGGTGCTGATTGGCGATCGCAAATCCATGAAGGACATGGGCCAGCATTTCGGCGGCAACCTCTACGATGCGGAAGTGGAGTACCTCGTGGATCACGAATGGGCCCGCAATGCCGAGGACATTCTCTGGCGCCGTACCAAGCTCGGTTTGCGCCTCTCCAAGGACGATATGGAGCAACTCCAGCAACACCTGGACCAGCGCCACGCCGCTGCCTGACCCCCTCCTCCAATGCTGCTCTCCAGCATCACCTGAGCCCCCTCAGGTATTTTAATGGCCGCTTTCGCGGCCTTTTTTTGTGGCGGTTTTTTGTCCGGCCGTTTGGCTTCGACCAGACATTCACCCATAAAAAAACCGGGCACCCCTGAGGGGCGCCCGGTCTCTGCTTTCCCGATGCTTCAGGAAAGACGCCAGATCACCTTAGAAGGTGAACTGGGAGCCCAGGATGAAGGCGTTGTAGTCAGAACTGTCAGTGTTGTCACTGTAGTCCTGCACTTCAACCATCACGGTCCAGGCGTCGGTTGCCTTGTAACGGGCAAACACCATGGCCAGCTCGGAATCGACATCCGTCAGGTCATCGGAGCCCTCACCGTAGCTGGCGCCCAGGGTGGTGCGGTTAAAGCCATAAGTGCCCTCGACGTACCACTGGTCGGCGTCTTCTTCCTGGGAGCCGCCCAGAATGCCGTGACCACCCACCACGAAGTTACCGGTACTCTGCGTCATTGCGTAGTTGGCACGCAGACCAAAGCCACCCGTGGAGATGGAACCGCCCACATCAACACCGGTCATGGTGAAGTTGTCGATGGTGGAGTTGTTCACGTCCACGGACTGGGTGAAACCGCTGGTCCACAGGGTCAGCATGTCGCCGGTCCACACCAGGTTGGCTTCCAGGCGGGGCGTCTCGGTACCAACCGCGGCGTTTGCTGCGGCCGCGGCCACTGCCGGATCCGGCTCGGCGGCGTAGGTGTCCGCCGTGTCTTTCGGCTTCTCCGGCTGGAACAGGCCAACCTTGAACTGCAGCCCGTTCATGCTCGGCGAGGTGTAGGTCACCCGGGGGTTGAAGTTGGCATAGAAGTAACCGTTACCGATACGACCGGCAGTCGCGTCACCGGCGTTGGGGCTGAACAGGCCAACACCCAGGCCGCTGCCGTTATCGCCGATGGCCGGTACACCGAAGATGCCGAAGCCCTTACCAATGTTAAGGGTACCGAAGTCTCCGGCAATCGCGAACTCGGCAACCCGGCTTTCTACGCCGGACTGACGCCCGAAATCAACACGGCCGAAACCGGAATTCTGGACACCGTCGGCACCGGAAAGGTGGCTGTTGAGCTGGAAATGGCCGGACACATCGAGGCCGTACTGGCTCGGTGCGTGAATGTTGAACTGGGCAGTGGCGGGGTTGAAGCCGGTGGTGATGCGGAAGGCATCCTCTTCCAGGGCGTCATTGTCGCTGATCAGAGCAAACACCGGGATATGCCCGTTGACGCCAAACTTCCAGCCGCTATCCGCTTCAAAGGAGACGTTGGCCGCGGCAGGCGCAGCCATGCCGCCCGCCAACAGGGCCATGGCAACCGCCAGGGGCGCTCTGCGATGAACTGAGGGGGTGGTTGGTTTGGAAAAATTGTTGTTTTCGATCATGGTAGCTTCCTATTGTTGTTAGCGCTAAAACCGGGAAGCTCAAGACCGACGTCACAGCCAGACACTGGAAATAAATTCTTTAGTTTCCAAGCTTTAACTTCGACAGCCAGTCAGGACTCCCGCAACACGCCCTGCTGTCAGCGACCGCCCTTTTCATGCGGTCACCCAGCCTGGACACTACAAATCTAACCGCATAACCGAAAAATAGAAAGTTTTCGAACATATTTTTTTTGATTCAATCGAACATTTTTTACATCCGGGTTACAAAATTGAACGGTAATTCATGCCGCACATCCCGGAATTATTAGTATAAATCCTTTTTTATCAGTATTTTATGATTTCTTGCGAAAAGACAGCTATGTTTCCGAGCTGTGTTCGAGCGGACATAACACTAAGGTCGCGCTGACCATACCGCGCCCCATTTTTCTATCTGGGTTCTCTTTAGATTCAGCCGCATAGGCGCATAAGTTCATTTTTAATGCTTGTTATTCAACGCTTTGAACTATGTTACCGGAATTGCACAAAGTTCTCGGACGCCAAGATTCCCTCGTTGACGAACATTTTCTTTCTTGTTAAATGTTCTCTACCGAATATTGCAACGACAACAAGAACAGGGTCCACCGTCATGACAACAACACTTAAATCTCTGTGGGGCATCACCCTGCTGACCCTGGTCACCACCCTGGCGGGCGCCGGGCCCCATACGGACGCCCTCACCCTGGAGGAGCGCGCCGTTATCGAGCGCTGGCTGGATGAGGAGTTCACGGTGTCGTCACTGAGCCGGGAAGAACAGATGGAAGAGCTCGCCTGGTTCGTTCACGCCGCTCGCCCCTTCCGGGGACTGGATATCAAGGTCCTGTCCGAGGACATCACCACCCATCGCTATGAGGCCACGGTGCTGGCACGCGCCTTTGCCCAGATCACCGGCATTCCGGTAGAGCACGACATCCTGCCGGAGGGTGAGGTCATCCATCAGATCAACCTGCAACGGATCATGGCCGCCAAGGGCCGTTACGATGCCTTCGTCAACGACTCCGATCTGATCGGCACCCATTCCCGCAGCGGCTGGGTTCTGTCCCTGAGCGAGTTCATGGCCAACGAAGGCAGGGAGGTGACCCTGCCGACGCTGGACTTGGAGGACTTCCTGGGCATCAAGTTCGTCACCGGCATCGATGGTGACATCTACCAGCTCCCCGACCAGCAGTTCGCCAACCTCTACTGGTTCCGCTACGACTGGTTCCAGCGGGCCGACCTGCGGCAGCAGTTCCGGGAGATCTACGGCTACGAGCTGGGGGTGCCGGTCAACTGGTCCGCCTACGAGGACATTGCCGAGTTCTTTACCGTTCATGTGAAAGAGATCGACGGCCAGCGGGTCTACGGACACATGGATTACGGCAAGCGTGACCCGTCCCTGGGCTGGCGCTTCACCGATGCCTGGTTCTCCATGGCAGGTGCCGGCGACCCGGGGCTGCCCAATGGCCAGCCGGTGGATGAATGGGGTATCCGCATGGAGAACTGCCATCCTGTGGGGGCCAGTATGGAGCGCGGCGGCGCCACCAACAGCCCGGCGGCGGTCTATGCCCTGAACAACTACATCGACTGGCTCAAGCGTTTCGCGCCCCCCGAGGCCATCAACATGACCTTCAGCCAGGCCGGCCCGGTGCCGGCCCAGGGCCAGATTGCCCAGCAGATCTTCTGGTACACCGCCTTCACCGCCGACATGACCAAGCCAGGCCTGCCGGTGGTGAACGAGGACGGCACACCGAAATGGCGGATGGCGCCCTCCCCTCATGGCGCCTACTGGGAGGAGGGTATGAAACTGGGTTACCAGGACGTGGGCGCCTGGACAATTCCGCGGGTGATGAGCCCCGACCGCCAGAAAGCGGCCTGGCTGTACGCCCAGTTCACCACCGCCAAGAGCGTTTCCCTGCGCAAGACCCTGGTAGGACTGACCCCGATCCGCAAATCCGACCTGGACACTCCGGAAATGCAGGCGGCGGCGCCCAATCTGGGCGGCCTGGTGGAGTTCTATCAGTCTCCGGCCCGGGAACAATGGACGCCCACCGGAATCAATGTGCCGGACTACCCCAAGCTGGCCAAACTCTGGTGGCCCAACATTGCCGACGCCATCACCGGCAAACGCACCCCCCGGCAGGCCCTGGACCGGCTGGCCAACAGCCAGGATCGCGCCATGGCGGTAATGCAGCGGCATTTCAGCCTCAACACCTGCGGCCCCAAGCTGGTGGATGATGACAAGGTCAAGGGCGAAGCCTGGTGGCTGGCCCAGCCCGGCGCCCCCAAACCGCAACTGAGTAACGAAAAGCCCGCGGGCAGGACCATCGCCTACGACGACCTGGTCAGTTCCTGGCAAAAGCAGCAATAACCCGCCGTCCTCACAGAAAGTCAGCCCCGGTAACACGCCGTTACCGGGGCTGACAAAATCACTCCGAGACTATGACCATAGTCCCATTGTCCCCGACCTGATTCCGCCGTAACACTTGCAGAGCTCATATAATAGATAACAACTGACCGGGGTTCACCCACTCCGGCCCAAGCGCTCTGGAGACCATGCTCATGAATTACGGCAAGCTGCTGGTGGCTTTGCTGGTACTGCTGGTCGGTACGGCAACGATCGCCGCCGAAACACTCAAACTTGGGCTCAACTACCCGCAGACGGGTCGTTACAAGGACCAGGGCCTGCAACAGCGCCTTGGGGCCTTTCTGGCGGTGGAGGAAATCAACGCCGCAGGCGGCATCTTAGGACGCCGCGTGGAACTGGTGATCCGGGACACCGGCGGCGATCCGGCCCGGGGCGCCCGCAACACCGCAGAGCTGATCGACCGCCACGGCGTCAGCATGGTGTTCGGCGGCTCCTCCAGCGCCGTCGCCATCGCCTCCGGTGAGGCGGCGCGGGATCGGGACCGGCTCTATTTCGGCACCCTCACCTACTCCAACGAAACCACCGGCAGCGCCGGTCATACCCACATGTTCCGGGAGCCCTACAACGCCTGGATGTCCGCCAAGGCGCTGGGCAAATACATGAACCGGGAGTTCAGCAGCAAGAAGCATTTCTACATCACCGCCGACTACACCTGGGGCTGGTCCACCGAAGAATCCATGCGGCGATTCACCAATACCAGCGACAAGAATGGCCACCCCGGCGTCACTACCCCCTTTCCCAAGGCCCAGACCCGCGATTTCAAGGCTGCTCTCGAGCAGGCCCAGGCCAGTAACGCGGAGGTGCTGGTGATGGTGTTATTCGGGGATGACATGGTCCGGGCCCTGAACATCGCCTATGAGATGGGCCTGAAAAACAAGCTCCAGGTGGTGGTGCCCAACATCACCCTGGGCATGGCCCGCGAGGTAGGCCCTACCATCATGGAGGGCGTGATCGGCGCGGCCCCCTGGACCTGGCAGGTACCCCACAAGTACGGTTTTGAACGAGGCAAGCAATTCGTTGCCAGCTTCTCTTCCCGTTTCGAGATGATGCCATCGTCCTCTGCCGCCTCCGCCTACAGCATTGTCTACCAGTACAAGGATGCCGTTGAGCGGGCCCGCAGCACCGACACCGGGGCCCTGATCAAGGCCCTGGAGGGCCACCGGTACCAGTTCCTCAAGGACGAACAGGAATGGCGCGCCTTCGACCACCAGAACGTCCAGACGGTCTACGTGGTCAAGAGCCGCCCCCGGGGCCAGGTGGTGGCCGGGACCCTGGGTGATGACTACTTCGAGATTGTCGACCAGATGCCGGGCAACGAAGCCGCCCAGACCCTGGCGGAGTGGCAGGAGGAACGACGCGCTGCTGGCGCGCCCCTGGCACTGCGCTAATCCTGCCTTGCGGCGCCGGCCCGGTCCGCCAGCAGGTCGGCCACCCGGGCCTGGAGCTGCGGCACCACCTGTTCCTCGAACCAGGGGTTGCGCCGCAACCAGAGGTTGTTGCGGCCGCTGGGGTGCGGCAGAGGCACCAGGTCCGGCCAGTAATCCCGCCATTGGGCCACGGCCTCGGTCACAGAGCGTTTCGGCGAACCCAGGTGCCAGGCGTGAGCATAGGCTCCGATGGCAAGGGTCAATCGAACCCCGGTCAGGCGCGAGAGTAACAGGTCGCGCCAGGCCGGCGCGCATTCAGGTCGCGGTGGCAGGTCGCCATTGCGCCCGGTCCCCGGATAACAGAACCCCATGGGCAGAATCGCCAATTTCTGCTCGTCATAGAACGTCTGGCGGTCTATGCCCATCCATTGACGCAGCCGGTCACCGCTGGGGTCGTTGAACGGCAGCCCGGTCCGATGCACACGAATACCCGGCGCCTGGCCCACCACCAGAATGGGCGCCGTCACACTGGCCTGCACCACCGGGCGGGGCCCTTCCGGCAGGTAGGCTTCACAGATTGTGCACTGCCTTACCCGCGCCAGCAGTTCGGAAAAGGATTCGTCAGTCGATGTCATGCTGTCGTAGAGTCAAAGAGTGGCGGTAGCTTTACATTCCTGGGACATACCGCAACCATTACGCATACCATCCGACCAATGCAAGGGCAGCCTATGGCATCCAGTTTTGCGGACCAACTCTGGCAACAGTTTCTCGTCAACCTGGCCGACTCCATCAATGCTCTGGGACTGTCCGATCCGCAACTGTCGACCCTGGTCATGGATGGCCTCGGCCAACTGGCCGTTAGCCTGGTGCTGCTTGGCGTCTTTGCGCTCGCCTACCTGCCGGTGGCGGTGGTGCTCAAACTGGTGGGCAAGCGCATGGGCAGAAGCCGGGTGCTGGTGCATCACCTGCTGGTGGGACTGCGTTATCTGTTCCTGCTGCTGGCGCTGCTGGCATTGATGGGCCAGTACGGCGCCTCGGCTGACTTGGTCAAGGCCACCACCCGGGCCGGCTTCCTGGCCCTGGGATTCTATGCCCTGTGGCTGGCCGCCTCCAGGCTGCTTCATGAATTCCGGCGACGCTATCATTTCGACCCTTCCCTGGGACAGCTTCTGAAAAACAGTCTGTCGGTCCTGTTGGTGGTGTTCGCCGCAGTGACCGTGCTGAGCCAGTTCGGGTTCGATGTGGTGTCCATCGTTGCCGGCCTGGGGATCGTGGGGATCGCCGTCGGCTTCGCCGCCCAGTCCACCCTGTCGAACTTCATCGCCGGGGTCACCCTGCTCATCGAGCGGCCCTTTCGCATCGGCGACTGGGTCCGCATCAACGATCAGGAAGGCAAGGTCATCAAGATAGCCCTGCGTACCACCTGGCTGCGGACCCGGGACAACATTTTCACCATGATCCCCAATGACAACGTGGCCTCTTCCGACATCGTCAATTTCAGCGCCGAGGGCGAGATCCGCCTCCGCCTGCCGCTTGGTATTGCCTACAAGGAAACCGCCAGCGCCGCCCGTGAAGTCATCCTGCCGGTGCTGCAGGATCACCCCGACGTCATGAAACGGCCAGGCCGGGACCCGTCGGTGCGGATGATCGGGCTGGGAGACTCCTCCATCGATCTGGAGGCCCTGGCCTGGATAGGCCCCTACGACATCGACTTCCGGGTCAGGATCTCATGCGAACTCTACGAGGGTATCAAGGCCGCGCTGGACGACGCTGGCATCCAGATTCCCTTCCCCCACCGGCAACTGTTCATCGATGAAGCCAAGGGCCTGGCGCCCTGGCTGGACTCGTTCCGCGAGCATCCGGGCACTGACCGCGCTCAAGGGGAGGAGTCCTGAGACCTGACAAATGGATCGCCAGCGGCGACGGTTTTTTACAAAATTTTTGTGTTTTTGCGACGAAAGGCGAAATAAACTGGATTTGACTTGGTCGAGCAGCCAGCGGATCGGAAGCCACCGGGCGCGCCCAACTGCTTGCAGGCAGAAGTGTGATTGAGGGAAATTCGTGCAGTCCGTCGAAACGATCGAAACCGAAATCCTGGTGTCTGACGTCCAACTGGGTATGCAGATCACCCGCCTCGACCGGCCCTGGTCGGAGACGGACTTCCCGCTGCAGGGTTTCATCGTGCGCAGCCCCGACGACATCCAGGCCATCCGGGAGCAGTGCGAGACCGTGTTTATTTTGGGCCAGGTTTCTTACGTCCATCCCCGGGATCGAGCCGTTTCCGTCAGCAAAGCCTCGACCGCCGGCGCCAAGACACAGCCCACAAAGACCCAGTTGGTCCGACGCATCAACTACATCAACCAGATTCCCTTTGATGAAGAGCTCAGCAGCGCCATGGAGAGCTTCCACCGCTGCCGCAATCTGGCCACCCGCATTCTCGATTCCGTGCGCCTTGGCCGGGTGATCGAGCTGAACGAAATCCGTCCGGTGGTCAAGGGTGTGGTGGCCAGTATCCTGCGCAATCACTCCGCTCTGCTCTGGCTCACCCAGATCCGCAGCAAGGACGGCTACACCGCCGAACACTGCATGAATGTCTGTGTCCTGGCGGCGGCTTTCGGCAAACACCTCGGCCTGATGGAGTCGGAGATCGAAACCCTGGCGCTGGCAGGACTGCTCCACGATGTGGGCAAGGTCAAGGTGGACCAGGATGTGCTGAACAAGCCGGGTGCCTTCACCGAGGCCGAGTTCGCCCACATGAAACTGCACCCGGTGTATGGCCGCCAGTTGTTACTCTCGGTACACGGATTGCCTCCCGTGGCTGTGGATGTGGCGCATGCCCACCACGAACGCATGGACGGCAGCGGTTACCCAAGGGGACTGCTGCACAACCAGATCCCCTATTTCGCCAAGGTAGTCTCGGTGGTGGATGCCTACGACGCCATGACGGGCGAGCGGGTCTACGACAAGGCGAAATCTTCCAAGCAGGCCTTGGACATCATCTACAAGTGCCGCGGCAAGCAGTTCGATGACGACCTGGCGCTGGAGTTCATCCGCTTCTGCGGCATCTATCCGCCGGGCTCGCTGGTGGAACTGTCCAGTGGCGAAATCGCCCTGGTTCTGGAGTCTTATCCGCAGAATCGTCTGAGGCCCCGGGTACTGGTCGTTCGCAGTCAGGAAAAGGCGCCCTGCACCGAGCGCGTCGTCGACCTGCTCAAGCTTAATGTGAGCAACAGCGACCCGATAACCGTGACCCGGGAGTGGCCGAATGGCAGCTATGATGTGGATCTCCGGTCCTATCTCGAGAAGGGTCTGATCCTTAAAACCCATTCTGGCTCCCAGGATCCTGACACTCTCAACGACTATCTGGGTCAGCCCTGAGTCATCGCACCTGCGGATTGGCCAGGGCCGCCGCCGCCCCCAGCAGGCCGGTATGGGGCTCGGTCACCAGAAAGACAGGCGTCGCCTGCATCAGCGACCGCATCCGGCCCTTGTCCTCGAACCCGGCCTGGAAGTCACTAGTCCGCAGGAAATCGCTCATTCTTGGCAGGATGCCGCCACAAAGATAAACGCCCCCCAAACTGCCCAGGGTCAACGCCGCATTACCGGCGACCCGCCCCAGGATCCGGCAGAAATGCCCAAGGCTCTCCACGGCCAACTGGTCGGTGCCGGCCAGGGCCGCGCCTGTGATCGTCTCCGGGGTGGTCAGCGGCGCCGCCAGGCCGGCCAACTCTGCCCGTACCTGATAGAGATTCACCAGGCCCTGGCCACACAGAATCCGCTCCACCGAGACCCGGCCAAAACGAGCCCGCAGAATACCCAGCACCCCCGTCTCCAGCTCATCCACCGGGGCGAAATCCACATGGCCGCCTTCGGTCACCAGCGGCACCCAGGCATCACTCACCGGCACCAGCGCGGACACCCCGAGACCGGTGCCGGGACCCATCACCAGCCGCGGCCGATGGGGGTCGCCGGGCCCACCACAGAGGTGCTGCAGGTGGTCATCCCCAACATGCAGCACCCCCAGTGCCATGGCGGTGAAATCGTTGACCACCTTGAACAGCCGCCAGCCAAATTCGGCTTTCAGGGCCGCCACACTGAAAGACCAGTGGCTGTTGGTCATCCGTACCTCGTCTGCGCCTACCGGCGAGGCCACCGC